>JBIKVA010000092.1:0-9298 GCA_044357085.1 Steroidobacteraceae bacterium | reverse complement strand
CGCCCCGAGGTTCCGGATGCCGTGGCCGCTTGCCGCAGTGCCGGAATCCGCGTCGTGATGATCACGGGCGACTATCCGGTCACCGCCGCAGCCATAGCCCGCGAAGCGGGTCTCGAGCGGCCGCAGGCCACGCTCACCGGCAGCGAACTGGACGCCCTCGATGATGCCGCGCTTGCACTACGCGTCAGCGCGACCAATGTGTTCGCACGCATCCGCCCGGAACAGAAATTGCGCCTCGTCAACGCCCTCAAGCGCCGCGGCGAAGTGGTGGCCATGACCGGTGACGGGGTGAACGACGCACCTGCCCTGAAATCGGCGGACATCGGCATCGCGATGGGTCGGCGAGGTACCGATGTTGCCCGCGAAGCAGCCGATCTCGTGCTGCTGGATGATGCATTTTCGTCGATCGTCACAGCGGTGGGTCTCGGACGGCGGATCCACGACAACATCCGCAAGGCGAGCGTATTCATTCTGGCCGTGCACGTTCCGATAGCAGGTCTTTCGATGATCCCGGTGCTTTCGGGGTATTGGCCCCTGTTGCTGCTGCCGGTACACATCGTCTTTCTCGAATTCATCATCGACCCCGCCTGCGCAATGGTGTTCGAGGGCGAACGCGCCGAACCAGGCGTGATGCGCCGTCCGCCACGCGATCCGCAAGCGCGGCTGTTTTCGACCCGCATGGTGGCTACCGGCCTGATTCAAGGCATGGCCATCCTCGGTGGCTGTCTGGGTGTTTTTCTTTGGCTCCATGCCGATGGCAGCGATGCGACCGCCTCCGCGGGGACGCTGCGGGCGACCGTTTTCATCACGCTGGTGACCGCCGTGCTGGCGCTGATTCTGGTCAACCGCTCCCTGACAGAGTCGGCGCTGGCCATGCTGCGCGAGCGGAACACCGCTTTTGCCGTCGTCAGCGCCGCAAGCGCGGCATTGCTTGCAATCGCGCTGGGGGTTCCGGCGGTGAGCTCGCTGTTTTCCTTCGAAGCCGTGTCGACGCCGCAGGCACTGGCAGCCATCGCCGTCGGCAGCACCAGCGTGCTCTGGTTCGAGGCGATCAAGCGCTGGCTGCACTGAATCGCGCTTTCACCTCAGCCGCGCAGCACCACGTCGCGGCTCTCATCCGCCCGGTGCAGCAAGCTGTACAGCGCCGGAAGCACGAAGAGCGTCAGCAGGGTCGAGGAAATGACACCGCCGATCACGACGGTGGCCAGCGGCCGCTGCACTTCGGCTCCGGCCCCGATCGACAGCGCCATCGGCACGAAACCGAGGCTCGCCACCATCGCTGTCATCAGCACGGGTCGCAGCCGGGTGATCGCTCCTTCGCGGATGGCGGCTGCGATCGGCTTGCCGGCGACGCGCAACTCGCGGATGAAGCTGATCATGACGATACCGTTGAGGACGGCGATGCCGGACAGCGCGATGAACCCGACGCCCGCCGAGATCGACAAAGGCAGATCTCTTGCAAGCAGGGCGATCACGCCCCCGGTGAGCGCAAGCGGTACACCCGAGAACACGATGAGAGTGTCCCTGCCGGACCCGAACGCCATGAAGAGCAGCCCCAGGATCAGCAGCAACGTGAAAGGCACCACGATGGACAAGCGCTGCGTCGCGGAACTGAGTTGCTCGAAAGTCCCGCCGTAGTCGATCCAGTAGCCGGCGGGCAACTTCACTTCCGCCTCGATCCGCGTCCTCGCCTCGTCGATGAAAGACCCCAGGTCCCGCCCGGTGACGTTGACGGTGACCACCACGCGACGCTTGCCGTCCTCGCGGTTGATCTGGTTCGGACCGACACGGACTTCGACGTCGGCGATTTCGCGCAGCGGCACCGCGCGCGGGATTCCCGCAGCCGCAGCGATCGGGATCATCAGGTTGCGGAGCGCCTCGACGTCACCCCGGATCGACTCCGGCAAGCGCACGACGATGGGGGTACGGCGGTCGCCTTCGTAGAACGTGCCGGCGACGGCACCACCCACTGCAGCGCGCACCACGTCCTGTACGTCCGTGATCGACAGCCCGAGACGGGCGAGCTCCGCACGGTCGGGCTCCACGACCAGCACCGGCAGGCCTGTCACCTGTTCCACCTGCGGATCCTCACCGCCGGGAATGTCCGCGACGATGGCCTGCACCTGTTCGGCGAGCCCGAGTCCCACGTCGAGATCGTCGCCGAATACCTTGATGGCAACGTCCGAGCGGACGCCCGTCATCAGTTCGTTGAAACGCATCTGGATCGGCTGGGTCAGCTCGTAATTGTTGCCGGGAACCGTGGCGATCACGGCCTGGATCTGCTCGATGACCTTGCTCTGCGGCTTGCGCGGATCGGCCCACTCGCTACGCGGCTTGAAGATGATGAACGTGTCGGCCACCGACGGCGGCATCGGATCGTTGGCCAGGTCCGCTGTTCCCACCTTGCTGAAGACGTGATCGACCTCAGGGAGCGTGGCGATCCGGCGCTCGAGTTGACGCTGCATCGTCACCGACTGCGACAGCGAGGTTCCAGGGATGCGCAGCGCGTGCAAGGCATAGTCGCCTTCGTCGAAGGTCGGAACGAACTCGCTGCCCATCCGCGTCGCCAGCGCAGCCGTCGCGCCGACGAGCAGCAGCGAAGCGATGACGAGCGCGCGGCGCCGCGCCAGCGCGATCTCGAGCCCGGCGGCGTAACGTTCGCGCAGCGTGTGCATGAACTTGCGCTCGTCGACCGCGACCTTGCCGGTCAAGCCGATGGCGACCATCGCCGGAACATAGGTCAGCGACAGCAGCATCGCGGCGGTGAGGGCGAACACGACCGTGAACGCCATCGGATGGAACATCCGCCCCTCGACACCCTCCAGCGCGAAGATCGGCAGATAGACTGCCGTGATGATGCCGACGCCGAAGATGCTCGGACGAATCACCTCGACGGTGGCCGTGGCAGCCATCTCGATCCGCTCCTCGCGACTGAGGGTGCGCCCCTTTTCCTGCTGCGCGAGGCCGAAGCGTCGCAGGCAGTTCTCGATGATGATCACCGCGCCATCGACGATCAAGCCGAAGTCGAGCGCGCCGAGGCTCATCAGGTTGCCGGATATGCCGGCGCGCAGCATGCCGGTCGCGGTGAGCAGCATCGACAACGGGATCACTGCCGCAGTGATCAACGCGGCACGGATGTTGCCAAGCAGCAGGAACAGCACCGCCACGACGAGCAGCGCGCCCTCGGCGAGCGAGGTGGCGACGGTACGGATGGTCTGGTCGACCAGGTTGGTCCGGTCGTAGGTCGGACGCAGCACGACGCCAGCCGGCAACGAGGGCTGGATGTCCTCGATACGTTCGCGTACCGCACGGGCGACGTCGCGACTGTTTTCGCCCGTCAGCATGATCACGGTGCCGAGCACGACTTCTTCGCCGTCTTCGGTGCCCGCGCCGGTGCGCAGTTCGCGCCCTTCCTGGACAGTCGCGACGTCGGCCACACGGATGACCGCCCCATCGCGGGTAGCCACCGGGATCTCGTCGATGTCCTGCAACCTGCCGATCTGTCCAGGCACGCGCACGAGATAGATCTCGCCGCTGCGCTCGATGTACCCCGCGCCGACGTTGGCATTGTTGCGCTCGATCGCGCGGATCAGGTCGTCGAGCGTGAGATCGAGCGCGCCGAGGCGACGCATGTCCGGAGCCACCTGGATCTCGCGGACGAAGCCGCCGACGGTGTTGACCTCGACCACCCCGCGCACGGTGCGTAACTGCGGCTTGATGATCCAGTCGTTGGCCGTGCGCAGTTCCGTCGGCGTCACCGCCGACCCCGATGCAGCATCGACGGTGTACATGAAGATCTCGCCGAGTCCGGTGGCGATGGGCCCCATGGAGGGATCCACGCCGTCCGGCAGTTGCGCCGATGCGGCCTGCAACCGTTCGGCGATCTGCTGCCTCGCCCAATAGATATCGGTGCCGTCCTCGAAGCCGACGGTCAACTGCGACAGGCCATAGCGCGACAGCGACCGCGTATAGGCAACACGCGGCAGCCCCGCGAGGGCCGTCTCCACGGGGTAGGTGATGCGCTGCTCTACCTCGAGCGGCGAATAGCCCGCCGCTTCGGTGTTGATCTGCACCTGCACGTCCGTGATGTCGGGTACGGCGTCGATGGGCAGCCGCAGCAGGCTGAAGACACCGAGCGCGGCAAGCAGCGCGGTGATGCCGAGCATCACCCAGCGATGACGGATCGAGTAGCGGACCAGGGACTCGAGCATCGCGGCGGACTAGTGGTCGTGGGTGGCGCCGGACTTTTCGATATCGGCCTTGATCAGATAACTCTGACCGACCACGATCTCGTCCCCGGCTTTGAGACCGTCGAGCACCTCGACGAACCTGCTGTCGCGGCGGCCGGTAACGACCGGCCGCACTTCATAGATGTCACCGACGCGAATGAATGCGACCGGCATGTTCCGCCATGTCTGCAGGGCATCTGCCGGCATGGCACGCGGTACTTCGACCCGCGACAACTCGATCTCGGCCTGCACGGCCGACCCCGGACGCCACAGCCCGTCGTCGTTGCGGATGGCGGCCCGCGCCAGCACGCTCTGGCTGCGTACGTCGACGTCGGGCAGGACACGGGAAATCTCGGTATCGGCCACGACCTCGTCGAGCAGACGCTGCACCCGGACCTTGGCTCCGGGACGGGTTCGCTGTGCCGCATTACCGAATAGATGCAGTTCTACCTGCATCCGCCCGGTGTCGGCGATCTCGAAGAGGGTCTGCTCACCAACCGCGTCGCCGACCGCCGCATCGTGGTGGATGATGGTGCCGCTGATCGGTGCGGTCAGCCGGTAGGCGGCGAGACTGGCGTTGCTGTCGATGACTGCCAGCACGCTGCCCGCTGCAACCCGATCTCCCGGACGGACGGCGACCGATCTCACCACCCCGGGAAACCGGGCGCTCACCTTTGCGGTCGCCGACTCGAGCGGCCTCACGACGCCCGGCACGTCGACGGTTTCGCGGATCGACCCCGCGCCGAGCCGAGCCACCGAGATCCCGGCCTCTTTGGCGATCGCCGCGTCGATGCTGACACGACCTTCGAAGGAGTCGAACGACCACTCCAGCGCACGGCCGTCGATACGCGTTGCGACCGTGACGACGAAACTGTGCGGCTCGCGAACCGCCATGCCGGCCGCGAACCTGCCGTCGCGGGGCGCGAGGTCGAAGACTTCGCGCTCCCCGCCAAGACGCTCGGTGCGTACCGTGACGCCCTCGACGCCCTGCGACAGCGGCTTGCCGGCCTTCGTCACCCAGGCCACGAAACGCGTCGAGCCGTTCGTCTGGTCGACGATCTTCAGTTCCACCGCGATGTCGTCCCGGGTCAGCAGTCGCCCGCCGTTCGGTCCTTCCGGCGCTTCTTCATGGCTGTCACCGGCATGTCCGTGGGCCGCCTCGTCTTCATGCTGGCCGCAGGCCGACAGCGTGATGCCGAGCAGAACGAAGAGCGGAAGCACCCTGAAACGCATGTTTTCTCCCTCAGCGAGCGCCAACGACCGGCTCGGCGGTGAGCCGCTGGATTTCGATCATCGCCCGGCGCCAGTCGAGCCGGGCATCGAGTGCAGCTCCCCGCGTTGCCTCGATCGCGTTACGGATCTCGGCCCACTCGAGGTAACCCACTGCACCCGCCCGGTATGCCTTCTCGGCATTCTCGGCGGCCTGGCGCAGTCGTGGCAGCACTTCTTGCTCGGCAGTCCTGACCCGCATCTCTGCAGCACCCGCCTGCGACCAGGCCTCGAGCAGCGCTGCCTCGAGCTGCATCTCGACCGAGCGCCGCTCGAGTTCCAGCGAGGCGAGTTCCGCTCGCGCCGACGATTCCTCCAGACGACCGCGCCGCGCCGCCCCGAGGGCCATGCTCACGCCGCCGACCAGCGCCAGATCGCCGCCCGCTGCAAAGTGCCGCACGCCGAGCTGCCACTCGAGATCGGCGGTTCGCGCGGACACTGCGAGGCGTACCCGCGCATCGCGAATCCGCTCCGTCGTCGCAAACCGCGCCAACTCGGGCGCAGCCGGCAGACGCTTCCTGAACTCCGGAAAATCCGGCAAGGCCGGCAGTTCCTGCGGCGGAGCGATCACCTCGATCGCAGCCGGTGCAGTCTCGCCCCACATCAGTGCTAGACGCCTGCCCGCGACCTCCGCAGCCATCCGGGAACCGGCCAGCACCGCCTTCCCCTCGGCAACATCGGCCTCGGCCCGCAGCGCGGCGGCTTCCGGCGCCGCGCCCTGGGTGAATCTTTGGCGTGCAGCATCCGCCATGCGTTCGCGCTGCGCGAGCTGTTCCTCGGCGAGCGGCTGACGTGCTTGCCAGGCGACCACTTCGAGATAGCGGCGCGCCGTTTCGGCGAGGATGTCGAACTGCACTCCCGCGCGCTCGACGCCGAGTTCATCGAGACGCGCGGCCGCCATCGCGCGGCGTGCCTCGCGCTTGCCGCCACGCTCCAGAACGCCCGCCAGGGTCAGGGTGGTCTCGGCGGCGTCGAAGCCACGGAAGTCGCCGGCACCCACCGCATTCTCGACCACGAGCCCGAGCGTGTTCTCGCGCGGCAGCGCAGCCAGCAAGGCTTCGTTTTCCAGAACCTGCGCGCGCGGCCCGAAGGTCCGAAGGTCAGGGTGGGAAGCGATGACGCGGTCGAGCGCCGCCTCGAGCGTCAGCGGCGCCGCCGGCAAACGGTGACAAAAGGCCAGCACGATGACGGCGACGGCGGCGGCTTGGCGCCGGCAGCGGCGCGCGAGGCTGTTGGAAATCATGGAGTGCCCTGATACCCGACGTCAAAAATTGTGACGGCACGGCGAAGCGACTATACCAAACCATTCGCGCCGGCCGGCGACCCTCAGTCCACAGCCCGGTAATCCGTCCATGCGTCGCACCATCGCCCATGGGCTGCGTGTACGATGTCTCACGGCCAAACTCAGAAGGCCGAAACCGATAGATCAAGTTTGCAAGCGGGGGACGACATGATTCTGCTCACGGGCATCACCGGGAACATCGGCGGCGCGACTGCGCGGGCATTGCTGGCACGAGGCGCACGCGTACGCGCACTGGTTCGCGACAAGGCCAAGGCCGCTGCCTGGGCCGAGCAGGGAGTCGAGCTCTTCCAGGGCGACCTCGAGGACCCCGCATCGGTCGCACGGGCGCTCGCCGGCGTGGACCGCGCCCTGCTGGTGCTGCCGAACGGCGAAACCCAGGAGCGGCTCGAGTTGTCGTTCATCCGGATCGCGCGTGATGCCGGGCTGCCGTGGATCATCAAGCTCTCGTCACCCGAGGCCATCCGCGGCACCACGAGTCCGATCCCGCTTGCGCATATCGCTGCCGAGGACGCCATCATCGGCTCGGGCATGAGGTGGACCTTCGTGCGGCCGAGTTTCTACATGCAGAATTTCCGCGGTTCGGTGAAGGCCGCGAGGGCGGGAGGCAAGTTGTCCATGCCCATGGGGCGGGGAACGGTGGCGCTGACCGACAACCAGGAAGCGGGCGAATTCATCGCGCACGTGCTGACCGATGCGGATTCCGCGCGTCATCACGGCCAGTGCTACGACATCACGGGTCCCGACCCGGTCATGAATTTCGAGGACATCGCCCGCGCCATCGGCGAAACCATCGGGCAGCCCGTCGCCTATGACGACTGCGACCCGAAGGCCTTCCAGGAGGCGATCCGCCCCTTCCACCGCAACCAGTGGCACTCGGATGCCGTCGCCAGGCTGTTCGCCGAGATCGCCAACGGCAGCACCCCGGGCCATGCGACCGACACCTTTCAAAGAATCATGGGTCGTCCCGGTCGCTCGTTCCGCGAATATCTGAAGACCCTCGCCTAGCCGTCGGCGAGGCTGCGCGAAAACGCCTCGATATCCGCGGCCAGTGGCGACATCGCCAGCCGCTGCGCCAGGGATCTCGCAGCTTCGAGTTCGGACTTGGCCTCCGGTATCCGGCCACAGCGATACAGTATCGAAGCCAGAGTGAAGCGGGCGTAGGCCTCGGCGGCCGCTTCCTTGGTGCGAACCGCGAGGACACAGGCCTCGCGGGCCAGCGATTCGGCGCGGATCAACTCGCCGACCGCACCGAGGCATTCGGAGAGGTTGGCGAGGCGCTGCGCACGCCCGAGCCCGGCACCCCCGGAAGGCGTGCGCTCGATCGCCGCCTGCAGCAGTTCGAGCGCCTCCGCCGGCTTGCCCATGCGAACCAGCGCCACGCCCAGCGGCGAGGCGACCGCGGGGTACCACGCCGATGTTTCCACCGAATCGGTCAGGGGCAGCACGCTACGCAGCGTGTCGGCAGCCAGGTCATGCTCGCCGAAGCGCAGCCAGAACAAGCCGGTGCCGATCCCGGCCAGGATCCGGAAGATGTCGGGGCGCTGCGTGTCGAGGTCAGACTGCGCCTGCAACATCCACGCGGTGCACTCTTCGAAACGACCGAGCTCCGATGCGCACCACAGGCACCACATGGTGGCGAGGCCGCGGCTGAGCTCCGCCTTGCGGATCGCCGATTCCTTGGTCACATCGAGACTCAGCAGACGTTGCAGCGCATCGAGCGCGAGGTCGTAACGACCCAGCGAAGCGTGGATCTGCCCCAGCAGGAGCAGCACGTCGGATACCAGCACCGGGTCCGCAGCGGCGTCGATCCCCGTCAGCAGTTCGATCGCTGAAGACCGTGCCTGCTCCAACCGACCCAGCGCGATCAGGTTGGTGATCCTGAAGCGGCTGAGCTGATTCCGGTCGGCATCACTCCCGCACCATGCGGCTGCGCGATCGAGCAGCAAACCGGCTTCCTCGAATTCGGCGAGGGCAAACAACGCGTCTCGCAAGGCGAGCGCCGTTTGCAGCAATTCGTCGTGGTGCAGCGGTTCGTCCGCTTGCTCGCCGAGCCGCAGCGCGTGGCGCAGCAGGATGATGCTCTCCGCATAGGCGAGACGCGCCAGTGCGCTGCGACCCGCCTTGGCGTAGCTGCGTGCCGCAATGCCCGATCGGCCTGCTCTCTCCGCGTGGCGCGCAATGGACGTGTCGAGTCCCGGCGAGGGCGGCCGGCCCTGCAGACGGTCGCAGATTCGGGCATGCAGTCGCGAGCGGTCGTTCTTCAGCAACGAGCGATAGGCCGCCGCGGCGACGCCCGCATTGGCCGTGTTGTACCGCGAGCCGGCGTCGTCGACGATCATGCGCACCAAGCCTCGCCTCTGCAGCGCGGCAAGAGCGGTCTTCACCGCATCGACCGGCAGGTCGACCAGTGTCGCGAGTTCGGCGCCTTCGATCAGCTTTCCGAAAGCCGCGAGCCACTGCAGCACGCTGCGCTCGTCCTCGGGAAGTCGGTCGATCC
>JBIKVA010000091.1:0-9330 GCA_044357085.1 Steroidobacteraceae bacterium | reverse complement strand
TGTTGTTCGTGAGGGTCATGTAGACGGCGCCGGTGAACGGATCGACGGCGCCCCACTCGGGCCGGTCCATCTTCGTGGCGCCTGCAGCGTCGGCGGCGAGGCGGGCGTTCACCAGCACGTCGGCCTGGTCGGCAAAGGAATAGCCGGCGTTGCCGGAGTTCACCGCGCCGACGTTGAAGGTCAGCTCAACCCATCGACCGGTGCCGTCGTCGTTGAAAATCGCCGCATACAGCTTGCCGTTGTCCAGGTACTTGTCGCCGGCAGCAAGGCCACGCGTTGCGTCAGCGGGATCCCAAAGGGCGGTGGAGACGTACTTGTAGATGTATTCGTTGCGCGAGTCACAACCCATGTAATAAACGATCGGCTTGCCGGCTTCGGCCTTCGCGACCCACGCACCCTCGTGCGCGAAACGACCCATCGCCGTGCGCTTCTTCGGTACAGAAGCGGGCGTGAACGGGTCGATCTCCACGTTCCAACCGTAGGTGTTCGGCGCATTGCGATAGTCGTCGGAACCATCGACCGAGGTGCCGCGGACTTCCGCGTTCCACCGTCCATAGAGATCGTCCGGGGTATCTGGAGTCACCGTGGCCCAGAGTTCACGGCCCGTGCCAGCCACCCCGTAGCGCGCAAAGGAAACCAGCTCCTTGGCGCTCCGCCGCGGGTTGTCGGTAGCGGTCACGCGCCGGAAGTATCCCGCCCAGTTTTCCTCGCAGGCGAGGTAGGTTCCCCAGGGGGTGATGCCGTGTGCGCAATTGTTGACCGTGCCGCGGGTCCGGGTGCCGTCCTTGGAGAACTTGGTAACCATCATCCGTGATCCGCGGGCCGGCCCGGAGATCTCGGTTTCGGTCAGCGTGTGGACGCGGCGGTTGAAGTTCGAGTCCTGCTTGTAGGTCCACTCGCCGTTGATCTTGACAACCTCCGTGATCGAGACGCCGTGGACGTAGAACTCCTTCAGGACTTCGTCGGCGACGGTACGCGCGCCGTTGACGATCGTGGGCCCGGCACGGTGAAGGAAGATCGGCGTGATCGCCTCGTGATTCATCACCAGCAGCCCGCGATCGGTCGCCGTCGACGAATACCTGCCATCGCTGCCTAGACCAAAGTAATCGAGTGCATCACCGTGATCGCCGATACGGCTGTCGTAGGTATTGCCGGGGTCCGAGCCGTCGTTGCGATAGAACGGCGTACCGGCCTTGATCGGATCGCCGAGGCGCAACAGGACCGTGGCGTAGTAACCGTTGGGCAGGGAAATCGCGTCGCTGACGCTCTTGGCGACCGCATTGAAACCAAGCGCCGTGACACGCGCCGGCGCGGCACTGCTGCCGGCTGCAGAGGCACCGCTCGTCGGGACGGCAGCAATCGGGTTGCTCTCGCTCCCGCAACCCGACAGCGCGCCGAACAGGGAAACCGCGGCCAGACCCGCGCCGCCCTTCAACAGCATGCGACGGGCAATGATGGCGCCCATCTCCGGGTTGTTCGAAAGATTCGTCGCCGACTCGTCTCGATCGTTCATTTCCCGCTCTCCTCGCGCATTGGTTTCCTGACTCGACGGGATTGTGTTGCTCGGTCCGTGAACTCGCTGTGTCGATTTCGTTTCAGCGGCGTTAAACCGGCGTTTTTTCGAACGGCACGGCCCACATGGCGGATCTCAAAGATTTCAAACTTCTGCAGACAAACCTTCACGGCGCTGCAACATCCGCGGTTGAACGTATTGCCGATGCGACTGTTGCTGGTCACCGATGCCTGGGAGCCGCAGACGAACGGCGTAGTCAACACGCTGCGCGAAACCTGTCGGGAGCTCGTCGCGATGGGAATCACGGTCGAGCGTATCTCGCCCGAGCGGTTCCGCACGATCGCCTGTCCGAGCTACCCCGAAATCCGACTCGCCGTGCTCGCGCAACGCGAAGTCGATGCGACTTTCTGCCGCGTCGTGCCCGAAGCGGTGCATATCGCCACCGAGGGCCCTCTGGGCCATGCGGCGCGCGCCAGTTGTCTCAGACTGGGAATGCGCTTCACCACGTCCTACCACACGCGCTTCCCGGAATATCTTCGAGCCCGTTGGCCCTTGCCGCTGGACGTGTCCTACCGCTACCTGCGCTGGTTCCACGGCGCTGCTGCGCACACCATGGTCGCCACGTCATCCATGGAACTGGCGCTGCGAGCACGCGGTTTCCGGAACCTTCGCCGGTGGTCCCGCGGCGTGGACACGCTCCGTTTTCGCCCGAATCCCGATCGGCCGGCGACGGACGCGCCGACCTTCGTGTTCGTGGGGCGGGTGGCCATCGAAAAGAATGTCGAGGCATTTCTCGCCACGCCGCTGCCGGGCAGGAAGCTGGTCGTCGGTGACGGGCCGGCGCGGCCGGCCCTGCAAGCCCGTTACCCCGACGTTCGCTTTGCAGGGATGCTGAAAGGGGACGCACTCGTCGACGCCGTGGCAGGCGCCGACGTCATGGTGTTTCCCAGCCGCACGGATACTTTCGGTCTCGTGATGCTGGAGGCGATGGCCTGCGGTACGCCCGTGGCGGCTTACCCGGTAACCGGACCGCTCGATGTCGTCGAGCACGGCGTCACCGGATGGCTCGCGGAAGATCTTGGCGAGGCGGCGGCACGCGCCCTGCAGATCGACCGGACTGCGTGTCGCCGCGCTGCAGAGGGAAAGTCCTGGCATGCAGCAGCCATGCAGTTCCTCGCCAACCTGGTACCGAGTCGCGCGGTGCCGCATTCACTGCCGCCGCGCGTGCCGCGCATCCGCAAAACAGGACTACAGCATGCAGGCCCCGCGCGCTGACCGTCTCGGCCGGACCCGGCCGATGCTTGCGCCACCTGCACCGATGCCGGACTGGCTGTGGCGACGCATCAGCCGCGTTACCGGTCTCGACCATCTCGAAACTCTCTACCGGCAGTTGCCGACCGACCTCGCGGCGGCGGGCTTTGCGGCCGCCGCACTCGAGAAGCTGGGGGTGCAATGGTCCGTGGAGCCGGCCGAGATCGAACGGCTGCCTTCCTCCGCGGGCCTCGTCATCGTCGCCAACCACCCCTATGGCGGGATAGACGGACTCGCTGCCATCGCCGGCATCGCCACCCGGCGTCCCGATCTCAAGGTCGTCGCGACCCAGGCGCTGGCCGCCATTCCGGCGCTGCGCGATCTGCTGATACCGGTTGACAACTTTGGACGTCCCGAGTCACACGCCGTCAATTTCAGAGCGATCCGCGCGGCGTTGCGGCACGTCCACGGTGGCGGCGCCCTGCTGCTGTTTCCCGCGGGCGAGGTCGCGCACCTCGATCTGTCAACCCGTCGTGTGGTCGACCCCCCCTGGAAGCGATCTGCCGTGGCGATGATCCTCGCCGCTGGTGCGGACGTGGCACCACTCTATGTCCACGGCAGCAACAGCATCGGTTTTCAGCTCGCCGGGCTGCTGCATCCCTCCCTGCGTACGGCGCTTCTGCCACGCGAAGTCCTCAACAAACGCGGGACCAGACTGGACCTGAGGTTCGGCGTACCGATCGCGGGGGGGCGGCTGCGCGCGTGCGAGGATCCGGCGCGAGTCGAGCAATTGCTGAAGATTCGGCTGTACAGCCTCGCCGCACCGCGCGCATCGACAACACCGCGCGCATCGCCAGGGCTTCTGCCTCCGGCCAGCACGCCTGCGGCCATCGCACCCGCCGAAGACGCGGAGCTGATCACGGCCGAGGTCGCCGCGCTTGGACACGAGTCCAGACTGTGCAGCCTCGGCGCTATCGACCTGTTGCTCGCTCGCGGCTCGACTATTCCGCATCTGCTGCACGAGATCGGCCGACTTCGGGAGGTCACCTTTCGCGCCGTAGGCGAGGGAACGGGCCGGCCGCTGGACACCGACCGCTTCGACCGTTTCTACGAGCACCTGATCGCCTGGGACTCGCGTCGACACTGCGTCATCGGCGGCTATCGGCTGGCGCGCATCGACGAAATCCGCCGACGCCATGGCCGCACTGCCCTCTACCTTGCCGGATTGTTCGAGTTCCGCGAACCGTTCTTTCCCCTGCTCGGGCCTGCGCTGGAGTTGGGGCGCTCCTTTGTCAGACCCGAGTACCAGCGCAGCTACGCGCCACTGCTCGCCCTGTGGCGCGGCATAGGCGAGTATGTGGCCCGCAATCCGCGCTACTCGAAACTGCTCGGTCCGGTGAGCGTGAGCGCCGACTACGACGCCGCCTCCCGCAACTTGCTGGTGCGCTACCTGCGCTGGCACCACTTCGATCCGGTGCTCGGCGCGCTGGTCCGGCCGCGGGCACCCTACGAGGCGCACGCATCGCTCGCGGTGCTGCGCAGGAACCTCATGACACTACGCGCGATCGAGGACCTCTCGCCGTTGATGTCGACCGTCGACCAGGCTCGGGAGGGCCGGGCCGTCGGTGTGCCGGTGCTGCTGCGGCAGTACCTCAAGCTCGGCGGACGCGTACTCGGCTTCAACGTCGATTCCGACTTCGGCCATTGCATCGACTGCCTGACCGTCGTCGACCTCTGCCGCACGCCGGATGAAGTGCTCGTGAAGTACATGGACAAGAGCGGACTCGCCGCCTTCCGCCGCCACCACTCGACCGGCTTGTTGCGCAAGGCCTGAGCCACCGGCGGTCCATGGCGAGGATGTCGCGGCTAGAATGCGCGGATGGAACCCAACTCCGTCACCATTCTGTTCCTGGCACTGCTCGCCTGCCACACGCTGCTGCACGTCTGGCTCGCGCGGCGGCAGATCGCCCATGTCGGCGCCCGACGCGACGAGGTCCCGGAAGCGTTTCGCGGCACGATCGGCGCCGAGGCCCACGCCAAGGCGGCCGACTACACCTGTGCGAGGCAGCGGTTCGGGTTGGTGCAGTTCCTGGTTGGCGTGGCGCTGCTCCTCTTCTGGACGCTGGGCGGCGGACTCGAGGCGCTGAACCGGGCAATCCTCGGTTTCTTTGGCGGTGACGCGGCAGCAGCGGGCGGTCTCGCGAGCCAGGTCGCACTGCTGCTCGCCTTCAGCCTGATCGGCGGCCTGCTCGAATTGCCGTTCGAGTGGTACAACAACTTCCGCATCGAGGAGCGTTTCGGTTTCAACCGCATGTCCCTGCGGATGTGGCTCGGCGATGTGGTCAAGAACCTGCTCGTCAGCCTACTCATCGGTCTGCCGCTGATCGCGGTGGTGCTGTGGCTCATGGGAACGGCGGGACAGGCCTGGTGGCTCTGGGCCTGGGGTTTCTGGGTGGGTTTCAATCTGCTGCTGATGGTGGTCTATCCGCTCTTCATCGCACCGCTATTCAATGAATTCAAGCCGCTGGAGGACGAGGCGCTGGCCGCACGGGTCAAGGGGCTGATGCAGCGCTGCGGTTTCTCCGCCAAGGGCCTGTTCGTCATGGACGGCAGCAAGCGCTCCGCGGAATCCAACGCCTACTTCACCGGCCTCGGGCGTTCCAAGCGCGTGGTGTTCTACGACACGCTGCTCGCGCAGCTCTCCCCCGGTGAGGTCGAAGCGGTGCTGGCCCATGAGCTCGGTCACTTCCACCACAAGCACCTGCTGAAGATGCTGGTACAGATCTTCGCGCTGAGCCTGCTCGGGCTCGCCGCCCTCGGCTGGCTCTCCGGCCAGCCGGCGTTCTACCTCGGGCTCGGCGTGACGCCCAACGCCACGGCCGCCAACGACGCGCTGGCGCTGGTGCTCTTCATGCTGGTGCTGCCTGCCGCCACCTTCATGGTCACGCCCATCGCGAGCCTCGCCTCGCGGCGCAACGAATTCGAGGCGGATGCCTACGCCAAGGCCAACTCCAACGGCGACGAACTCGCCAGCGCGCTCGTGAAGCTCACCGAGCAGAACGCCTCGACCCTGACCCCGGACCCCGTATACGTGAAGTTCAATTACTCACACCCGCCGGTGGTCGAGCGTCTCGCGGCCCTATTGACTCGAGCGCATTAATATTCATAATGCGTGCACTTTTATGCACGCAGACCTCCACCAGACCGAGCGACGGAACGCCATCCTGCGATTGCTGCGGGGGGCGTCGGTGCGCAAACAGGGCGAACTCGTCGACCTGCTGCGGCGCGAAGGTCATGCGGTCACCCAGTCGTCGATCAGCCGCGACCTGCGCGACCTCGGCGTGCTCAAGGCCGGCGGGCGCTACCTGCCGCCCGATGCGACGCAGCGCGCCCTCGACGATTTCGGCACCCTGCGCCAGTTCGTGCGCGGCGTCGCGACCGCGGGCGGTTCGCTGACGGTGCTGCGGACCACGGTGGGTGCGGCGCAAAGCGTCGCAATCGCGATCGACAAGGCCGAATGGCCGGAGGTGGTGGGCACCATCTCCGGCGACGACACCATTTTCATTGCCACCGACACCGCCGCGGCGCAGACCGCAGTGGTCGCGCGCCTGCGCGATTTGTTCCGTCTCTGAGTCCCGCTCCCGAAGGATTGCGCATGTCCCAGCCCATCGTTCTCGCCTATTCAGGCGGTCTAGACACCTCTTTCCTCGTGCCCTGGCTGAAGGAGCAATACCAGCGGCCGGTGATCACGGTCACGGTGGACACCGGCGGCATCGATGCGACTGCCGCAAAGACACTCGAAGAGCGGGCGCTCGCGCTCGGCGCCAGCGAACACCACCAGGTCGATGCGCGCGCCGACTACTTCGAACAGGTGCTGCGCTTCCTGATCATGGGCAACGTGCGCCGCGGCCAACTGTATCCGCTCTGCGTGGGCGCAGAGCGGGTCATGCAGGCGCAGACGATCGCACTCATGGCGCGTCGGCTGGGTACCGGCAGCATCGCCCATGGCTGCACGGCTGCCGGCAACGACCAGGTGCGCTTCGAGGTGGCGCTGCGCACGCTCGCCCCCGAACTCGAGGTCATCGCGCCCGTGCGCGACCGTCACTTCAAGCGCCAGGAGGAACTCGAGTTCCTGCAGAGCCGCAACTTGCCCGTGCCGCCGTTCGGCGCCGCCTATTCCATCAACCGCGGGTTGTGGGGCGTGAGCATCGGCGGCAAGGAGACCCTCACCTCGCAAGGCAGCATCCCCGACGACGCCTGGGTGCTGTCGCGCGACGCATTCACCAAACCGCGTGCCGCCGCGCGCCACGTCGTGCACTTCGAGCGTGGCCTGCCCTGCGGTCTCGACGGCAAGACGATGTCGCCGGTCGAAGTCATCGAAGCACTGGAGACGCTCGCCGGGCCCTTCGGCATCGGTCGCGGCATCCATCTGGGTGACACCATCATCGGCACCAAGGGACGCGTCGCCTTCGAAGCTCCCGCGGCCGAGGTGCTGCTCAACGCCCATCGCGAACTCGAGAAGCTCGTGCTGACGGGTCGCCAGCAGCGCATCAAGGAAATGCTCTCCGGACCGTACGGCGACTGGGTGCACGAGGGCCAGCTGCTCGATCCGGTCTGCCGCGACATCGAGGCGCTCTTCCTGCAATCGCAGCAGCGCGTCACCGGCGTCGTCAACGTGCTGCTGCGGCCGGGGTCGGTGTTCATCGAAGGCGTCGACTCGCCGTACTCGCTCATGGCGGCGTCGAAGGGCGTCTATGGCGAAGCCACGGGCGAGTGGACCGCCGCCGACGCGCTCGGTTTTTCACGCATCGTGGGGCTCACCGGCATGTTCCATCGCCGGGCTGGCGAGCGCGCAGCCGACGGCACGGACACGCAGGGAAACATCAGGGGTACGCAGGGGACTGCAAAGCAATGAGAACCATCGTCGTCGACAAGATTGCCTCGGTGACCCAGGCCTGCGGGCTCGGCCATGAAGTGCGCATCGCCACCGAAAACCTGCCCTCCGAGGAGGGCGTGGTCGTGGTGGTCGAGATCCTCAACAACAAGTCGGGCTACAACACCCTCGAACTGACCAGCGGTCGCATGGCCAAGGTCAACAAGGGCGACATCGTGGTCGGCGCCCTCGGTCACCGCAAGGCGCTCTTCGGCTACTCCGGTCATGTACCGGAAAGGCTCGCCGCCGGCGACGTGATCCAGATGCTCAACATCGGGGGCGTGCTCGGCGTCTGCGATTCGGCCAATCCGGACAAGGGCAAGCCCTTCGACTGCCGCGTGCTCGGCGTGGTGCTGCATTTCCCCTATCTCGGCGAACGCATCGGCGTGCCGGCCCGTGCCGGCTATCGCAAGCTCGACCTCGGTGCAACGCTCGACGCGCAGGGCGTGCCGGTGGTCGCCCTCGCCGGCACCTGCATGGAAGCCGGCAAAACCGCTGCCGCCTGCGCCATGGTGAGCCGCATGCGCCATCGTGGCCTGGTCGTCGATTGCTTCAAGGCGACCGGTGTCTCGCTGCGTCGCGACATCCTTGCCATGGAAGACGCGGGCGCGCGGCACTCCATGATCTTCACCGATCTCGGCATCATCACCACCACCCGATCGGTGGGACCGGCGTTGACGCGTACCATGATCACCGAGATCGCCGCGAAGAAGCCGGATGTCATCGTCTTCGAACTCGGTGATGGCATCCTCGGCACCTACGGCGTCGATTCGATTCTCGAATGCGACGATATCCGCCGCGCTCTGACCGGTGTCGTGCTTTCCGCCAACGATCCGGTCGCAGCCTGGGGCGGCGTAAAGCTGCTGCGCGAGCGTTTCGGCATCGAGCCCTGCGCCGTCACCGGTCCCGCAACCGACAACGCCGTGGGCGTCGACATCATCCGCGAGCAGATGGGAGTAGCGGCATTCAACGCACTCACCGATGGCGCCGCGCTCGGCGACTGCGTGATCGAGTCGATCGGACTCGGCGAACGCTTCCCGGTGGTGACGACCTCGTGAAGCGCATCCCGACCCTGGTGCTGGGCGGTACCGGCTACGTGGCCGGTGAACTGCTGCGGCTCGTTGCCGGCCACCCGCAACTCGAGATCGCCGGCGTCATGTCCGACTCGCAGCCGGGCGAAGCGGTGGCGAAGGCCTTTCCGCATCTCGCGCCGGTGCTCGGCGACCTGCGCTTCCTCGCCGAGGCCGACATCGCCGCGATGCTGGCCTCGCTGCCGGAGAGCGCGCTGTTTTCCGCCGCGCCCCATGGCGTCAGCGCGGCGCTGATCGACCGCCTGCTCGGCGCCGCCGAAGCCGCCGGAACCCGGCCCCGCGTCGTGGACATCTCGGCCGACTATCGTTACCCGACAGCGGCCGCCTATGCGGCCGTGTACAAGCACGAGCACGGCGCGCCGTCACGACTCAAAGATTTCACCTGTGCGGTGCCCGAGCATCTCGCCACTGCGCCGACTCCGCACGTTGCGCATCCCGGGTGCTTCGCCACCGCGGCGCTGCTGGCGAGCGTACCGCTGCTGTCGCTGGGGCTGGTGACGCCGACGCTGTTCGTCAGCGGCGTGACCGGCAGCACCGGCTCC
>JBIKVA010000090.1:0-9333 GCA_044357085.1 Steroidobacteraceae bacterium | reverse complement strand
GGCGATCACAAGCTCGGCCTCGCCGGTCATTACCATGCGCGCCGCGATTGCGACGGCATCGAGGCCTGATCCGCAGAGTCGGTTGACGGTCACGCCCGGCACGGTCTCGGGCAGCCCTGCGAGCAGCAGCGCCATGCGCGCGACGTTGCGGTTGTCCTCGCCTGCCTGGTTGGCACAGCCGAAGATCACGTCATCGACGGCGCCCCAGTCGACGCCGGGGTTGCGCGCCTGCAGCGCACGCAGCGGCACGGCCGCAAGATCGTCGGCACGCACCGCCGCCAACGCCCCGCCGTGACGGCCGATCGGAGTACGGACGCCATCGCAAAGAAAAGCGGCGTTCATCGGTTCGGTCCGCCGTCGCGGTCGACGCGTCGTGAGCGACCGCGAAACAATGCGACGAGACGATTCTCGGCGTCGAGCACGCGCACATCGGTCAAGCCGTTCCGGCCCGCCTGCCAGGATTCTGCCGCCTCCGCGCGCAGCACCGTGCCCGTTCGTACGGCGAGCAGGAAATCCATGGAGGCAGAGGCGGCGACATGGCTGCCGCCCGCCCCGTTGCAGGCGTACGCGAATGCAGTGTCTGCCAACGCGAAGATCAGCCCGCCGTGGCAGATGCCATGTCCGTTGACCATCGTCGGCAGCACCCGCATCGACACCACGGCGCGACCGACACCGACGTCTTCGATCTGCATGCCGAGTTCCCGCGCTGCCACGTCGGCGGCATACAGCCGCTCTACGGCCTCGCGCGCCGCGGCGTCCTGTGGCGTCGGGGACGCCGACAGATTCATTGACCGGTAAAGCGCGGCGCGCGCTTCTCGGTGAACGCCGCGACGCCTTCGGCGTAGTCGCGGGACCAGCCGAGTTCGCGCTGGTATTCCGTCTCGACATCCAGTTGGGACGCGAAGTCGCGCGTCCAGCCTTCATGTATCGCCTGCTTGGTCCGCGCGAGTCCTCGTGTCGGCGCAGCCGCGAGTTGTGCGGCCAGTCCGTCCACGACGGACGCGAGTTCCGCGTCGTCGACGCAGCGCCAGATCAGCCCCCATTGCGCGGCCTGCTCGGCCGTGAGCTTGTCGCCGAGCATCGCGAGCCCCATCGCTCTGGCTGTTCCGACGAGCCGCGGCAGCAGCCACGTGCCACCCGAGTCGGGTACGAGTCCGAGTCGGCAGAAAGACTGGATGAAGCTCGCCGAGCGCGCAGCGATGACAAGGTCGCAGGCCAGCGCGATATTCGCTCCGGCTCCCGCCGCTACGCCGTTGACCGCGGCGATCACCGGCATCGGCAGCGCGCGCAGTCTGCGTACGAGCACACCGTAGTTCTCCACCAGCGACCGGCCGAGGTCTACGCCCTGCGTGCCCGGGGCCACCGCGCGATCGCCGAGGTCCTGGCCGGCGCAGAAGCCCCGACCAGCGCCGGTCAACACCAGCACGCGCGCCCCGGCGGCCTCGATGCCCGCAAGCGCGTCACGCACCTCGGCGTGCATCTCGGTGGTGAAACTGTTGAGCCGCTCGGGTCGGTTCAGCGTCAGGCGGGCGATGCCGTCCGTGATGCCGAAGCTGATCGTTCCGTAGGTCATCGTCGTCCCCTCACTTTTCGTCGAAACTCAGGGTCAGGCGCGGAGTCAGCGGATGGGCCTGGCAGCAGAGCACGAACCCCGCCTCGACCTCCCATGCTTCGAGCCCCTGACTGCGTGTCATCCGGACCTGTCCGTCCACCACCTTTGCGCGGCAGGTCGCGCAGATGCCGTCGCGGCAGGAGAACGGCAGTTCGAGCCCGGCGGCCTCGGCCGCCTCGAGCACGGTTCGGCCCGTCGCAGGCATCGCGAAACTGCGTCGCCTGCCATCCATCTGCACCATCACTTCGACCGCAGTCGTGTCAGCGTCCGGGTTTTGCGACGTCGCGCGGGCCCGATCGGACTCGCTCAAGTGCCCGGCATCTGGCGAGGTATTAGGCGACGTGTCTGGCAAGGTTTCTGGCGAGGCATCGCGCGCAGCCGTGAACCGTTCGGCGCGGATCTGGCCCTGCACGCCGAGCTCCCGCAGGGCTAGCGACAACTCCGACACCATCGAACCGGGGCCGCAGATGAGGAATTCGTCGACGGCCTGCACATCGAACACCCGCGCCGCGAGTTCGCGAAGACGTGCTGCGTCGAGCCGTCCATTGAAGAGCGGCGTGTCCTGCGGCTCCCGGCTCATTACGAAGTGCAAGGCGAAGCGGCTCAGGTACCGATCCTTCAGTGCGAGCACTTCGGGCAAGAACATCGTGTGTTCGATATCACGGTTGCCGTAGACCAGCCTGAAGCGGCTATGCGGCTCGCCAGCCAGAACGGCGTCGGCGATCGACAGTATCGGCGTGATGCCGCTGCCGGCTGCCAGCGCCAGATAGGATCTCGACGCATCCGCGTCGATCGATGTCGTGAACCGTCCGTAGGGTTTCATGACCTCGATCGATTCACCGACGCGAAGGCCTGCTGCGAGGTGACGGGACATCACGCCCTGCACGCGTACGCCGATCGCCAACGGCTCCCCGGCGCACGACACTATCGAGTAGGGCCGTTGCAGCGGCTTGCCGTCGAGCGTGGCGCGCACCGTGAGATGTTGGCCTGGCTTGAAACGAAACTCGTCGCGCAGCTCTGACGGCACGCGGAACGCGAGCCGGAAGGCATCGGTCGCGATCGCATCGCGGCTGAGAAGTTGCAGCGGGTGGAACTGCGGCACCAGGGCTTACCGTTCGCTTACAGGCATTTGAAGTAGTCGAACGGCTCGAGGCATGCCGTGCAACGGTGCAGCGCCTTGCACGGTGTCGAGCCGAACTCGCTGAGCTGTTCGGTCGCTTCAGAGCCGCAGCGGGGACAGGCGATCGCGAGAGCAGTCGCGGCGAGGGCGCGCGGCGAAGCAGCCGAACGGCCGGGTGGCGCAATGCCATATGAGCGCAATTTTTCCCGTCCCTCGTCCGTGATCCAGTCGCTCGTCCAGGGCGGCGACAACTCGTCGTGCGCGACGACGTCGCGGAAGCCTGCGGCCTGCAGGGCCTCGACCAGACTGCGGCGGATCACGGCTGTGGCAGGGCATCCGGAGTATGTCGGTGCGACGCCTAGCCGAACTGCGCCGTTGTCGAAGACTTCGAGTCGGCGCACGAGGCCGAGGTCGACGACCGACAGCACCGGAATCTCGGGATCGGGAACATTCGCCACCGTCGCCCAGGCCAGCGCCAAACTCGCCGAGGGCGCGGACGACATCACCAGCGCGCCCCGGGATGCGCGCGATGGAGCGATTGCATCTCCGTCAGCAGATACCCGAAAGCCTCGCCATGCTGGCCGCGCTTGCCGTAGTGGATGGGGCGCGTATCGCGCGGCCGGGTCAGCGTGGCTTCCCGGAGCACGGGGTCGACCTGCGCGAGCCACGCTGGCCTGAGGGCGGGGAGATCAGGGCCGACGCCGCAGGCATGCATCTGCATGTCCACCGCGTCGGCGTCGAACAGTTCGGTCGTGTAGGGCCACAAAGCCTCGAGCGCGGCCTGCATGCGTCGATGGCTCTCCGCCGTGCCGTCACCGAGGCGGACGACCCAGCCACTGCTGTAGCGGTAGTGGTAAAGGGTTTCCTTCAGCGCCTTGGCGGCAATTTGCGCGATGCGCGTGTCCGCGGACTCGGACAGAACGCCGTACATCCCGCACTGCCAGGCGTCGAGCAGGAACTGGCGCAGGATGGTGTGACCGAAGTCGCCGTTGGGCTGCTCGGCGAGACTGAGGTTGAGGAACTCGTGTCCTTCGCGCAGGAACGCCAGCGCGTCCTCGTCCTGTCCCTCGCCCCGCAGCTCTGCCGCGTAGGTCAGAAGCAGTCGCGCCTGACCGAGCAGATCGAGAGCGGTATTGGCGAGCCCGAGATCTTCCTCGATCGCCGGGGCGTGCCCGACCCATTCTCCGAGGCGCTGCGCGAGGATCAGGCTGGTATCGGCAAGCCGCAGCACGTAGGTCACGCGTGCAGACGTGCCAGCGTCGACTGCGCAGGCGCCGGCGACACTCACAACGTCTCCACCTCGTCGGGGATGTCGTAGAAGGTCGGGTGGCGATAGACCTTGTCGCGTGCCGGCTCGAACAGCGGATCGGCATCGTCGGGGTCGGACGCCGTGATGTCTGCGGACCTCACGACCCAGATGCTCACGCCCTCCAGCCGACGTGTGTAGAGATCACGCGCATGTTCGAGCGCCATGCGCGCATCGACGGCGTGAACACTGCCGACGTGCTTGTGGTCGAGTCCGCCACGGGCGCGGATGAAGACCTCGTAGAGGGGCCAGTTGTCGGTCGCGCCGTGGTCGCTCATGTGTCAGCTCTCCGGGATCGCCGCGCTCAAGCCGCCAGCGAAGCCGATTTCGCGCGCTGCTTGGCGGCATGGGCGGCTGCGGCCTCGCGCACCCAGCGGCCGTCATCGTGAGCGGCACGTCGTGCCGCGAGCCGCTCGCGGTTGCAGGGACCGTTGCCCTTGAGCACCTGCTGGAACTCGTTCCAGTCGATCGCGCCGAAGCGCCAGTGTTCCGAACCCTCGTCCCAGCGCAGCTGCGGATCAGGGATCGTCAGCCCGAGGAAATGGGCCTGGGGGACGGTGAAGTCGACGAACTTCTGGCGCAGCTCGTCGTTGGTGAATCGCTTGATCTTCCAGCGGACGGACTGCGCCGTGTGCAGCGAGTCTGCATCCGGAGGGCCGAACATCATCAGTGATGGCCACCACCAACGGTCCAGTGCGTCCTGCGCCATCGCCTTCTGGCGCTCTGTGCCGCGCGCAAGCGTGAGCATCAGCTCGTAGCCCTGACGCTGGTGGAAACTTTCCTCGCGGCAGATGCGGGTCATCGCCCGCGCGTAGGGCCCGTAGGAGCAGCGGCACAGCGGGATCTGATTCATGATCGCGGCGCCGTCGACAAGCCACCCGATCGCACCGACGTCCGCCCAGGTGAGCGTCGGGTAGTTGAAGATGCTCGAGTATTTCGCCTTGCCCTCGAGCAACTGGTCGATCAGCACTTCGCGCGAGACGCCGAGCGTCTCAGCGGCGCTGTAGAGATAGGCGCCGTGGCCGCCCTCGTCCTGGACCTTGGCGATGAGGATGCACTTGCGCAGCAATGACGGCGCCCGGGTGATCCAGTTGCCCTCGGGCAGCATGCCGACGATCTCGGAGTGGGCATGCTGCGCGATCTGCCTGATCAGCGTCTGCCGATAGGCGTCCGGCATCCAGTTCTTCGGTTCGATCTTCTCCTCGGCGTCGATCCGGGCCTGGAAGCGTTGCTCGAGCTCGGCGGGCGAGGCGTCCGCTGCGCTGCCGTCCGGCGCGGCGCTGTCAAGCGACTGCGTGTACATGAGAGCCTCCGGTGTCAGGAAAAAATCGTGACACAGAAAAATACTTATCGCAAGAATTTATGGGTCAGTTATGGGTTGACGGTAGAATCCCCGATGCCATGCCGACCCACCCACCACCGCCGGCCCTGACGCGGCTGCTAGCGCGGTTCCGAAGACAACGACCTCTTCGCGCCGGCTCCTTGCTGATCACGATCTTCGGCGACTCCATCGCGCCTCGCGGTGGTGCCGTCTCGCTCGCGAGCCTGATCCGGCTGACAGCGCCGTTCGGCGTTTCAGAGCGTCTGGTGCGAACGTCGGTAGGCCGCCTTGCCCTGGACGGACGGTTGACCTGCCGGCGCGTGGGCCGGCAGTCCGAGTACGCGCTCGCCGAGGATGGCGCAGCCGTGTTTGCGGCGGCGGCGGCGCGCATCTACGCGAGCGGCCCGCCGCGGTGGGACGGTGCATGGACGATGGTTGTCTTTCCCCGGTGGCCGAAGTCCTCGCGCGACGCGCTCCGCCATGAGTTGCGGTTCGCCGGCTTCGGCGAGCCCATTGCGGGGTTGTTCCTGCATCCTTTCGTATCGCTTCCGCAGGCCGCCATGTTGGTGGGCAAGCTCGATCCCGAGGGCTGCGCCACGCTGCTGCGTACCGACCCGGGCTTCGCCTCGGCGGGCGCGGGTCTTGCTGCAGATGGATGGGATCTTGGCAGCCTCGACCGCCGCTACCGCGAATTCATCAGGCGATTCGAGCCGCTGGAAGGCATCGATGGACTCGACCCGCCGTCCGCATTCCAGTTGCGGACCCTGCTCATCCACGAATACAGACGGATCCATCTGCTTGACCCCGATCTGCCTGCCGACCTGCTTCCAAACGGCTGGGCAGGTGCCAAGGCGCGGACGCTTTGCGGCGGGATCTACCGGCAGGTTTTTGAGTCCGCCGAGTCCCATCTCGTGGCGACCGCAGCGCGCGTGGGCGATCCGCTGCCGCCGCCGAAACCTGAGACGCGACGGCGTTTCGGCGGTCTCGAGGGTGGGCGGTCGCGCCCATAGCGACAACCGATGCGGCCCGAGCCAGTGCCCGGGGTCGCTGTGCCGTCACCTCCAGGCGGCCGACACCTGCGCTGCCGCGAACTCGCGCTCGAGTCTGTCGACCAGGTCGCCCACGGTGGGAATGTCCGTGATCACCCCGACGCCGTGACCGGCGCTCCATATGTCACGCCACGCACGCGACTCGGACTCCTTGCTGATCTCCAGCGACCGGCCCTGCGCCTGGCCGAGGCGATCGGGATCGAGTCCGGCATGCTTGATGCTTTCGCGCAGGAAGTTCCCGCTCACGCCGCTGAAGTAGGGCGTGTACACGATGTCGTCCGACGAAGCACGCACGATCATTTCCTTGAACTCCCGAGAGGCTTCCGCCTCCGCGGTCGCGATGAACCGTGTGCCCATGTACGCGAGATCGGCGCCGGCCGCGCGCGCCGCCAGCACGTCGCCACCGGTCGACAGCGCTCCGCCGAGAACCAGCAGCCCGTCGGTGAGGGCGCGCAGCTCCCTCACCAGCGCGAACGGACTCCGCGTACCCGCGTGGCCGCCGGCGCCCGCGGCGACGGCGATCAACCCGTCAACGCCCTGTTGTATCGCCTTGCGCGCGTGGCGCACCGTGGTGACGTCGTGCAGTACGAGGCCGCCGTATGCATGCACGCGCGCCACGACCCGTTCCGGCGGTTGCAGGCTGGTGATGATGATAGGGACACGGTGATTCGCACAGACCGCGAGGTCCGCCTCGAGCCGTGGATTACTTTCGTGGACGACCAGATTCACGGCGAACGGCGTGCGCGTATGCGCCGTGGCCGAAGCCGCCGTAGCGATCGTTGCGAGCCACTCATCGAGGATGGCGGTGGTGCGGGCGTTGAGCGCCGGGAACGAACCGACCAATCCGGCTCTGCATTCAGCGACGACAAGATGCGGCGAAGACAGCAGGAACATGGGTGCCGCAATGATCGGCAGGCGAAGCCTTGCCGCGCCCGGGAGACGATCCGCCAGTCTTGATGGGTCGAGGGGCGCGCGCTGCTTGTCGTTCATGTCATGCCGCCGTGCCATGAGCGGCACCCCGCCGGCCCTCCGTCTCGAAGGGCGCGAATATCATGCAAACCGACCGGTTGGTCAATTTTTCAGTACCGCGGCTGCGGAAACCCGGCGAAGTCACCGGGCACTCCTCCCGCCGGAGCAGGTCGCGGCGATCCAATCCAGTCAGGCCCCCGTCCGCGCCTGTCAGCCCTTCAATGGCTTTGACCGAGCGGGTGTCGAGCCTGATGGCTGACCCGATAGCCATGGAGCTTGGCGGGCGGGTGGTGGGCATCAGTCGGCTGCAGATCGCGCTGTGGCGGTGGGGTCTTTGGACGCTAGCCCGCGTTGAGCTTGCTGACGAGTCGGGCGCCGGCGTTCGCTATCTCTTCATCCTGCTGCGGCGTCCCACCCGAGACGCCGATGGCGCCCACGCAGTCGCCGCCGATCAGCAGCGGCACGCCGCCGCCGATGGGCGTCAGGCTCATGGTGAGCAGGCCCGGCATGGCCTGCACCCGCTCCGCCAGCGACGAAGTGGGATTGCGCGTGATCGCTGCGGTGCGCGCCTTCCCCATGGCGGCTTCCAGTGTAGACACCCGCGCCTCCAGCCGATCGAGACGCAGTACGTGGCCGCCATCGTCGCTGATGACGATCGTGACGGGAATGCCCATCGTGGCTGCCGCCGCGCGGCAGGCTGCGGCGATCTCGCCGACGTCATCGACTGAGGGACAGGGTTTGAATCGCATGAAGTTCTCGCTGTGGGAGAGGAATGGGTGGCGATCCTCGAGCAGGCGGTGCCGCCAACGGCTGCCGCCCTCGAAGCCGCCTGACTTGACGACTGTAATGGTGTTTTATATATATATAACACATAGTTCACTTCGAGGTTTTCCCGTGAGCATACGCAAAGCAATCCTGGCCGGAGTCCTGATGACCGCCACCGCTGCGACGGGCCTGTCGTCCGCCGCTGTCGCCGCCGTGCAGCCCGCACCGCTCATCGAGCGGGCCAAGCTGTTCGGCAACCCGAGCCGCGCCGGGGCCTCGCTGTCCCCCGACGGCAAGCACCTCGCCTGGCTCGCGCCCCGCGACGGCGTGTTGAACATCTGGGTCGCGCCCGTAGACACGCTCGACGCCGCGAAGCCGCTGACGGCCTCGAAGGACCGTCCGGTGCGCGTTCTCTTCTGGGCGCCCGACAGCTCGATGGTGATGTACATCCAGGACAAGGCGGGCGACGAGAACTTCCTGCTCTACGGCATCGACGTGAAGAGCGGCGCGGAGCGCACGCTGACTCCGTTCGAGAAGACGCGCGTGCAGGTCGTGAGCGTCTCGCCGCTCATCAAGGACCGCATCCTCGTCGGTCTCAACAACCGCGACCCGCGGTGGCATGACATCCATAGCCTCGACCTGAAGACCGGCAAGCTCACCGAGATCATCCGCGCCGACGGCTACGCGGGCTTCGTGGCCGACGCCAACCACGCGCTGCGCCTCGCGCTGCGACCGAACGCGGCGGGCGGCATGGACTATTTCAACGTCAGCAGCACCGCGGCAGGCCCGAAGGTGGCCGACAAGCCGGTCGCCTCGACGGGACTCGATGATTCTTTGACCACCCAGCCGGCGGGCTTCACGGTCGACGGCAAGACGCTCTACTGGATCGACAGCCGCGGCCGCAACACCGCCGCGCTCGTTGCGCAGGACGTGGCTACCGGCGCGACTCGCGTGATCGGCGAGAACGCGCGTGCCGACATCAGCAGCGCGATGTCCAACCCGCGCACGGGCGAGATCGAGGCCTATGCGGTCACCTACCTGCGCGACGAATGGGTCGCGCTCGATCCGACGATCGGCGCCGACCTCGACTGGCTGCGAAATGCGCTCAAGGGCGACATCAGCGTCACCTCGCGCACCGAAGACGATCGGCTCTGGACCGTGGCGGTCGATCCGGTGACGGCGCCCTCGTCG
>JBIKVA010000089.1:0-9420 GCA_044357085.1 Steroidobacteraceae bacterium | reverse complement strand
CGCAGACTGCTGCCTTGAGCTTCGCGCGAACGCAGCAGTGCACGTTGCGCCCTCTCCCCCAGCCTGGCCGAAGCCGCAAGACGCGACCCCGACAAGGCGGCGTTGAGGCACCCCTGACGGGTCCATTGGCGGGCGCGGGCCGCGACGATGCGTTCCCGGAGGTCGCGTTCGCGGAGGCGTGCGGCCTCACGGTCGACACCGTTGGCCCCGGCGCGTCGATGTTCAGCAAGGTCGGCGTTGCTGACGGCGTCGAGTTCGACCCGCAGATCGAGCCGGTCGAGCAGGGGACCGGAGAGCCGCGCCCGATAGCGTTCGACGACCGCCGCCTTGCAGGAGCATGAGCGCACCAGCGAGCCGCTGTAGCCGCAGGGACAGGGGTTCATGGCCGCCACCAGCTGGAAGCTGGCCGGGTACTCCGCCTTTGCTCCGACGCGCGCGACCGCCACCCGACCCGTCTCGAGCGGCTCACGCAGCGATTCGAGTACCCGCCGATCGAACTCGGGCAGCTCGTCTAGAAACAGAATGCCGCGATGCGCCAGAGTGACCTCGCCGGGACCCGCGCCCGGCCCACCACCAATGATGGCGTTGGCCGAAGCCGTATGATGCGGCGCCCGGAACGGCCGTCCGAGGGCACCCGGGACTGACGATGCCGTCAGGGAGGCGATCATCGCCACCTCACGGGCCTCGTCGGCCTCGAGCGGTGGCAGCAAGGCACGCAAACGTTCGGCCAGCATGGTCTTGCCGCACCCCGGCGGGCCGATGAGCAGCAGGCTGTGGCCGCCGCCGGCGGCCACCTCGAGCGCGAGTTTTCCCTGCGGCTGCCCGCAGACGTCGGCGAGTTGCGGACCGTCGACCTCGGCAGACGTACCGACCGGGTCGAAGTCGATGTCGGGTGCTGCGACGTCGTTTCCTGACAACCACGCGCACACCGCGAGCAGGTTGTCGGCACCCGTGGCAGCAAGGGTCAGACACCAGCGCAGATCGCCGGCATTGGCTGTCGGCAGCACGACCCGATGGCCGAGCGAGGCGGCAGCCACCGCCGCCGGCAAGGCGCCGCGGACCGGCCGCAGATCGCCCGACAGTCCGAGTTCGCCGAGGAATTCCAGCGCGGTCAGATCGCGCTGCAGGGCTACCTGACCGCTGGCGATGACGATTCCGACCGCAATGGCGAGGTCGAAACGTCCACCGTCCTTGGGCAGGTCGGCCGGAGCGAGATTGACGGTGATGCGCCCCGCCGGAAACTCGAAGCCGGAGTTGACGAGTGCGGCGCGCACCCGCTCCTTGCTTTCTTTGACCTCGGTGGCAGGCAAGCCGACGATGTTGAAGCAGGGCAGCCCGGCGCCGAGATGGACCTCGGCGTCGACAAGGGGAGCTGCAAGGCCGACTTGCGCGCGACAGAGGATACGCGCGACAGACATGGCCGAGGGTCAGCTGCGGCGGGTGTCGGGACCGGCGCCCTGGCTGACGCCGTGATCAGAGCCAGCGGCCAACCTGGCTTCGAGCTCGGCGACGCGGCGCTCGAGCGTCTCGAGACGGGCCCGGGTGCGCTCGAGAACCTTGGTCTGGGCGGTGAATTCGTCGCGAGAGAGCAGATCGAGTTGCGCGAGGTTGGCGCGCAGCACGGCGCGGAAATTGTCCTCGAGGTCGCTGCGCATGTTGCGCATGGCGGGAGGGATGCTCTCGAACAGCCGGCGGGCGAGATCGTCGATGCGGAATTCCATGGCTAGCCTCCGTTGCCCTCAATTGACGCAGGCTGCCCGGCCGCAAGCGCCAAAACGGTGCGCGAGAGCCGGGGGAACCCGCAAAAAACGCCCTGAACCGCCCAGTTTGGAGCGCGGGACGGGTGGCATGGAAACTGCAAAACCCTTCGCGAGAACCGGGCGACGCGAAGGATAGCGCGACGCACGGCGAGGCGCCGAGCTGCATTAGCGGCCGGATCGTTCCGATAGCCCGGCCGGCAAGGATGGACTTGGCGATGAAACTGATCACCGCGGTCATCCGGCCCTTCAAGCTGGACGATCTCGAATTGGCGGTTGCCCAGCTGGGCGTGCAAGGCATGACGGTCACCGAGGTACAGGGTTACGGTGCCGGCCACGGCCACTCCGAGGTGTATCGCGGTGCCGAGTACCGGATCGACTTCGTGCCGCGGACCCAGGTGCAGATCGCGGTGGACGACAGCATCGTCGAACCGGTGGTGGAGGCGATCGCCAACGTGGCGCGCACCGGCAAGGTGGGGGACGGCAGGATTTTCGTAACCGACATCGAGCAGGCCATCCGCATTCGCACAGGCGAAACCGGTGCGGCTGCAACCTGATTTCACGGCGAGCAGGGAGACTCACATGAAGACGTTGGATCGATTCCTCGAAACGGCTGGCGGCGCGCTCGGCAACGCCGCGGCAGGCTGGCGCCGCAAGGCTGCCGGCGTTGCAGCACTATCTCTGGCAAGCATGGCGCCGGCATTGGCGCTGGCGCAGGACGCGCCGGTTCCCGACAAGGGCGACACAGCCTGGATGCTGGTGTCGACGCTGCTCGTGATCCTGATGACGGTGCCGGGACTCGCGCTCTTCTACGGCGGTCTCGTGCGCTCGAAGAACATCCTCTCGGTGCTGATGCAGGTGATGGTCGGCTTCTCGCTGATCGTCGTGCTGTGGTTCATCTACGGCTATTCGCTCGCCTTCACCGAGGGCAACGCATTCCTCGGCGGCACCGCACGGCTCTTCATGAACGGCGTCTGGGATCCGTCCGCGGGCACCTTTGCCCTCGCCGCCACGTTCAGCAAGGGCGTCTACATTCCGGAGGTCGTCTTTGCTGCCTTCCAGGCCACCTTCGCGGGCATCACTTGTGCACTCATCGTCGGCGCCTTCGCGGAGCGCATGAAGTTCGCCGCCGTGCTCATCTTCATGGTGATCTGGTTCACGATCTCCTACCTGCCGATCGCGCACATGGTCTGGTTCTGGATGGGCCCCGATGCCTACACCGACGCCGGTGTGGTCGATGCCATGAACGCCAAGGCCGGATTGCTGTGGCAGTGGGGCGCGCTCGACTTCGCGGGCGGCACGGTGGTGCACATCAATGCGGGCGTGGCCGGTCTCGTCGGCGCGTACATGGTGGGCAAGCGCGTGGGCTACGGCCGCGAGCCGATGCCGCCGCACAACCTCGTGCACACCATGATCGGTGCGTCGCTGCTGTGGGTGGGCTGGTTCGGCTTCAACGCGGGCTCCGCGCTCGAAGCCGGCAACTTCGCCGCACTCGCCTTCCTCAACACGCTGCTGGCAACGGCGGGTGCCGTGGTCGCCTGGTCGCTGGCCGAGTGGGCGCTCAAGGGCCACGCCTCGATGCTCGGTGCCGCCTCCGGTGCGGTCGCGGGTCTCGTGGCGATCACCCCGGCGGCCGGCAACGTGGGAATCATGGGAGCCCTTGCCATCGGCATCGCCGCGGGTCTCGTCTGCCTCTGGGGCGTGACGGGCCTCAAGAAACTGCTCAAGGCGGATGACTCGCTCGACGTATTCGGCGTGCACGGCATCGGCGGCATCCTCGGAGCCCTGCTCACCGGCGTGTTCAACACCCAAGCGCTCGGCGGCCCGGGGCTGGTGACCGACTGGGTGACGGCCTCGGTGGGTTCGAACCCGATCGCCGTGCAGGTGCTGACCCAGGCCAAGGCGGTCGGCGTGACCGTCGTCTGGTCCGCGGTCGCTGCCTTCATCGCCTTCAAGATTGCCGATCTGACGGTAGGTCTGCGCGTTGCCGAGGAGGCCGAGCGTGAAGGTCTCGATACCAACGAGCACAACGAGCGCGCGTACTACAACTGACCGTCCGACACACGTTTTACAGTAGTCCCCTGTAAATCCTGGGGGCGGCGATCGCAAGATTGCCGCCCCTTCTTTTTTTCGAAGCGCTCGACTTCTTCCGCAGCGTTACGCCATGTGTGCCGCGCGCGGCTGCCGCGGCTCGACGCTGGCCACGGAGAGCGCGGTGTCCGGCTGCGGCGGCCTGATAAGATTGCGCCATGCGGGCAGGCTTTCTCGGACTCGGCGCGATGGGTGCGCCCATGGCGCGCAACCTGCACAAGGCCGGGTTGCTCGAGGGCGTTTGGAACCGGACCCCGGGCAAGGCCGCGGATCTCGCCGCCGAGTTGGGATGCATCGCCGCAGCCCACCCCGCCGAACTCGCCGTCCGATGCGATGTGCTCGTGCTTTGCGTATCAGCCGACGCCGACGTCCTCGAGGTGGTGCGGGCCGTGACGCCTGCGGTACGCCCCGGAACCCTCGTCATCGACTGCTCCACCGTGAGCGCCGACACCGCGCGCAGTGCTGCTGCCCTGCTCGCCACGCGGCAGGCCGGGTTCCTCGACTGCCCCGTCAGCGGCGGCGTCGAGGGTGCGCAACGTGGCACGCTGGCCGTCATGTGTGGTGGCGAGGAAGGCGATTTCGAACGCGCGAAGCCTGTTCTCGAAGCGATGGGCAAGACCGTCCGCCACTTCGGTGGTCACGGCGCCGGACAAGCGACCAAGGCCACCAACCAGATCATGTGCGCGGGCATCATCCGCGCCGTCGGCGAGGCGATGGCCTTCGCCCGGGCGCAGCGGCTGCCGCTCGAACGGGTGGTCGAGACGCTCGGGCAGGGCGCAGGCAGTTCGTGGTACTTCGTCAACCGCGCTCCCAACATGATCCGTGGCACTTTCCCTGCCGGGTTCCGGGTCAGGCTGCACGAGAAAGACCTGCGCATCTGCCATGACATGGCAGCGGCGAGTGGCGTGGCGCTGCCCGTGGTCGAGGACATGCTGCGCGAGTACGCCGAATTGATCCGGCGCGGGTACGGGGACGAGGACATCTCGGCCGTATACCGCCTCAAGCAGGCCTTGTTCGACGACGCGCCGTTCACGAGTCCGCCGCTGGCGGAAATCTTTGGTCTGCTGAATCGCGTGCGTACCATCGCGGTCGTGGGACTGAGCGCCGATCCGGCGCGGCCCAGCCACGGCGTCGCCCGCGCGCTGCAGCGCTTCGGCTACCGCGTGATTCCGGTGACGCCAACCGCGGGGGAGATCCTCGGCGAACGCTGCGTACCCTCGCTCGATCGCGTCGGCGACGTGCTGGCGCCGGGTGAGCGCCTCGACCTCGTCGATGTCTTCCGTCGGCCCGAGCATGTCGCGGCCATCGTCGACGACTGCATCCGGCTCGGTGTGCCCGCGCTCTGGCTGCAGGATGGCGTGATCGACGCAGCCGCCGCACAGCGCGCTCGCGGCGCCGGCATCTTCACCGTCATGGATCGCTGCATCTTCCGCGACCGCGCGTCGATGGCCTGAGCTGCGACACAGCCGTGAACCTGCGTTTCACCAAGATGCACGGTCTCGGCAACGACTTCATCGTCGTTGCCGCGAACGAAGGCGAGGCACTTCCCGATGCCGCGGGCTGGCGCGCCCTCGCCGACCGTCACACCGGCGTCGGCTTCGATCAGGCGCTCGTGATCCTGCCGCCGCGCCGGCCCGGCACCGCGGCGTTCTACCGCATCTTCAATGCCGACGGCGGCGAGGTCGAGCAGTGCGGCAACGGTGCGCGCTGCGTCGCCGAGTGGTTGCGGCTGGAGGGACGCGCGGGTGCGGGTGCGCTGACGCTGGACAGTCCGGGCGGTCTCGTCGCGGCGCGTTTCGGCGCGCCCGGGACCGTCGCCGTGAACATGGGCGTACCGCGTTTCGCGCACGCGCACGACTCGTCGCTCGAAATCGAGGGTCGCGAACTGCGCTTCACCGAGTTATCGATGGGCAATCCGCACATCGTGCTCAGGGTGCCGGACGTGGATACCGCGCCGGTGGCGACGCTTGGCCGGACGCTGGAGTCGCACCCGCGCTTCCCGCAACGCACCAACGTCGGCTTCCTGCAGGTCGTCGATACCGCCCATGCGCGTCTGCGCGTCTTCGAGCGCGGCGTCGGCGAGACGCTCGCCTGCGGTACCGGTGCCTGCGCGGCGATGGCCGCCGGGCGACGCCTCGGTCTGCTCGCCGCGGAGGCCGAGGTCCGCCTGCCCGGCGGGTCGCTGCAGATGCACTGGCCGGGCGAGGGTTCGGAAATCTGGATGACCGGCCCCGCCGCGGTGGCGTTCCGCGGCGAAGTGGCCACCGGGAGTGGCACGACATGGTGAGCGCGGACGATCTGGTGCGGTTCCTTCAACAGCATCCTGATTTCTTTGAGCAACATCCCGATCTGTTCGAGCAGCTGAATCTGCCGCATGGCGGCGGCGGCGCGGTCTCGCTGGTCGAGAGGCAGGTCAAGGTGTTGCGCGAGCGGCAGGTGGCGAACCGCGAACGCCTGGCCGAACTCGTCAGGGTGGCACGCGGCAACGATCTGCTCGCTGCGCGTACCCACCAGCTCGCCTTGCGGCTGCTGCGCGCGCGGACCACGGCCGAAGTGCGCGCGCACGTCGAGACCTCGATGCGCGAGGACTTCGAAGTGTCGCCGGTGCGGTTCCTGCTGAGCGATCCGGAGCTTGCGGATCCGGCGCTGCAGGGACTCGAGTCGCTGCTGGCGGCCGGCAAGCCGCGTTGCGGACACTTCGCCGAGGCACAACGCACCGCGCTCTTCGGGGATTTCGGCCCATCGATCGCATCGATGGCGATCGTGCCTGCGGGCCATGGCGCGGTGCATGGCGCGCTGGTCCTCGGCAGCGAGGATCCGCATCGCTTCAATCCTGCCGTCAGCACCGACTTCCTCGCCCGCATCGGCGAGATGATCGGCGCCGCGCTCGCCCGCTGCGCCGACGAACCACGGATGTGACGCCGCAGGCGCGGCAGTGGCGCGAGCGTTTCGGCGCCCACCTCGGCACCGAGCGGCGACTCTCGGCCCACACCAGCGCCAGCTATCTGCGCGAGATCGACGCGCTCATCGGCTGGTGCGAAGCGAGCGGCATCGCTTCCTGGGACGCGCTGGATGCCCAGCACCTGCGCCTGTTTGCCGCGCGCTCGCATGCGGGCGGACTGGCGCCCCGCAGCGTGCAGCGTCGACTGTCGGCGGTGCGTACCTTCCTGCGCTTCCTGCAGCGCGAGCGGGTGCTGGCACACAACCCGGCGGCGGAGGTACGGGCGCCGAAGGCCCGTCGTCGGCTGCCGGAGACGCTGGACGTGGACCAGATGGGTCGCCTGCTGGAGATCCCCGGCGACGATGCGCTTGCCGTGCGCGATCGCGCCATCATGGAGCTTTTCTATTCTTCGGGTCTGCGGCTCGCGGAACTTGTCAGTCTCGAGCTCGGTGCCATCGATCTTGCCGATCGAACGGTTAGGGTGACCGGCAAGGGCAACAAGACGCGGATCCTGCCGGTCGGTCGCAAGGCGATCGAGGCGCTGCAGAGCTGGCTGGGTGCCAGAGCGGGTCTCGCCAAGACCGGTGAGACGGCACTGTTCGTCGGTCGCAACGGCAGCCGCGTCGGGCAACGCGCGATACAGACCCGGGTAGCCCGCTGGGCGCGCCTGCAGGGCCTGCCGATGCGGGTACACCCGCATCTTTTCCGACATTCCTTTGCCTCGCACCTGCTCGAGTCCAGCCAGGATTTGCGCGGTGTGCAGGAACTTCTGGGCCATGCCGACATCGCCACCACGCAGGTGTACACACACCTTGATTTCCAGCACCTCGCCCGCATCTACGACAAAACCCACCCCCGGGCCAGGAAGAAGACATGAGCGAAGGATTCAACCCGCATGGCACCACCATCCTCGGCGTCCGCCGCAATGGCGTCGTGGCCATCGGCGGCGACGGCCAGGTGACGCTCGGCACCACGGTCATGAAGGGCAATGCGCGCAAGGTGCGCACTCTGGGCCAGGGCAAGGTCCTCGGCGGCTTCGCCGGCGGTACCGCGGACGCCTTCACGCTGTTCGAACGTTTCGAGGGCAAGCTCGACAAGTTCGGCAACCTGACGCGGGCCGCGATCGAACTCGCCAAGGATTGGCGCTCCGACCGCTATCTGCGCCGTCTCGAGGCGCTGTTGCTGGTCGGTGATCCGCAAAAGCTGTTCGTCATCTCCGGCAACGGCGATGTCATCGAGCCCGAGCACGACCTCGTCGCCATCGGCTCGGGCGGCGCCTATGCCCAGGCCGCGGCGCGCGCCCTGCTCGAGAACACCGACCTCTCCGCCCGCGAGATCGTCGAGCGTGCGCTGAACATCGCCGCGGATATCTGCATCTATACGAACCGCAGCCTCGTGATCGAGGAGATGCGCTCATGAGCGACGTCACGACCGCGCTGAAGCCGCGACAGATCGTCGGCGAACTCGACAAGCACATCGTCGGCCAGGATGCCGCCAAGCGCGCCGTGGCGATCGCCCTGCGCAACCGCTGGCGTCGCATGCAGGTCGCGGAGCAATTGCGGCCGGAGATCACGCCGAAGAACATCCTCATGATCGGCCCCACGGGTTGCGGCAAGACCGAGATCGCGAGGCGGCTGGCGAAGCTTGCCAACGCGCCCTTCGTCAAGGTCGAAGCCACCAAGTTCACCGAAGTCGGCTATGTCGGTCGCGACGTGGACTCGATCGTCAAGGAGCTGGTCGACGTGGCCGTCAAGTTGACGCGCGAGGCGGAGATGGCGCGCGTACGCGACCGCGCAGCCGACGCCGCCGAGGAACGCGTCCTCGACGCCCTGCTGCCGAAACCGAAACTGATGGGGTTCTCGACCGACGAGCCGGTGCAGCCGCGGGATGCCGAAACCCGGCAGAAATTCCGCAAGATGCTGCGCGAAGGCAGCCTGGACGACCGCGAAATCGAGATCGAACTGCGCGGCATGGGTGCCGGCATGGAGATCGTCGCGCCGCCCGGCATGGAAGAGATGCAGCAGCAGCTGCAGGCGATGTTCCAGAATCTGGGCGCCGGCAAGAGCCGTCCCAAGAAAATGAAGGTCCGGGAAGCCCTCAAGCTGCTCGCGGAGGAAGAGGCAGCCAAGCTGCTCAACGAGGACGAACTGCGTGCGGCAGCCGTGCGCAACGCCGAACAGAACGGCATCGTGTTCATCGACGAGATCGACAAGGTCTGCCGTCGCCAGGACAGCTACGGCGCCGACGTCTCGCGCGAGGGCGTGCAGCGCGACCTGCTGCCGCTCGTCGAGGGCTGCACGGTGACCACCAAGTACGGACCGATCAAGACCGACCACGTGCTGTTCATCGCCTCGGGCGCTTTCCACGTGGCGAAGCCCTCGGATCTCATCCCCGAGTTGCAGGGCCGCTTCCCGATCCGTGTCGAACTCGAACCGCTGAAGATCGAGGATTTCGTCCGGATCCTGACCGAGCCCGACGCTTCGCTGACCACCCAGTACGCGGCACTGCTGCAGACCGAGGGTGTCGGCGTGGAGTTCACGCCGGAAGGGGTGCGACGGCTCGCCGAGATCGCCTTCCACGTCAACGAACGCACCGAGAACATCGGCGCAAGGCGCCTGCACACCGTAATGG
>JBIKVA010000088.1:0-9471 GCA_044357085.1 Steroidobacteraceae bacterium | reverse complement strand
CACACGATCGTCGCCGAAGGCCGCGGCAGCCTCGCGACGGCAGGAGTCCAGCGCAGCAGCGAAGTCCTCGGCACGATCGACCCGACGCATGCCCTTGCCGCCACCGCCGGCGCTGGCCTTGATCAGCACCGGGAAGCCGAGTCGAATGGCCTCCTCGCGCAGCAGCGTCGGGTCCTGCTCGATACCGTGATAGCCGGGCGTCAACGGCACACCGGCCGCGGCCATCAGTGCCTTCGCGGCGGACTTGGAGCCCATCGCGCGAATCGCATCCGGCGGCGGACCCACGAAGACGAGACCCGCATCGGCGCAGGCCTGCGCGAACCCGGCGTTCTCCGACAGGAAACCGTAGCCTGGATGGATCGCATCGGCGCCGCTGCGCCGCGCGGCATCGAGGATGGCATCGATGCGCAGATAACTCTCCGCTGCCGACGCCGGACCGATGCGCACGGCCTGATCCGCGGTGCGCACGTGAAGCGCACCGTCGTCGGCGTCCGAGTAGACGGCGATCGTCCGGATGCCAAGCCGCCGCGCGGTGCGCGCGATGCGGCAGGCGATCTCGCCGCGGTTGGCGATCAGCAACCGGCGCGGCAGGGTCATTGCGACGGATCCGGAGGCTCGGGCGACTCGGGTGGTGCGATCCAGGCGGGCGCGCGTTTGCCGAGCGCGGCGGCGAGCCCCTCCTGACCCTCGGCCGAAGCGCGGGCAGCGGCGATGCGCTCTGCCGTATCGCGCAGCATGGCATCGTCGATCGGTCGACCGGCGACATCGCGCAACAGTCGCTTGATCTCCGCCTGCGCACGCGGCCCGCCAGCGAGCAGTGACGCGATGCAGGATTCGACGGCAGCATCGAGATCGGAATCCGGCACCGTCTCGTGCACGAGGCCGAGCCGGGCCGCCTGAGCGGCGTCGAAGACCTCGGCGGTGAGCATGTAGCGGCTCGCCGCACGCGCCCCGATCGCGCGGACGACATGCGGCCCGATGGTCGCGGGGATCAAGCCGATCTTCGCCTCGGCGAGACAGAAGCGCGCAGCACTGCCCGCGATCGCGATGTCGCAGGCGGCGACAAGCCCTAGCCCGCCGCCGAAGCAGGCGCCGTGCACGCGCGCGAGCGTGGGCTTCGGGCACTCGTGGAGCGTGCGGAAAAGCTCCGAGAGATGCAGCGCATCGGCGACATTGTCTTGGTACGGGCGCGCGCCGAGTTCGCGCATCCAGGCAAGGTCACCGCCGGCGCAGAACGCCGCGCCCCGCCCCCCGAGCACGATCACGCGGACCGAGGGATCGCGCCCAAGGTTGGCGATCGTCCTTGTGAGCGCGGCGATCAGCGCGGCGTCGAGTGCATTGCGTGCCTCGGGACGGTCGATCCAGAGCCGCGCGACACCGGCCCTGCAGTCGCTGGCGAGGCCAGGGGTGGCGTCTGCGGTCGTCACATCCGGAACACGCCGAAGCGTGTCTCCTCGATCGGAGCGTTGAGCGCAGCGGCCAGCCCCAGCGCCAGCACCCGACGGGTATCAGCCGGATCGATGACGCCATCGTCCCAGAGTCGGGCCGACGCATAGTACGGGTGACCCTGGGTTTCGTATTGCGCGCGGATCGGCGCGGTGAACGCCGCCTCTTCCGCGGCGCTCCAGCTGCCGCCGCGCGACTCGATGCCGTCGCGGCGCACGCGCGCAAGCACCATCGCCGCCTGCTCGCCGCCCATCACGCTGATGCGCGCATTCGGCCACGTCCAGAGAAATCGCGGCGAGTACGCACGGCCGCACATGCCGTAGTTGCCGGCACCGAAACTGCCGCCGACGATGACCGTGAACTTCGGGACGCGAGCGCAGGCGACGGCGGCGACCATCTTGGCGCCGTGCCTTGCGATGCCCTCGTTTTCGTAGCGGCGACCCACCATGAAGCCGGTGATGTTCTGCAGGAACACCAGCGGGATGCGCCGCTGCGTGCAAAGCTCGATGAAGTGTGCGCCTTTCTGCGCAGACTCCGAAAACAGGATGCCGTTGTTGCCGACGATGCCGACGGGCATGCCCTCGATGTGGGCGAAGCCGGTAACCAGCGTGGTGCCATAACGCGCCTTGAACTCGTCGAAGTCGCTGTCGTCGACGATGCGGGCGACGATCTCGCGGATGTCGAAGGGCCTGCGCGGATCGTCGGGTATGACGCCGCGGAGCTCGCTGGCAGCATGGCGAGGCGGCAGCGGCGGACGCAGCCCCGGCAAAACAGCCGGGCCCGGGGCAGCGCCACCGAGACGCGCGACGATGGCGCGCGCACGACCCAGCGCGTCGGCGTCATCCTCGGCGAGATGGTCGGCAACGCCCGAGAGGCGCGTGTGGACGTCGCCACCGCCGAGATCCTCGGCGCTGACCTCCTCGCCCGTCGCCGCTTTCACGAGTGGCGGGCCACCGAGGAAGATGGTGCCCTGGCCACGCACGATGATCGATTCGTCGCTCATCGCCGGCACATAGGCGCCGCCCGCCGTGCAACTGCCGAGCACGACGGCGATCTGCGCAATGCCCTCGGCCGACATCGTCGCCTGGTTGTAGAAGATCCGGCCGAAGTGGTCGCGATCGGGAAAAACCTCGTCCTGGCTCGGCAGGTGCGCGCCACCCGAGTCGACGAGATAGATGCAGGGCAGACGGTTTTCACGCGCGATGTCCTGCGCACGCAAATGCTTCTTGACCGTCAGCGGGTAATAAGTGCCGCCCTTTACGGTGGCGTCGTTGCAGACGATGACGCACTCGCGGCCGCTGACGCGACCGATGCCGGTGATGAGCCCCGCCGCGGGTGCCTCGTTGTCATACAGACCGAACGCCGCAAGCGGCGAGAGTTCGAGGAACGGCGTGCCAGGGTCGAGCAGCAGATCGATGCGCTCGCGCGGCAGACGCTTGCCGCGGGCCACGTGACGGGCACGGGCCGCCTCGCCGCCGCCGAGCGCCACCTGCTCGAGCCGACAGCGCAGGTCGTCGACCAGAGACTGCATGGCGCCGGCATTGCGCCGGAAGGAGTCGCTGCGCGGGTCGAGCGTGGATTCGATGACCGCCATCGGGGGGACCGGTTGCCCAGATCTTCAGATTGTCGGACAATAGCACCGCCATTTATCGGGAGCAAGCCGCCATGCCGGGACTCGATTCCTGCGACTTCGACTTCGGGCTGGGCGAGACGCTCGACGAAGTGCGTGCCTCGGTACGCCGCTTCGCGCGCGCCGAGATCGCGCCGCTCGCCGACGCGACCGACCGCCAAAACACCTTCCCCGATGCGCTATGGCGCCGCTTCGGCGAGCAGGGACTGCTCGGGCTCACCGTGCCCGAGCGCTGGGGCGGCGCCGACCTCGGCTACCTCGCGCATATCGTGGCCATGGAAGAAATCTCGCGGGCTTCGGCTTCGATCGGTTTGTCTTATGGCGCGCACTCGAACCTCTGCGTCAACCAGATCCGGCTCAACGGCAGCGACGCGCAGCGCGACCGATACCTGCCGAAGCTGGTCACCGGCGAGCATGTCGGTGCACTGGCGATGTCGGAGCCCGGTGCAGGCTCGGACGTGGTGTCGATGCAATTGCGCGCGGTAAGACGCGAAGATGCCTATCACCTGACCGGTCGCAAGATGTGGATCACCAACGGACCCGACGCCGACGTGCTCGTGGTCTACGCCAAGACGACGCCCGAGGCCGGCCCGAAAGGCATCACGGCGTTCATCGTCGAGAAAGGCTTCCCGGGGTTCTCGACGGCGCAGAAGCTCGACAAGCTCGGCATGCGCGGCTCCAACACCTGCGAACTCGTGTTCGAAGATTGTCGCGTGCCGGTCGCCAACGTGCTCGGTGAACCGGACCGCGGCGTACGGGTGCTGATGAGCGGACTCGACTACGAGCGCGCCGTGCTGGCGGCGGGGCCGCTCGGCATCATGGCGGCTGCACTGGATCTGGTGCTGCCATACGTGCACGAGCGCCGGCAGTTCGGCGAGCCGATCGGCCATTTCCAGCTGATGCAGGCCAAGATCGCCGACATGTACGCGAACTACACGGCGGCACGCGCCCTGGTCTATGCCGTCGGGCGCAGCTGCGACGAAGGTCGCAGCACCCGACACGACGCCGCGGCCGCGATCCTCTTCGCCGCCGAGAAAGCCACCCAGGTGGCGCTCGAGGCGATCCAGGCTCTCGGCGGCAACGGGTACATCAACGACTACCCGGCCGGACGTTTGCTGCGCGACGCAAAGCTCTACGAGATCGGCGCTGGTACACAGGAAATCCGCCGCATGCTGATCGGCCGCGAGCTGTTCGCACGCACGGCATGAGCGGAACGCACAACTCATGAGCGCACAGCACTCCGTCCCCGCCTTCGAGCCGGTGCAGATCGACCGCGCCTACCGCAAGGTCGCCGACGCGCTGATCGAACGGATCACGAGCCGCGTGCTGGCCGAGGGGGACCGGTTGCCTTCGGAACTCGAACTCGCTCGACAGTTCGGCGTCAATCGCTCGACGGTCCGCGAGGCGCTGCGCGAACTTGAATCGGCCGGCCTGCTACGACGCGAGCGCGGCTCGAAACTGATGATGGTCAGCAGGCCGGGGCTAGCCGCAGTGGCCGGCGACGTCAGCCGGGCGATGGCGCTGCACGACGTCACTCTGCGGGATGTTTGGGAAGGCCTGACCATCCTCGAACCGCCGATCGCCGAAACCGCGGCACGCCGACGGCGCGAAGCCGACCTCGTGTCGCTCGGCGCGGTTCTCGGCCAGGCCCACGCGGCAGACCCGCTGGCCGCAGCGCAACAAGCCGCCGATTTCTTCCGCGCGGTCGGCCACGCGGCCCACAACCCCGTGCTCACGCTCGGTCACGAGCCGTTGCTGCAGCTGCTGGTGCCCTCGCTGCAGTCGATGATCGACGAGGTGCCGCAGGCGCGGGCGCGCATCGCCGGGGCGCAGCGGCGGATCGTCGAAGCGCTGCGCGCCCGCGATGCCGCGGCGGCTCAAAGCTGGACGGCCAAGCACATCCGCGACTTTCGGCGCGGGTTCGATCTCGCCGGCATCGACATCGGCGAGGGCGTACATCGTCGCCGCTGAGCCGGGTATCCGGCTCGCTACGGAGCGCCGCGCCTCAATGCCTCGAGCTCCTCGGGGCCCAAGCGCTCGAGCGTTGCAATGTTGGCAGCCGAAATGGCGTCGGTGTCACCAAAGGATTGCACTGCCCTCTCGATGCTCGCCTCGCGCAGCAGGTGCAGGGTCGGATACGGCGATCGGTTGGTTGCATTGCCGATGTCATCGGGCCGGGTTCCCTCGAACTGGTACTCCGGGTGGAAGCTCGCGATCTGGATCTCGCCCACGAGCCCCAGCAACTCCAGCATCTCGTCTGCAACGTCGAGGAAATCGTTGAAGTCTTGAAAAGACTGCAGCACTCGCGGATGCACCAGCAATGTCGTCTCGAGCTCCTCGGGCGGCGAAGCGACGAGATGCTGCAGCTCCGCCGCGAGATCCTCCAGCAAGGCTTCCGGCGTCTCGGCATCGCTCTTGGCGTAGCGGATCAGTCCCTTGATCGCAGGTACGGGCGCGAAAGGACAGAGCTTGAGGCCTATGACGACCCGCTCGACCCAAGCGCGCGTCTCGACGATGGACAGATCGTCCGGGGGCGTTGGCATAGTGGTGTTACCCGCATGAAGCCGGCATGAAGTTCAAGGCTCCGCTGGTGCTCGGGCGCGAGATGGAGCGGATCGAACTATCAACCTGTTCCTCGCGGTCGGTGCGATCGTTGGCAGCAACCGTCACCACGTCACCGCGCTTCATCTTTCGTCAAAGATCGATACCGATTCAATCCAGCCCAGCGCGTCGCGCTCGAACGATCGATCAAGACCCGCCACTTGCTTCGCGATCCGCCTGCGGACGACCTTGGAACGTGTACCAGATACCGTAACGCGTTACAGATCTCCGGGCAAACAGTTGGGCAAACGGAACGGGAACAGCGGTCGGTGCCCCGGATAGCGAACGCGACGCGGGAGCGGAGTAAGATAGCGACTCTCGCGGGGTCCTGGCGGCCCGTTCAAGGGCAGACTTCAGATGATCGACATACCTCGCAAACCACGCATCGTGGTCGTTGGCGGTGGTGCGGGCGGCCTCGAGCTGGTCACCCGTCTCGGTAACAAGCTCGGGCGCAGGGGTCGCGCCGAGATTGTTTTGATAGAGCGTGGCCGCACGCACTTCTGGAAGCCCCACCTGCACGAGCTGGCTGCCGGCACGGTGGATCTCGACGTTCACGAACTCGACTACCTCGCGCAGTCCCACTGGCACGGGTTCCGTTACCTCTTCGGCGAGATGACCGGCCTCGACCGGGACGCCCGCCAGGTGCTGGTCGGCCCGGTGTTCGACGAGCACGGCGAAGAGATCGTCCACGCCCGTCGCATCGACTACGACATCCTGATACTCGCCGTCGGCAGCCGCATCAATGATTTCGGCACGCCGGGCGTGCTGCAGCATGCGATCGCGCTCGACAGCACCCAGGAAGCCGACCGCTTCCATCGACAACTGGTGAATGCCTTCCTGCGCGCCCACGCGCAGACGCAGCCGCTGCGCCCCGAGCAGCTCAATGTGGTCATCGTCGGCGCGGGTGCGACGGGTGTCGAATTGGCCGCCGAGCTGCACAACTCGACCCGTGAGCTCGTGTCCTTCAGTCTCGACAACATCGATCCCGACAAGCACATCCGGCTGCACTTGATCGAAGCCTCGCCGCGCATACTGCCGGCACTGCCGGTGCGCATCTCGACGGCTGCGCACCACATGCTCGAGAAGCTCGCAGTCGAGATCCACGTCAACGCACGCGTCGCGGAGGTCCTGCCCAAGGCGGTTCGGCTCGCCGACGGTACGGTGATCGCCGCCGAGATGGTGGTCTGGGCTGCCGGCGTCAAGGCACCGGCGTTCCTGCGCGATCTCGGACTGAGCGTCAGTCCGCTCAACCAGCTCGTGGTCGATGAAGGCCTGCGTGCGCCGGAGGACCCGCGTGTCTTCGCCCTCGGTGACTGCGCGCACGCTGCCTGGCACGGCCACCCCGGACGCATGGTGCCGCCGCGGGCCCAGGCGGCGCACCAGCAGGCGTCCTATCTCGCCAAGGCCATCCCGCGGCTGCTGGCGGGCAAGAGCGTGAAGCCCTGGCGCTATCGCGACTTTGGCTCGCTGGTCTCGCTCGGCGACTACACCACCCTCGGCAACCTCATGGGCAACTTTGTCGGCGGCAGCATCTGGCTGGAGGGCCTGTTCGCGCGCTGGATGTATCTGTCGCTCTACAAGATGCACGAGGTGGCGCTGCACGGCTACTGGAAGACCTCGCTCGCGACGCTGGGTCGCATGATCGCCGCGCAGACCGAGCCGCGGGTGAAGCTACACTGACGACCCGACAATTTCCGAGGGTGCCCGGCGATCGCCCCCTCGTGCCGAAGGGCAGCAATGGCAAAACGTGTCAGGCGAGCCGGCGCCAGGACACCAGGACTCGAGGACAATGCAAATGACCAGCAAGCTCGATCGTGCAGAGTTCATTCGCGCCGCAGGTGCTGCAACCTTGCTCGCCGCGACCGGCCAGTCGGCGCTGGCGGCGCCGGCTTACCAGAGTTCCTGGCCCGAAGAGACGCTGAGACAACTGCGTCATCCGTCGCTGAAAGACCGCGTGGTGCTGATCACGGGCGGAAGTCGCGGCTTCGGCTGGTTCATCGCCGAGGAATTGCTGCTGGGTGGCGCCAAAGTCGCGCTGACCGGCCGCGGCGAAGCCGCCCTGAAGAAGGTCGCCGCGGAATTCGAGGCGCGCCATGGCAAAGGTCGCTGCATCACGATCAGCGGCGACGTCAGCAGGCAGCCCGACTGTGCGCGCATGGTGCAGGCCACCCTCGAGGGCTTCGGCCGCATCGATGTACTGATGAACAACGCGGGTCGCAGTCCGCAGGACTTCACCGGCGGTGGTGTGGGTGCCGCAAAGCTCGTGCCCTTTTACGAAACACCGGACGACGCGCTGCACACCATCATCGATACCAATTTCAAAGGTGTCTGGTACATGTCCAAGGCGGCGGCGCCGCACATGGTCAAGCGCGGCTTCGGCAAGATCATCTCGGTGTCGACCAGCGCCTCGAACATGGTTCGTGCGGGCAATCCGATCTACGGCCCGGGGAAGGCGGCGCTCGAGGCGATGACGCGCGTTTGGGCGCAGGAACTCAAAGGTACGGGCGTCGACGCCAACATCATCCTGCCGGGTGGTGCCGCAGATACCTCGTTCATCAGCCAGGAAGTCGCACCGGGTGCCGTCGGCGAGCGATCGCAAAACGGACGCCTGCTGCCCGGCGACGTCATCGTGCCGCCCGCCGTGTGGCTTTGCACCGATGCGACCAACGGGGTGACGGGCACCCGCGCGGTCGGTCGGAACTGGGACCGCGCCGCAGCGAATGCGGATGAGGCGTTCAGGAAGTGCCTCGATCCGCACATCGAGGTGCCGCAGATCATGTGAGCGATGGCCCGGTGCTGATCGCCTTCAACAAGCCCTTCGGCGTGCTCTGCAAGTTCACGCCCGAGAATGACCGGCCCACCCTTGCCGACTACATCAAGATCCCCGGCGTGTATGCGGCCGGCCGTCTCGATGCGGACAGCGAAGGGTTACTGCTGCTCACCGACGATGGAGCGTTGCAGGCACGGATCGCGCATCCACGTCACAAGCTCGACAAGAGTTATTGGGCACAGGTCGAGGGCATACCCACCGAAGAGGCCCTGGCGCAGCTGCGGCGCGGTGTCGATCTCGGCGACTTCACGACGCGTCCCGCGGGGGCGCGCCGGATCGAGGAACCACGGGGCCTCTGGGCGCGAAATCCACCGATTCGTCATCGCTTGCGGGTGCCGACCACCTGGCTCGAACTTCGCTTGAGCGAGGGCAAGAACCGACAGGTCCGTCGCATGACTGCGAGGGTGGGCTTTCCGACACTGCGGCTCGTGCGTGCGGCGATTGGCGACGTGCAACTCGACGGACTCGCCCCGGGGGCGTGGCGCGAGATCGATCCGGCGTCGCTCTGGTCTTCGGACCGCAAAACCCGACGGCACGCAGCAACTTCAACCTAGAGCTCTGGCACCCGTGCTGCGCGCGGGTCTCAGCCCGCGAGCACGAACAACCCGAAGGTGACCAGCCCGAGAGCGCCGGCCGTGATCGCCTTGCGACGGTAGACGGGCACGTTCCACGCCATCAACAAACCGGAAACGAGGATCACCACGAGGCCGATCGCCCAGACCACCGAGATCGCCTTGGCGAGATCGCTCCCCTTGGCCTTGTGCAATTGCACCAGATGGCGCCAGGGCGTGGTGTCCTTGACGACCAGCGTCGCCTGCAGAGGATCAGCCGCGGGCTTCAATACCACGTCGCGATCTGCGCCGGTCCATTCCAGTTCGAAAGAGGTGCCTGCTTTTTTGACGGACGCTGCACCCGAAGGATGCGGCGTGCCCTCGGCATCGAGCGCCTGCTCGACCACACGCGT
>JBIKVA010000087.1:0-9536 GCA_044357085.1 Steroidobacteraceae bacterium | reverse complement strand
TCCAGGCCGAGCCGGCGGCGGTCCGCGCCCTCGCAGAGAAAATGCGCCAGGAATCCCGCGTGCGCGAGGAAGCCGCGGCCGCCGCGGAGCATCCGCCACGCCTGCCGCACCGCATCGGCGAGGCTCGCCTGCGCGCGCACCACCTGCCACACCCGGCCCGCATCCTGTCGCAGCGCCGCTTCTCCGGCTGCAAGCCGCGCCAGCGCGGTCTCCACACCAAAGATTTCTGTCGCCAGTCCGCGTCGCGAAACCTCGGCCACCGCCAGCGCCAGAGCCGCGAAATCCGCGAAAGCGAACGACACGCTGTCGCGCGCCGCCGGACGCGGTTCGAGTTGCACCGTCACTGCGGTCTTGATGCCGAGTGCGCCCGCATCGGCGGTGAACAGCCCGGTGATGTCGGGCCCGTAGGGCCTGAAAAAGGCCTCGCGATCCGATGCACCGATACGTGCGGTGTCGAGTACGTCACCCGTACCGAGCACCACTTCGAAGCCGAGTGCCGCCGACGCCGAAGTGCCGTGCCGCCCCGAGCCGAACGTGGCGGCGCCCTGCGACATGCCGCCGCCGAGCGTGGCCCGTGCACCCGACATCGGCCCCCAGAAACGTGCACGCAGGCCGAGCGGCGCCAGAGCCGCATCGAGCGCTGCCCAGGTGCAGCCCGCCTCGACGGTGGCCACGAGATCGACGGGCGAGATCGAGCGTATCCGGTCGAGTGCGGTCAGATCGACGCTGACCGAACGGGCGGAGCCGGGTGTACAGGCATCGGTGTAGGACATGCCGCCGCCGCGCACGTGCAGGGCGATGCCGACGCGGCGCGCATGTCGAACCAGCGCCACCACGTCAGCGGTCGAGCGCGGCTTGAGGATCGCGAGCGGCAGCTCACCGGCCCGATAGACATCCTGCGAAAAAAGCTCGCGCTCTTCGTCGCCGGTGACGACACGATCCGCGCCGAGGGCATCGCGAAAGCCATCGAGAAAGTCGGCCGCAGCCGTCATCGCCTTGCGCTAGTCCCTGATCGCCGTGGTGCAATGCAGGAAGGTCGGCGTCGGTCCCTGATGCGTCACCCGCATGCCCGCCTCGCCGATCAACGCACGAAAGTCGCTGGCGACGAACGCGGGCGAGTAGGGCTCGCAGTTGTAGTGCGCATCGAACTTCAGCCAGAGCCGATTGGCGGCGGGCAGGTTGCGGCTGTTCGGTGCATCGACCACGGTGAAGCAGCCACCCGGACGCAACAAGCGATAGACCTCGGCCAGGATCTGCCGGAACAGCCGCTCCGGCACCTCGTGGAACAGGATGTAGGCGAGTATGACGTCGTACTGCCCGGCGGGCAGGCCCGTGTCCTCGGCGAGACCCTGGCGGAAATGCACGTCGATGCCAAGGTCGATGGCGCGCTTGTGCGCATAGCGCACCATCGGCAGGCCGACGTCGAGCCCGGTCACCTCGGCCGCCGGAAAACGCTTTTTCAGCGCCGTCGTGCACTGGCCGATCGAGCAGCCCAGGTCGAGCACCCGCGCGACGCCTCCGGCTGCCGGTGTGGCGACGAGATCGGCCACTTGCCGATGCAGCTCGTCCTGATCGTTGTCTCCCTGGTAGAACACCTTGGTGCCGTGATGGAACACGTAGCCTGCGAGGGTGTCGCCGCAGTAGCCGCCGGGCTGCAGGTGGATATCCAGCGTGGCGTACTTCGGCACCTCGAACGCGGGGTCGTAGTGAAGCCGTCCGGGACTCCGCCGCTCCGCCGCGTCGAGTTCCGCCTCGTGGACGGCGCGATGACGGGCGTAGCTGTCGAGGATCTTCTGCCAGGTCTGCTGCTGCTGGCTGCGCATCAGCCGCTTCCACGCACGCACCATCGGCTGCGACTCGGCGTCGGGCGCGTCGGCGAGCGGGATGATCTTCGGGAACATGGCCCGGATGTGGTGATTGCGCAGACTCTCCATGAAGTCGAGATAACTCTCGTCCTCGAGGGTCGGCATGCGCGGCAACACGCCGCTGTGGCCGCGATGCGGGATGCCGCCGTTCATGATGCCTCGGTCTCCTTGATGGTCTCACGGGCGATGGTCTCACGGGCGACGACGGCGTCACGCGCGAACGCACCGAACAGGCGCTGCACGAACGCTTCGCGGGCCTCGCGCACCCGGGCGGCCTCGTCAGCGGAGGGCGCGTATTGCTCGATCAGTTCGGCGGTGACGACGCCGCGCTGCGCCAGCAGTGTCTCGACGACACGCATGCGCTCCTTCTGCACCCAGAGTTCCGCGCCGAGTTCCAGCGTCACGGTGATGAGGTTGTCGATCACCGGATTGTCAAAGAATGCCGGCTCCGGCGACGTGGCGGGAATGGATGGCGTGTTCATGCCTGCAGCATAGTCCAGTGTGTCAGAGTGGCGTCAGGGACGTTCTGAAGAAGAGGTACGGACGCTGCTGCACGGCCGGTGTGACAAGCGTGCCTTGCGCAGGCGGACGATTCATGGCCTCCGCAGGCTATCGTCGCATTCGGCGCGGCGTCAACCGGATGCGGCGGCGGCGGCTGAACGCGGCGCACGGACAAGGGCGCGTCGATGAAGTCGACGCCTTGCTACGCTTCGAACCCGGCTGAGGAGCAAGTGACATGATCCAACGTGACCGTCTGTTGCGCGAACTGCTGCAACTCATCGCAACGCACAAGGAGGGCTTCAAGTCGGCGACACCGCAAGCGCAACGCATCGACGCGCTGATCGACGAACTTGCACCTCTCAGCAAGTACCCCGATGCCCTGGACCACCCGGAGGTTTTCCGCGGCCACTGGAGCGCGGATTACCACAACATCGGCCGCCTCGTCGGCGGTCCCGACGCCAGGGACGAAGGCGCGGGCGTCACGGTGTCGCTGAAGGTGTTCTCGATGGGTCGTCTGCCCGACATCCCGGCGACGTTCCTCGGCAACGGGCTCGAGATCGACCCGCCGACCGGCGCCTACAACTTCGTGTCACAGATGCTGCTTGGCGAGCGTCGCGTGCCGACGCATCACTTCTCCTTTGCGCGCTATCACCGCAGGCCGGAAAACCTGCGCCGCTTCTTCGTCGAGTTCACCGGCTTCAGGGTCGTGCCGGCCGATCAGTCCATGTCGCTGGCGTCGTTCGCACGGGAGATCGGCGTGGACGACCCGGCATCGCTGTCACACGAGCTCGACCCGACCACCAAACTCTGGTCGGAAGTGACCTACATGGACGACGAGGTGCGCGTGCAACTCGGGCAGCTCGGCGGCCACTACGTGATGCTGCGCACCGACCGGCCGCTGTACTCGATCGAATACTGGAAGGACCCTGCGCTCGCACCGTCAGCCGGGCTCTTCAGCCCGCGCTGAACACCCTCAGGCACCAAAGAATTCAACCAGCGTTGCCGCCTTGCGCGCCCTGCCGTCGGGGGACCAGCCTTCGCCACCGATCGAGAGGCTGGCTCCCGGCAGCACGCCCGCCGCCCGGCGCATGGACTCCCGGGTCGGGTCTGACTCATCGGCAAGCAACAGCGCGGGAACCGGCACCATCGGCAGCCGCAGGTCGAGACGGTGACGGAAAACGGCGCGATAGGCGAGATGGTAGGTCGGCGCCGCCTTGAGCAAATCCACCGTCAGCGCATGCAGCAGCTCGGGAGGCATCGCGCCGCCACCGAGATTGTGGGCGGCGTCGCGCCTGAAGTGCGGAAAGAACCAGGCCTGGTCACGGATGAACTGCAACGCCTGGAACACCTGCGTCCCCGCGTGGTCGGCAACGAGCGGCGGCGCATAGTGCTCGAGAAAGGCCTCGCGCTCTTCGTCCTCGAGCCATAACAGGCCATCGAGGGCGATGCGTCCCACGCGCTGCGGATGGGCAATCGCCATCTCGACGGCGATATGCGCACCGGTGTGGAAGCCGTAGAGATTGACGCGCTCGAGCTGCAGCGCATCGAGCATGCGTACCATGGCGGCCGCATAGTCGCCGACGGCGGGCGCAGGCTCGAGCAGAGGTGCCGAGTCGCCGTTCCCTGGCGTATCGGGCGCGATCACCCGGCAACGACCGGCGCGCGCGAGTGCCAGCGCCAGAGGTTCGATGCTGCGCGAAGATGCGGGCGAGGCGTGCATCAGGATGGTGGGTAGTGCTCGGTCGTCACCAAGCTTGCCCGCGGGGTCACCGCCATCGGCATGACGATAGTGCACGAGACCATCGCGGATGCGCACGAAGGCGCGGTCGCTTTCCGTCATTGCATTCATCGTGCGCATTCTCCTCCATCGAGCGGGATCACCGCTCCCGTGAGGAAGCCGGCGTCAGGGCTCAGCAGCCAGACCACAGTCTCGGCCACCTCGAGCATCCGCCCGGGGCGCGACAACGGAATCTCCTTCAGTCGCGACTCGATCACAGCAGGCTGCTGGGTGCGGATGAGGTCGAAACGCTCCGTGGCCACCAGACCGGGGGCGATGACGTTGATGCGCACGTTGCACGCTGCCGCCTCGAGGGCGGCAGACTTGCTGAGGCCGATGACTCCCCACTTGGCGGCGCAGTAGTCCTGCAGACCGGCAAAACCGCGGGTTCCGCCGATCGAACTGTTGTTGACGATGGCACCGCTGCCCTGAGGCTGCATCAGCTGCAACTCCTGCTGCATGCACAGGAACGTGGAGCGCAGGTTGAAAGCGACCGTCTGCTCGAACCGGTCAAGCGGGGTTTCGAGCGTCGGCGAACTGCCGAGCGTACGACCCACGTTGTTGAATGCACCATCGAGGCGTCCGTATTGCGCCCGCACGAACCCGAAGAACGCCGCAACGCTGATGGCGTCCGTGGCGTCTATCGCATGCGCCTGCGCCGCGCCGCCGGCCTCGCGGATTTCACGCGCAACCCGCTCACAGAGGTCCAGCCGGCGGGCCCCGACCAGCACATGCGCGCCCTCGCGGCCGAGGGCAAGCGCGGTCACCCGACCCATTCCGCTGGAACCACCGACCACGGCAACAACCTGTCCCTGCAGACGACCCATGATGTCCCCTCCCCACCCGTCCGGTACCATGCGTGGCAGGTATACCGCGTTGTACCCAACGCATGGGTGCCTTCTCAAGGGGCGCGATAATCCGGTAAGGGGGGGCCCTCCGGGTGCCGCAAGCCCGTTAAAACCAATCGTTTTGAGGGAGTACATAGTAATGAGAAACGGATATTCGCGGCCGCGGGCCATGGGCGCCGCGTCGCTGTCGGTGGCGGCTGCCATCTCGGGAAGCATCGCCGTGTCACCGCCTGCCGCCGCCCAGTCGTCGGCAGCCGCAGAACTCGCCGAAATCGTCGTCACGGCCCGCAAGCGCGAAGAGTCGCTGCAGGAAATCCCGGTCGCCATCACGGCCTTTTCTTCGGAGCAGCTCGCCCGCCGTGGCGTCTCGGAACTCGAGGACATCGCCCTCAGCACCCCGGGTCTCGCCTTCGAAGACTATTCCTCGAGCCTCAACGCAGCGCCCGTCATGCGCGGCCTGACCCAGGTCAATGTTTCGTCCGAAGTGCAGAACGTCGCGACCTTCATCGACGGGGTCTACATCCAGCGCAACTACGCGATCGACATCGGCCTCGCCGACATCTCGCGCATCGAAGTCGTGAAGGGTCCGCAGAGCGCGCTCTACGGCCAGAACGCCTTCGGCGGCGCCATCAACTACATCATGAACCGTCCGGGCGAGGAATTCGCCGGCGACGCCAAGGTGACGGTGGGCAACGAAGGGCGTCTCGATTACGAACTCGTCGTGGGTGGTCCGGTGGTCGATGGCGTGCTGGGCCTGCGCGCCTATTACGGCCACAGCGAGTTCGACGGCACCTGGCGCAACGAATATCCCGGTCTCACCGGTGATCAGCGCCTGATGGGCAATCGCGACAACGACGCCTACAGCCTGCTCGCGACCATTACGCCCTCCGATGCCGTGAACATCGAGCTGTCCTACATGCGTGTCGACCGCAAGGTCGGCAACCGCGCGGGCTGGAACATCAGCACCGGCGATGCGCAGAACAGCGGCAACTGTGGTCCGACCGTGGCACCGTCGACGCGTCTGCGCTACGTCTGCGGCACGCTGCCGTTCTCGCCGACCGCTTTCCAGACGGCCGCTTCGACCCGGCCCAAGGGAGCGATCACCATCAACGTGCCCACGCCGGGCTTCGTCAACGAGACGGATTTCTACCGCGCCGATTTCAACTTCAAGCTGTCGGACGCGTTCTCGCTCGTCTACCAGTACGGCAAGGTGAAGTCGGCTGGCCAGGAAATCAGCAACCCGGCATCCAATGCCGTGAGCCCCTCCTTTGGCGTCAGCTTGTCCGCGCTCGCGGTGGGACAGACCCAGCTCGGATTCTTCAACAGCGTGCAGAAAGAAGGCAGCACCAACAGCTTCGACAGCCACGAACTGCGTCTCGACTACGCGCCGCAGGGCAGCCCCATCAAGGCGACCCTCGGTGCCTATCGTTCGAAATTCAACGACGTCTACCGCTTCTACCTTGCCTCGCTGCCGGCCGGTCAGTTCCTGCCGAAGGACCCGACCTCGAGCTTCCTCGACATGACGGGCTTTCCGTTCGGGCTGACGGACAAGACCAACATCGGCAAGACCACGGCGATCTTCGGTGCCTTGTCCTACGACATCACCGACCGGCTCACGGCGGGTGCCGAGTTGCGCTACAGCAAGGAAGAGAAGTCGGTCATCGACACGCGCGCCAGGGTCACGCTCGGTGACACCTTCAGCGACCTGATCCCGCGCTTCACCGTCGACTACAAGATGGCCGAAGGCCATCTGCTGTACGCGTCGGTGGGCAAGGGCTTGAAGACGGGCGGCTTCAACGGCGTCACCGCTGGCGTGCTGACGATCCCGCTCGATGAACAGGCCTTCGGTCCGGAGACCAACTGGACGGTGGAACTTGGCAGCAAGAACACGCTGCTGGACGGACGGATGCTGCTCAACGTCGCCGTCTACAACGTCGACTGGACCGACATGCAGATCCAGGCGCTGCCCTCGAACGCACCGGCGAACATCACCAACATCCCGGTCATCTACCGCAACCTCGGCGACGCCCGCTCGCGCGGCATCGAAGTCGAAACGCTGTTCGCGGCTACCGACAACCTGTCCTTCAATTTCGGCATGTCGGTCTCCGACCCGAAGTACAAGGACGGGACCACGTCGTTCCGCTTCGCCGGTCGTTGCGACGGTGTCGTCTGCCCGCTCAACACGGCGATCGGTGGCCGGACGCTGCCGCGCACGCCGAAGCAGCAGCTGATCGGCGGCGTGGAGTGGAACTCGACGTTCGGCAACGGCGTGGCGTTCTTCGCCCGCGGCGACGTGACCTACCAGTCCAAGCTGCAGGTCGAAGAGATGAACATCGGCCAGATCGAGCCGCGCACCCTGGTCAACGGACGCATCGGGTTCTCCCGCAACAACTGGTCGGCCGACATCTGGGGCAAGAACATCCTCAACGAGGAGTACATCGCCAACTCGTTCTTCATCATCTCGGGCACGGGCTACAGCACCGCCCTCGGTGAGCGCAGGACCTACGGCATGACGCTGCGATACAAGTTCTGATCGCCTTTTCCGGAGAGCATCCGGTGAACGAACGGGGCACCTTCGGGTGCCCCGTTTTTTTTGTTCGTTCACCGCGTGCGGCAAGAACCGCGATGACGCCGGTCCTATCGAGGATAATGTCCCGGGAAGTCTCGCGTGCCGAGAGGTGAATCATGAAGCCGGCTGCCAAAGCCCTTGCAATCCTGCTCGTGTTCCTCGGGGTGGCGGTCCGGGCCGAACCGCTCGTCACCGCGCCATCGGGAGTGTTCAGAGGAGTGGCGGACAGCGGTGGCATGCTGGCGTTCAGGGGCATCCGCTATGCGGCATCACCCGCAGGGCCACATCGCTGGCAGGCTCCGCGGCAACCATTGCGCCCGGCAGGCACGATCGATGCCACGGCATACGGTCCGGCCTGTCTGCAGCCTGCACCCGCCTCGACGACCAGCGAAGACTGTCTCTTCCTGAATGTCTGGACCACCGGCACCGACGCCAAAGAAAAGCGCCCCGTCATGGTCTACATCCACGGCGGCGGGTTCCTCTCAGGCTCGGGGAACATTCCGGGCGAGACGCTCGCGAGCCGGGGGGTGGTGGTCGTATCGATGAACTATCGACTCGGACCACTCGGCTTCATGGCGCACGAAGCCCTGCCGCGCAAGGTGGCGAACTTCGGTCTGCTGGACATGGTCGCAGCGCTCGATTGGGTACAACGCAACATCAGCGCGTTCGGTGGTAATCCCGACAACGTCACGCTCTTCGGTGTCTCGGCGGGTGGCCAGGCCGTGAACATGCTGATGGTCAGCCCGCTCGCGGCCGGCAAGTTCCATCGCGCGATTGCGCAATCCGGGTATGCCGCCTGGGCACTGCCGCGATCGAAGACCGCGCCCGTGCCCGCGCCGCTGGCTGCCGATCTCGGCCCCGCCGAGAGCGCGGAGGCCGCCAGCCGCGCGCTAGTTGCCCGGGTCGACCCGCGAGCCGGGTCGGCCGCTCAGCTCGAGCGACTGGATGGGCAGGCCCTCGTGAATGCCGTACGCGGATTCCAGCTGCCGATCGTGGACGGCAGCAGCCTGCCCGAGGAGCCGGCTTTCCTGTTCCTGCGCGGCCAGCAGGCAGCAGTACCGTTCATGACGGGCGGCAACAGTTTCGAGGGCTCGGTCATGCCGCAATCGGGAATCACACCCGATGCCTTGGAACGCATGCTCGGGAGCGACTTCGCCGCGCTGCAACGACTGTACACCAACGATTTCGAGGTCGGCCGCGACCGCGGCATCGCACGCCTGTTCGGCGATTACCGCTACCTGCTCTCCGCACGCTTGCTGGCGACCTCCATGACCCGGGTCGGGCAAGATGCGTGGCTCTACTATGTCGATCTCGCGCCCGGCCAGCGCCAACCCGGCTGGCCGGGAACACCGCACGGCTACGACCTTTCGCTGCTGCTCGATACCGACCGCAACGCCAGCGCGGAGACGCGCCTGCTCGGCGAACGCATGCGTCGCTACTGGATCGAGTTCGCCCGGCATGGCCGACCGGATCCGGCGGGCCTCGCCAGCTGGCAGCCGTGTTGCGCCGATGCCGACCGCTGGATGGTGCTCGGTGATCGTGACGCGATGCAGGAGTCGGTCATCAAAGAAAAGCTGGATCTGCTCGCCAACCGTCATTCGCGACGGCTGTCGTTGCGGAAACCCTGAACGGTTTCCCAGGCGACGGTCTGCAGGTACGCTGCATCCTCGTCACTGAGCCCCGCGCCGTAGCGGTTGCCGCGAGGATCGATCCCGTAAACGGAAGCCAGCACGGTACAGGCCGCAAGGTAGGTGCCCGCGAGACTCGGATGGCGTCGGTCGGCGACATGCAGCGCCAGGCCCGGTCGCCCGGCCAGAGCCCGCTCGAACGCCAGCCCGGCGGGAACGACCTCCATGCCAGTGTCTCTTCCGGCCTGCTGGTACTGCCGGGCGAGGACGGTGGTCATCTCGGGCTTGTCGGAGTAAGCCCAGGTCATGAACAACATCGGCCGTGCGCCCCTCGAGCGGACGGCCTCG
>JBIKVA010000086.1:0-9656 GCA_044357085.1 Steroidobacteraceae bacterium | reverse complement strand
CATCGCTACCGCCGAGGACATCGAGCGTAATGGCAAGCTGGTGCCGGAACTGGCGACCCTGCTGCCAGCAACCACCAGCCCGATCAACAAGATGATCTTTGGCCTGATGGCGCAGGCCGATATCCGCGCCACCGTCGATGCAACTGGCCGCGACTGCTGCGTGCTCGTCGGACTCGAGACCGACGTCTGCATTACGCACTCCGCCATTGGCGTGGGCGCATCAGGCCGTCATGCCGTCGTCGTCGAAGATGCCTGCGGTTCCCCGCCACCTCACCACGCTCACGGTCTGCGGCGCTTGCACAACGCCGGAATCACGGTGACGTCGGTGAAGGGCGTTTTCTACGAGTGGGTCCGCGATCTCGAAACCCTGCGACGCCTGCGGCCCATACTCGAGCCTCTGCCTGACGGACTGACGCTGTAGGCGCGGCCACGGTCATGCGACAAACAACTTCCACACCGGTTTTCATCGAGCACTCATGACACCCATATCAGGTCTTCGCCTTCCAGGCTGGCGCGTTGTCCTCTGGACCGTTGCGGCTTTGGCGCTCCTTGCGCCGTGGCTATTGATGCGGATCACGGGACAAGGAGATTGGACGGCGTTCGACTTCGCCGTCTTCGGCGTGATGTTGGGAACGGTCTGCCTCGGAGTCGAACTCGCGATGCGGTTATCCAGCCGATGGAGCTATCGGGTAGCGGCCATATCGTGTTTCTGATCGCCGCGTCGCTGGGCTGGGCGCTGTTGCCTGTCGTTACCGCGGTCTATTTCGCCCTTTGGCTGGTTGCCGGCGAGCTCTTCAGGAAGGCATCGATCGCAACCTGAAATGCCAACCGGTCCCGCGATGTGTTTTTACCGGTTTTGATCCAGCCACTCTCTCAACCGCTGCAAAGCTGGAAGCCAGCGCAGGACTTCGGCTCTTGGCAGCGCGGCTCGCACGGAGTCGAGTAGCGGTCCCGCCAACTGGATTGATGACTCTCTCGCTCGACGACCGGCGGGAGTGAGCAGAATCCTCTTGGACCGGCCGTCATCCGGATCTGCCGCAATTTGTACAAATCCTTTCGATTCGAGACGACGCAGCGTACTCGTCAGCGTTGCGCGTGACACCTGCATGATTTCGGCGAGTTGGGCCGGAGTCTTGTTGTCGGCTGTGCGAACAAAATGATTCAGGATTGCAAACTGCGCACCGGTCAGCCCGTGAGGCAGGACTTTCTCGAAAGCCGCAGTTGCCAGCTGATCGATAATCCCGAGTTCATTGAAAAACCTGAACAGGAGATCCTTGTCGGATGGAGTTTGCTCCTCGCTTCCCGTCCCCTCAGGCGAGGTGGGCGCGGAGTCCGCGTCGGGGCGCGGGTTCGACTTCTTTCGCATATCCGATACGGTACAGCATCTGCAGGCGTTCTCCTCGACCGATCAGGCGCTGGACCTCGTCGTTGAGCTCTCGCATCTCGGGGTACTCCTGCAGCGCCTGGCTCCAGGGATGTATGCCCAGACCCAGCGCTGTTGCCTGCAAATTCATCCGGACGTACGCACGCCCTGCGTTGAGCTGGTCCAGACGGGTCTGATTCGCGTTGGAAATCCAGCCGAACGCCCGCGCGGACATGGTCATTTTCCGGTAAAGGTCGACACCTTGCTTGAAGGCACGGGAATCCGGGTCTGCGAGCGCTTCCCGCGTCACGAACCCGAGACGATGACCGACTTCGATCATCGCACCCTCAAGCGATATTCCATCCGGATTTGCAGCCACCTCCTTTGCGCCGATCCGCATCAGATCGACGGACTCCCGATTCGCGGCAGGCGTCAGCACTTCCTTCAGATGGGCGCGAAAGGTCAGATCCCGAAGAGAGGCAGCCAGTGCGGTGTTGCCGATCGTTGCAGACGTCGCGCCATGGACACGCCCGGCTTCCGCGAGCGACGCGAGCTCCGCTTCCGGAATATCCCGTTTTTCGTAGATTTCCTTGTTCGAGCGCCGCGAAAGTATTTGTTCAAAAAGAGGGTCACGATTGGCGCCCCCCGCGACGAAACGCACCTGTGCCACAGGACGATGATCGAGGCTGCGCATGTCTTCACCTTCAGGGAACGCGGCAATCAGCGCCCGATACCCCTCTTCGGCAGCGGCTATCGACATCAACTCGAGGAAAGCCCCGAAACCAATCGTGACTTGTCGATCATGAGGATCAGTCGCCGGAAGACGGCGGTCGAGGTCCACATGGAGCGTGAGCGCATCCGAACCGTCGAGCCGGGCCAGCCAGGGCTGCCGGTTGTGGGGGCTGGGTGCGAGCAAGGCATATGACAGCGCACGTGTCCTGATTTCATCGTACTGACCCGCTCGACGCCACGGTTCCCGCGCCGAGGACGCGGAGTCGCCGGCCGTGCAGCCAACGCCGGATGCCATGGCCGCCACGACCGTTCCGCCACCGATAAGCCGCAACACCCGTCGCCGATTGACCATGATCACCTCGAGTTCATTAGACGCCGTACCATTATCATACGGCGTCGAACTATTTGCAAGTCTGCAGCGGTGATGGCGCTCAAGTCAGGGGTCAAACCGGCCCGATTGTTGTCTACCATGCGGAGCGGTACTCGCAAGGCTGCATGACACATTCCGGAAAGCGACGACGGAGAGGCCGTGGATACGGAAAAGCAATCTTCATCCCGGGGTCAGGGTTCAGGCGCATTGAAGGGTCTTCTCGTTGGTGGGCTCATTGGTGCTGTCATCGTGGGGTTGGCGGGGGCGATCGGACCGTTCATCGAGACGGATTTGTCGCAAAACCGGCTGGTCCTGCAACTCGCCGAAGCCGACAAGGTTCTGACGGCCTGGGATCTTCTGGCGCTTCCGATCCTGATTCTGATCGTCCTCGGCACGCACGAGATCGGCCATCTGCTCGGCGGTCTGTCGCAGGGGATGCGATTCCTGATGCTGATCGTCGGGCCGTTCGGCTGGCACGCGTCCGTTTCCGGCGTCAGGTTCGAGTGGAATACGAATCCGGCGTTGATGGGCGGGCTTGCCGCCGCCTTGCCAACAAAAGTGGACGCGTCCCTTCGTCGGCAATTGTTGGTGTTGACCGCCGGCGGCCCGCTCGCCAGCCTCCTGCTCACTGTTTTTGCAGTCGCACTCGCGTCGCTATCAGATCCGCGGCTCGCGGCGTATTCCATATTCGTCGCCGCGACGTCGTTCGGCATTTTTCTGGTGACGCTCATTCCGATGCGCGCCGGCGGATTCATGAGCGATGGCATGCAGATCATCGACCTGTGGCGTGGTGGTCGTGCGGTCCTCGAGCGAAGCGCTTTCATGCAGATTTTCGCGCAAAGCCTGGAAGGGGTTCGTCCGCGTGACTGGGACGCTGCGGCAATCGACGAACTGTCGAAGGCCGACTCCGAAGATCCGCTGCGGCGTACCGGCGGCTGGCTGTATTTGCTCGCCCGTGCCATGGATTGCGGACACCACGCCGACATCGCGCGGTACCGCACTCTGCTCGAGGGAGGCGTCGACGGATTCCCGTCGGGGTTCCGGCAATCGATCCATGTCGAACTCGCCATCGGCGCGTGGCTTGCCGGGGAGACGGATGCAGTTCGCCGACATATCGAAGCGAGCAAAGGGGGGATCGTCGAAAAATCCCGGAGGCTTCTGGCGCAGGCAGCCCTGGCCAGACTCGAGGGGCGGCACGAGGACTGCGAACGGGACCGTTCGCTTGCGATCAAGGCGCTCGCCAAGGCGTCCGACGCCGGCCAGATGAAGCTCACCAAAGATCAGCTCGACATGTTGGCGATCCGATGAACTGCACGCCCGGGACCGGGCAGACCCCGATCCCGGGCGTAGCGCTCGATTCCGCTCAGAACCTCCAACCGAACGACAAGGTCGCCGCGAGCGGCTCATAGTCCGCCTTGATCTGCCCCACGGCGCCTTCCTCGCCGTCAAGCTTGGCGTTGGAGACGAGCAGGTAGCGCACGCCGGCATCGACGAACGCGCGCTCGCCGATTGCATACCGGGCGCCAATCAGCCCCTGCACCCCGGCCCCGGAGCCGCTGAACGAGCGCTCGACGCCCCCGCTCTCGAAATCGACGTCGATCTCCGTCGCGTAGACGGCGCCAAGACCCGCATAGGTACGGACGCGCGGCGAACCGAAAAGGTCGAACTCGCGCAGTGCGTTCACCGCGATGCTCGTCGAAGCGTAGTTGCCGTCACCGGACGGCCCGCCGGCACCCAGCGAGAACACCGGGTGGTCGACGGACTGGTACATGAACTCGGCTTCAATGCGCCAGTCGTCGTTGAGGTAGCGGCCGATGGCGCCGCCGCCGAGGATTCCCGTATCGAGCGGCAGTTTCGGAGTCGCCACGCCCGCAACCCCGGGCCGTGTGTAGGCGAGCTGCTGGTCCGACTGGGTGACGAAGCCTAGGGTCCCGGTGGCATACCAATCCCGCTTCTCGGCAGCGGCGATTACGGGGCCGAGGGCGACGAGGGCGGCGAGCAGGGTCGGCTTGAGGCTGTGCTTCATGTTCAGGTCTCTGTGTAACCGGACGATCTCCGGCGACAACAGGTTGCCTGCTGCGGGGTGAACGACCCGTGAACGGGGCGTCAACGCGGCGTGAAGACGGACGGCGGGGGAGTCGTCCCGCAGGGATGGCCCGCGGGCAGATCCCGGGCTGGGTTACAAAGATTCACAATTCTTTTCCGTAGTTCGTGATCGAAAAACCATCTTCCGGTTGAAGACCCGCGAGTGCGTCATTTAGTTTGGTCACATGTCACGCCATATCCTGATTGTCATCCCCGTCGTCCTGCTCAGTGCCTGCGGCGGGGGTGGGGGAGGCAGCGGGTCGTCACCTGCACCGAACCCCCCAGCGGCAACAGTGCCCGGGGCGCCAACGATCACGACAGTGACTGCCGGCGACAGGCGGGCTTCCGTCGCCTTCACAGCACCGTCCTCGAACGGCGGATCCGTCATCACGGGATACACCGCAACCTGCACAGTGCCGGGCAGTTCACGGTCGGAAAATGGCAGCAACAGTCCCATCGTAGTCACGGAACTTTCCAACAACACTTTGTATGGCTGCTCTGTAAGGGCAACAAACGCCATCGGGACCGGACCGGCGTCGACATCGATATCCGTCACCCCGACCGCATCCGCAGCGAGTACGCCATACCCCGTCGGTCTCAGCGATCAGACACTCGTCGTCAACGGCGTTGCACGTCAGTTTCGTGTGCATGTCCCCGCCTCTCTCACCGCTCCTCCCAAAGCCTTGGTATTTGTTCTTCATGGTGGCGGTGGCACGGGCCTGAACGTCGCCAACACGGGCGCTCATCCCCTGTCGGTGTTCAGGACGGTCGCCGATCGCGAGGGATTTGTTGTCGTCTATCCGGGTGGGCTGCCTGCGTCGGACGGACAGGAAGGTTGGGTCGACTGTCGTGGCGACAACGGTGTTTCGAGCGGTGCCGATGATGTCGGCTTTCTCGCGACGCTGATTGAACGCGTGAGGGGACAGTACAACCTGCCGACAACACGGGTGTTCATGGCGGGTGGCTCCAATGGCGGAATGATGACGCAGGCGTTTGCGATCGCCCGACCGGACCTGATCGCTGCGGCAGCAAGTTCCGGCGCTGGTCTCGCACTCAACCCGCGAGCTGGCTCGTGCGCCACAGGCCCGACGACACCCAAGCCGATCCTGCTCGCACACGGGACAGCCGATACACAGATGCCCTACGAAGGCGGTTGTGTTGCCAACTCCGGCGGCAATTGCACGAGAGGCCGCGTGATCTCTGCCGAGGCAACACGCAACCGCTGGCTGCAGGTCAACGGCCTGACCGGTGTCACGCCGGCACAGCAGGTGGTTAATCTCGATCCCAACGACGGGGGCCCGGCAAACCGATTCGACTACCCGGGCGCCGTGCCTCTACGCTGGTGGCGCCTCGACGGCGCGGGACACACTGTGCCAAGCAGGACGGTGCTCGTTGAATCGAACGCAACGACCGGAGTCCAGAGTCGCGATATCGAGTTTGCCGAGGTGGCGTGGGAGTTTTTCAACGAGCGATTGACGAACGCCATCACCATATCAACTGAACGAACATTCAACGCAACAACTACCGACAGCGCGATCACGGCGGCGCCCGGCACGGGCGAGGCACCACATATCTCCATCAACCCGTCGCCGTTGATCAATCCGCGGGGCAGGCTCTTCGTTTTCTTGCCCGGCACCCAAGGTCGTCCCGCTCAGTACACGTTCATTTTGCGCGCAGCAGCGGCGCGGGGTTTTCACTCGTTGGGACTCAACTATCCAAACCAGGTTGCCATGGGAGTGTTGTGTCAGACGAGCCCGGAGCCAGACTGTTACTGGAATGCGCGGAACGCCGTGATTTTTGGCGGCGGGTCCCCGGTCAGCGGGCAGGTGGCCACTTCCGTGGCCGACTCGATATTCAATCGGCTGAACAAGGCACTCGTCTGGCTCAAGAATAATCACCCCACCGAAGGCTGGGGCCAGTTTCTGCTTTCGGATAACACCGTGAACTGGAGCTCCGTCGTGATCTCGGGGCACTCGCAGGGTGGAGGCCACGCAGGAATTCTGGTCAAGCGCGTCGCCTTGTCGCGGGCCTGCTATTTCTCCGCGCCGGAAGACTGGAACGAGACTGCTGATCGCCCAGCCAACTGGACCAGCACTCGAGTCAACTTGACGCCCGCCGATCGGCAATTCGGTTTCGGCTCCGATAACGACACCCTGGTGCCGAACTCGCATGCATTCGCCCATTGGACGGGCCTCGGCCTGAGCACACCCACCGGCGGACCGGTGCTGGTGGACAATGGCGCGGCCCCCTACTCCGGTTCACAGCAATTGCGCACGAATCTTCCTCCGAATCCTGCGAGTACTGCGCTTTCGCAGGCACTGAAAAATCATGGCGTCACGGTCGTCGACACCTCCACGCCGCTCAACGTGGATGGCAAGCCGCTATTTGATACCAATGGCGTATGGGCTTACCTTTGCTTCCAATGAGCAAGCGTCAACACGAAAGCAGCGACTCTGTCGCTGAGTGATCATCCAGGATCAGTGCCGTCTCGATTCGGAACGCCGCACGCGGATATCTCTGATCGCTGCCCACGGCTGGCGCCCGCCCCGCGTTCGGATATGCTCGAGCCATGAACCGCCAACCCGTTCTTCAGGACGATCACGTCATTCTCACGCCTCTTCGGTCGGATGAGTTCGAAGAGATTCTGACCGTAGCTGCCGACCCGTTGATATGGGAGCAGCACCCCAACCCGGACCGGTGGAAGCGCGAGGTGTTTCGTACCTATTTCGATGGCGCCCTGGCATCGGGGGGCGCCTTCATGATCCGCAACAAGGCGAACGGCGCCGCCATCGGCAGCACCCGTTTCTATGATCACGACCTCGAGGCGAGCGAGGTCAAGATCGGCTATACGTTCTTTTCCCGTGACCATTGGGGCACCGGCACCAATCACCGCGTCAAACGCCTCATGCTCGCCCATGCGTTTCGGCATGTGCAGCATGTGATCTTCCATGTGGGCGCGCAGAACCTGCGCTCGCGCATCGCCATGCAGCGACTGGGTGCGGAACTCATCCGGGAAGAAGATGTGGCCTACTTTGGCGAATCACCCAGGAGAAACGTGGTGTTCAGAATCACGGCTCCGTGATCCGGACCGAGGGCCAAGGGATTATGAAAAGAACGGTCTCACTCGGCCCTGTTGGCCAGCAATCACCTGCGCATTCCGATATGCGTATGCAAACGAATGTGTATTCAAGAGAAGTGATACCGCGGCCTCTCAGAAGAGTTGGAAAATTACGATTCATCCCTGACCGATGAAGAACATTAAACCTGAACCAACATACCGGGTGACGTAACTGGCGGGGCGTGCATAAGGGACCTTTACGAGACGCCGGCTGTCAGTTCCGCCAGGCACAGCGAGGTCGAATGACAGGGTCAACGCTCGGCGATGAGAGGCGAGCACTCCGGGCTCCGCATGGGCCCCTCCTGACCCATAGCGTAGACTCGTGGCAGCCTTGGGGTGTGTCACCGTCGACCGAGCGAACGATGTTGATCAATTCAGACTACAGCCAACGAGTCGTCCTGCAACATCAGGACCTCCCGTGGACCGCGAGCCCGGAGGCAGGGGTCGATCGACGCATGCTCGATCGGACAGGCGGCGAAGTCGCCCGTGCGACCTCCGTCGTCCGCTACCAGGCGGGCGCCCGGTTCAGCGCCCACACGCATGACCTCGGCGAGGAGATCCTGGTCCTCGAGGGCACCTTCAGCGACGAGACAGGCGACTATCCGGCGGGGTCATACCTCATGAATCCACCGGGGTCGACGCATGCGCCGTTCAGCGCCGTCGGCTGCACGTTGTTCGTCAAATTGCGCCATCTCGGCCCCGACCAGACGGTACGCGAGGTCGTCGATACCAGCAGAGCACCCTGGCATCAGGGCATGGTCCCCGGTCTCAGCGTGATGCCGTTGATGCGCCAAGGTGCCGGATCGACCCTGGTGCGATGGGCGCCGGCGACCCGCTTCAGCACCCATCGCCACTACGGGGGCGAAGAGATATTCGTTGTGCGTGGCGTGTTTGCGGACGAGCACGGCACATACCCGGAAGGGACGTGGATCAGGAGCCCGCACATGAGCCAACACACGCCGTTCAGCGCAGTGGGTTGCACGATCTTCGTGAAGACCGGTCACTTGTTACCGGACTGACGTCACCCCGATATGTCGTAGGTGTTTAGAACTGGAGTAAGGTGCTTCCGAGGTCCTTGCAAGGCAAGGAGAGGAAGCGATGAAGCGATCGAAGTTTACCGAGAAGCAGATCCTGTTTGCGTTGAAGCAGGCGGACTCGGGGCAGCCGGTGGGAGACGTCTGCCGGCAAATGGGCATCAGCGAGGCGACGTTCTACGTCTGGAAGAAACGGTACGGGGACCTAGGGCTTCTCGAGGTTCGGGAACTGCGCCAGTTGCGCGATGAGAACGCACGCCTGAAGCGCTTGGCAGCAGTTCTGACGTTGGATCGGCATGTCCTGCAGGAAGTTGTTAAAAAAAGATCTGACGGTCTGTCGACAAAGAGACATCGCCCGATGGATCCAGGACTGCTTCAGGTTGAGCGTACGGCGTTCTTGCAGACTGATCGGCCTGCGCGTTGCGACGTGGCATTACCGCTCGCAGGCTCGCGATGTGAGTGTGCTGCGCCAGCGCCTACGGGCGCTGGCGACCGCCCGGCCTCGGTTCGGCTACGAGCGTAAGTGTCGATCACGGAACGGAATTGACCTCCAAGGCGCTCGACGAGTGGTGCTACCTCCGTGGAGTGAAGCTCGACTTCATTCGGCCTGGCAAGCCGACAGAAAATGGGATGATCGAGTCGTTCAACGGACGACTGCGTGATGAGTGCCTGAACGTCAACGAGTTTGTTGCGCTGGATGACGCAAGGAAAATACTGGGGGCGTGGAGGCATGACTACAATTACTGCCGACCGCATGGCTCACTGGGTAACCTGACCCCCTGTGAGTTTGAGAATAAATGGTCAGAAAACGGACCCCGAAGCCCGAAACTCTAGTTTCAAGTAGTTCGAAAAACGGACCAACGTCAATGCCCGGAAAGCTCTAGATCAAACCGCTACTGAAAGCGGGGGGACGTCGGCCCTGCTAACGACCTGCGTCGGGGATTCGAACTCATG
>JBIKVA010000084.1:0-9759 GCA_044357085.1 Steroidobacteraceae bacterium | reverse complement strand
TCGTGCCACCTCGAACAACGCATGCCAGGCGGTGACTCCCGAGGAGGCCAGTGTCGCTGCGGACTCGAAGCTCACCGCATCCGGCAGCACGACGATGCCGGAAGCGGGCAGCACCACTTTCTCGGCGAGCCAGCCATCGAGAGTGTTGCCGATGTCACGCTCGTAGACACCCGGGTTCCAGCGACCATCGATCCAGTCCGGAAAATGGCAGCTCGTCACGCGATCGCCGGGTTTCGCCTCGGTGACGCCTTCGCCCACGGCGATGACCTCACCGGCGCCTTCGCTGAGGGGGATCGACGCCTTGTGGGTACCCACGGGAAAGAAACCGCCGACGATGCCGCGGTCACGCGCGTTGATCGAGGTGGCGGCGACGCGGACCAGGACCTGGCCGCGTCCGGGCTGCGGGGTGTCGCGGGTGACGAGTTGCAGGTTGCCGATCGACGGCGGGCTGCCGATTTGCCATGCGCGCGAGCGGTCGCGGGACTTGCTTGTCGCCGCCGCACCCGGCTTTTCGCCAGCCGAGGACTCGGCCGCACCCAGCGCCAGCGCCGAACCGGCAGCGCCGGAGGCGAGGAACTCACGTCGGTCCATGTCTTCTCTCCCGGTCAGCCAGCGACTTGCCGTAGATCGGTGATCGACGCCGCGACGGCTTCCACATCGCGTTCGTGCGGCAGGTCGCGCCAGGGCTCACGCAGCGCGGCCTCGTACCATTCACGCATCGCCGGCAGTGCGCGCAGGCGTTCTGCATAACCGTCGCAGGCTGCATCGAGTGCGATCCCGTAGGTCTGCAGGCGAAACGCAACCGGCGCGAAGAATGCATCGACCGCGGTGAAGGTGTTTGCCGCGAGGAACGGGCCGCCGAACCGTGACAGTCCGTCCGTCCACAAGGCGCGCAATCGGTCGAGGTCGGCTTCGAGCTCGGCCGTGCGCTGGCGGAGCACGACCCGCTGCCCGCAACTCATGCTGCACTGGTTGCGCAGCGCGTGGAAGCCGGAGTGCATTTCTGCGGCGGCCGAGCGCGCCCAGGCACGCGCGACGGCATCGGCGGGCCATACGCCCGGATGACGCTCCGCGAGGTACTCGACGATCGCCAGCGAATCCCAGACGCGCAGTTCCCCGTGATGCAGGCACGGCACGCGCGCGGTGGGCGAATGCTTGCGGAAGAGTTCGGCACTGCCCGGCGCACCAAAGGGAATCAGCAACTCATCGAAGTCGAGACTCAGGGTGTGCATCAGCACCCACGGGCGCAGCGACCAGGAAGAGTAGTTCTTGTTGGCGATGCAGAGCGTGTACATGGCGGCCTCCTTCTGTACGTCCTGTTGCGGCGCTGCGGTCGATCGCCGCGCTCAGCGCGCCGGCTTGCGGAACTTCAGCGTGAAGCGGTCGCTGTAGCCGGCGAGCGAGGGGCGCTGGCTGTCGTAGCGCAGTTCGTCGTCGGGCCGGAAGTGCAGGTTGCTGTAGCCCTCGAAGACGAAGCCGGCATCGAGCGCTTCCTTGATCACCAGTACCGGGTCGATTCGTCGCCAGTTCTCGGACGTGGTGGGGTCGTTGTGCCGACGCGTGTGATCGACCACGCCATAGATGCCGCCCGGCTTGAGCGAGTCGAACACCGCCTTGGTGAGCATGGCTCGTGCCCCCGGCGTCATGTTGTGCACGTTGCGGAAGGTCAGCACCATGTCGACGTTCTGCACGGGAATCTCGATGGCTTCCGCGTCGAACACGCCGAATTGCCCCGAGGGCTTGGTAACGAACTTGCCGTCGGCGACCTGCACCTTGTCGAGGCCCCATTCCTTGAGTCGCGGGGCAAGCCGTGCGGTGCCGCCGAAGATGTGCAGCTTGCCCTTGTCGGCGAGTACCTGACCGAGGATCTTGGTGTACCAGCCGGCGCCCGGCATGATCTCGACCACGGTCATGTCGGGTTTCAGGCCAAAGAATTCTAGCGTCTGCACCGGTCGGCGCTCCGGCGTGTCACGGGCGCGTTCTTCGGGCGTACGGATGGGGCTGGCGAGCGCCTTCTCGATGGCGAGTGCCGTTTCGCTCTTGGGTGCCGGCGGTCCCATCTGGGCCTCCGCAACCGTGGCGCCGAGAACAGACAGGGCGATGAACATCGATGCAAGCAGTTTCATGTTCCCCTCCGGAGTGGAATACGTTACGGACCCCGATTCTGGCATGCTTGCCGGTATCGACAAGCAAGGACGTGTTGACTCCCGCAGCGTGGTGGGAGCCGGGAAACGCATGAAGATCGACCGACGCTCCATGACTCTTGGCCTGTTGTCTTCATCTGCCTGGCTTGCCGGGCTGCTCGGCACGTCGCAACGCGGCTTCGCTGCCGTCCGGGATGCGGTCGCCTCCCTGCCCGGCAAGGTGCCATTGCGGCGACTGACCTACCGGCCGCCGAACTTCGAGACCCCGATCGAGTATTTCCGCAGCGCCCTGACGCCCAACGAGGCGTTCTTCGTCCGCTACCACCACGCCGGCATTCCGGTCGTGGACGCCGACACCTTCCGCCTCGAAATCGGCGGTCCGGCAGCCGGCCAATCGCTCGCATGGTCGCTCGCCGAGCTGAGGCGCGACTTCCCCGCGACCGAACTGGTCGCCGTGTGCCAATGCTCGGGCAACCGGCGCGGGCTCTTCGACCCGCCGGTGGCTGGTTTGCAGTGGGGGCATGGCGCGATGGGTAACGCACGCTGGCGCGGCGTGCGTCTCGCCGACCTGCTCGGCAAGGCGGGAGTCAAGCCGACGGCGGTGGAAGTCGCCTTCGACGCAGCCGACTTCGCGCCGCTCGAGGGCACGCCGGACTACGTCAAGTCGCTGCCGGTGTCGAAGGCCCTGCATCCGGACACCCTGCTTGCCTATGAAATGAACGGCGCGCCGCTGCCCGCGTTGAACGGCTTCCCCTTGCGGCTGGTGGTCCCCGGGTGGACGGCAACGTACTGGATCAAGCACGTTAATCGCATCTCGGTCCTCGACACCGCGGAGAGGGGGTTCTGGATGTCCTCCGCCTACCGCATGCCGCGAGCGGCGTTCCCGCTGATCGAGCGTTTTCCCTCCCAGGAGGCGGGCGAGCGCGCCCCGGTGACCGAGATCGCAGTCAATTCTTTGGTGATCTCGATGGAGACCGACGGCTCGCTGCTTGCCGGCAAGTCAGGGTTGCTGGGCATCGCCTGGGATTCGGGGCGAGGCATCGATCGCGTGGAGGTTTCCTTCGATGCGGGCGCATCCTGGCGGCGCTGCGAACTGGGCGAAGACCTCGGCCCCTATTCCTTCCGTTCCTGGAGCGCAGACTGGCCGGCGCTGGCAGTCGGTCGGCACGAGCTGTGGGTGCGTGCCGCCAACAAGGCCGGGCAGGTGCAGGTCGAACGCGCCATCCCCAATCCCTCCGGCTACCAGAACAACGCCTACCACCGGGTACCGGTGGAGGTGCGCACGTGAGCAATCATCGGACGACAGCGAAAATCGCCGTTTTGTTTGGCGTGGTTCTCGCGGCGATGCTCCTGCCGGCGCGGGACGCGCTCGCGGATGCCACCGCTAAGTCGGCGGTAGTCGCCAAGGGCAAGGCCACGGCCGCGCGTCCGGACGACGACCGCGAACCGGAGGCTGCACCGGGCGAAGGCCGCGAGCTGTTCGTGGCGCGCTGCAGCGTCTGCCACAGCATCGACTACGTGCAGATGCACTCGCGTTTTGCGACGCGCGCCTTGTGGGAGGGTTCGGTCGCGAAGATGCGCAACGCCTACAAGGCGCCGATGAGCGATGACGAGGCGAGGCAGATCCTCGATTATCTCGAGCGGCAGTACGCGCAAGCGCGCTGAAGGTCAGCGCACCACGCCGAGCAACTCGATGTCGAACACCAGCGTGGCGCCGGGTTTGACGGCGGGCGGCGAACCTTTGTCGCCATAGGCGAGTTCGGCTGGGCAGATCACCCGACTGCGGTCACCGACGCGCATGGCTTGCAGCGCCTCGCTCCAGCAGGGGATCACGCCGCGCACCGGCAGAGTGGCCGGCTTGCCGTGCAGGCGCGAACTCTCGAACACCGTGCCGTCGATGAGCTTGCCCTCGTAGTGCACGCTTACGTGGTCGAGCGCGGACGGAGTCTCGCCGGCGCCAACCGCGAGCGGCTGTAGGAGCAGACCACTCGCGTGGCGCTGGACTCCGGGCTGCTGCAGCGCTGCGCTCAGGTAGGCAGCCCCCGTCGTGCGTTCGCGTTGCAGCGTCGCGGTCCGGCGCGACTCCTGCAGCGCCGGCAGGGCGGCTGCTTCGGCCGCCAGATCGACTTTTGGTGAGCGTCGCAACACGCCGTCATCGAGCCCGGATTTCACCCACTCCAGTTCCTGGGGTGTGAGCGAGAACGCTTCGAGGGTCCGGGAGATGAGTTGCCCCAGCGTGTAGAGCGTACGGGCATCGGCTGTCGGCAGTTCGGGCGCGACGGCTGATGCCTCGCCGCCGCTCGTCGTGGTCGGAGCCGGGATGCCACCGGCAAGAGAGGTACCGGACCACAGAGCGAGGATCGCGCCGATGCACGCCTCCGCTCGTCGGTCCCTGAAAGGCCGATCGCTCGTCATGGCTGATCCCCCGTGACCGGAAGCTTGCGATTTTGCTTGCCCTTCGCGCAGCTCCGGCTTGGCCCTATCTTCCCCCTTGCCGGGACGCTGTCAACACCCGCCAGCCCCTGCTCATCGGCAAGGGTCCAGTTCATGGTCGATAATGCTCAGCCGTCAGCCCCGCGATTCGACTCGAGGAGCCAGCCCAAATGCCCGTCACTGTCTTCATCACCGGCGCCTCGTCTGGCATCGGCGCCGGACTCGCGCGCGAATACGCCCGTCGCGGTGCCAGACTCGCGCTGCTCGCCCGCCGCCTCGACCTGCTCGAGTCGCTGGCCGCGGAGGTCCGGTCGCTCGGTGCCGAGGTCAGCGTCCATCAGGGTGACGTCACCCGCGACGGCGACGTGGCGCGGGCCCTCGACGAACTCGCGGCGCGCGGCATTGGCATCGACATCGTCTACGCCAATGCCGGCTTCGGGGTGGCGGGCAGCGTGCAGCGGCTCGCGCTCGAGGACTACCGCCGGCAATTCGAGACCAATGTTTTCGGTCTGCTGCGCACGGTCAAGGAATCCCTGCCGGCGCTGCGCGCGAGTCGCGGCCAGCTGGTGCTGGTGGGCAGCGTGGCGGGGCATGTGGCCTCGGCCGGCATGTCGGCTTATTCGATGAGCAAGTTCGCGGTCCGCGCGCTTGCCGAGACCCTGCACGGCGATCTCGCGCCGGAGGGCATAGCGGTGACCCTGATATCGCCGGGGTTCGTCGACTCCGACATCCGTCGCACCAACAACCAGGGGGTCGTGCAGGCGGAGGCCGCCGATCCGATCCCCGCATGGCTGCGGGTGGGAACGGCGCGGGCGGCGCGGCAGATCGTCCGCGGCGTCGAGCGGCGGCGTGCCGAGGTGGTCGTCACCGGACACGGCAAGGTCATCGTGTTCTTTGGCCGGCATTTCCCCGGGCTGCTGCGCCTGCTCGGCCGGCTGGTGTATCGCGGACGGCCCGAACCGAAGGTGAAGCCGACGCCAGCGCAACCGGGTAGCGGTACGTGAACCGCGCCAGCGGCAGCTGCCGGATGCTGTTTCCGACGCTGATCCATGTTGCGCCCCTGCAGCGCAGCGGTGCTGCGGCGCTCAATCGGCGTCTACTCGCCGAGACCCTGCAGTTGCGTGCCGACGATCCAGCCGGCCGGCGCTGGTCGGCGCGCAACTACCCGGGCGGATACACGTCCTATGGCTCGCAGTGCCGGCTGCAACGGATCTCGCCGACGTTTGCACGGCTGGAGCAACTGCTGCAGCGCCAGGTACGTGCTTTTGCGCGCACGCTGGCCTTCGACCTCGAGGGTCGCACGCTGGCGATGACCGATTGCTGGGTGAACGTCATGCCACACGGCACGGCGCACAGCCTGCACCTGCATCCGCTCTCGACCCTCAGCGGCACCTATTACGTGCGTACTCCGCGCGGTGCCCCGGGCCTGAAATTCGAGGACCCGCGTCTCGACCGTTTCATGGCCGCGCCACCGCGCCGTCACGATGCTCCGCCCGAACTGCAGCCCTGGCATACCGTTCCGGCCCGCGCCGGGCAGGTCGTCCTCTTCGAGAGCTGGCTGCGCCACGAGGTCGTAGCCAACCCGGCTGCCGCAGAGCGCGTCAGCATCTCCTTCAATTACAACTGGTTCTGAAGCCCCGGCGCCGTCTCTCTGGGGTACGCCGGTTGACCCGAACGTTGAAAGGCAGAGCACATGCACCTGCTCGCGAGCTGCGTCAGCGCGCCGCCGCTGCCGACGGCCGCCCATGCCCCCCTTGCCGCCCTGTCCGGCCGATTGACAGTTCGGCGGTGTCTCCATAGAATCCGCCCCCTTTCTCGGGTGACCCGTGGTCGGGTTCCTCGAAAAACAGCGGCTTTTCAGACACCGGGCCGCCCCCGCAAGGGGGTGGCCCGGGTTGTCTCGGCAAGTCGCCCGCCGCAGCCGGTCGTGGGGCTGTCGGTCGTAGACCCGGGTTCTCCGGCGCGTTTCGCCTCTGGGCGTAGCAGCGCGGGATGTTTTGGCGGGCCGACGAGCGACTCCTCCTGTCCGGCGGTTTTGTCCGACAACTCGCTGCAAGACTGGAGATCGCATGGCCACGACAGGTCAGCTGATTCGCGCCCCGCGCCGCACCCCTTCGGAAAAGACGAAGGTGCCGGCTCTCGGCGCAGCCCCGCAGAAGCGCGGCGTGTGCACTCGCGTGTACACCACCACCCCCAAGAAGCCCAACTCGGCGTTGCGCAAGGTCTGCCGCGTGCGCCTCGTCAACGGCTACGAGGTCACCTCCTACATCGGCGGTGAAGGACACAACCTGCAGGAGCACTCGGTGGTGCTCATCCGCGGTGGTCGTGTGAAGGACCTTCCCGGTGTGCGCTACCACACCGTGCGCGGCACCCTCGACTGCGCTGGCGTCAACGACCGCAAGCAGAGTCGTTCCAAGTACGGCGCGAAGCGCGCCAAGAAGTAATCCCAGGGAGAGCGAACGATGTCACGTCGCGCACAGGCTCCGGTCCGTCACATCCTGCCGGACCCCAAGTTCAACAACGATATGCTCGCCAAGTTCATGAACGTGGTGATGAAGAGCGGCAAGAAATCTGCCGCCGAACGCATCATCTACGGTGCCATCAACCGTATCACCGAGAAGACCGGCAAGCAGGGCGGGGATGCAATCGATCTGCTCTCGCTCGCACTCGACAACGTCAAGCCGGTGGTCGAAGTGAAGTCGCGCCGCGTTGGCGGTGCCACTTACCAGGTGCCGGTCGAGGTTCGTGCCACCCGTCGGCAGACGCTGGCGATGCGCTGGGTCATCGAAGCGGCGCGCGCGCGCAGCGAAAAGTCGATGGCTTTCCGCCTCGCGCACGAGCTCATGGAAGCCGCGGAGAACCGTGGTGCTGCCGTGCGCAAGCGCGAGGACACGCACCGCATGGCCGAGGCCAACAAGGCCTTCGCGCACTACCGCTGGTAATCGCCGGTTCCCGTACCGGAAAAGGCATCCTCGGTCATGGCCCGCATCACTCCCATCGAGCGCTACCGGAACATCGGTATCTCCGCGCACATCGATGCGGGCAAGACGACCACGACCGAACGCATCCTTTTCTATACGGGCGTCTCGCACAAGATCGGCGAGGTCCATGACGGCGCGGCCATCATGGACTACATGGAGCAGGAACAGGAGCGCGGGATCACCATCACGTCCGCCGCCACCACCTGCTTCTGGAAGGGGATGGACAAGCAGTTCCCCGAGCATCGGATCAACATCATCGACACGCCGGGGCACGTCGACTTCACCATCGAGGTGGAGCGCTCGCTGCGCGTGCTGGACTCCGCGGTGGCGCTGTTCTGCGCCGTCTCGGGCGTACAGCCGCAGTCGGAGACGGTGTGGCGGCAGATGAATCGCTACGGCGTGCCGCGCATCGCCTTCGTCAACAAGATGGATCGTTCGGGCGCGAACTTTCAGCGCTGCATCGAGCAGATCAAGAGCCGCCTGCGCGGCAATCCGGTGCCGATCCAGCTGCCGATCGGTGCGGAGGACGCCTTCGAGGGCGTCATCGATCTGCTCAAGATGAAGGCCATCTACTGGGATACCGACACCCAGGGCATGAGCTTCGAGTACCGCGACATCCCCGCCGACCTCGTCGATGAGGCTGCTGCGGCTCGCACGCTGGTCATCGAGACCGCGGCCGAGGCCAACGAAACCCTGATGAACAAGTACCTCGAAGGCGGTGAGCTTTCGCAGGAAGAGATCAAGGCCGGGCTGCGCGAGCGCGCCTGGCGGAACGAGATCGTGCTTTGCATGTGTGGCACGGCGTTCAAGAACAAGGGCGTGCAGGCGCTGCTCGACGCCGTCGTCGAATACATGCCTTCGCCGGTGCACATGCCCGCGATCAAGGGCATCGACGAGCGCGGCGAGCCGGCCACGCGGGCGGCCAACGACGACGCGCCGTTCGCAGCGCTCGCCTTCAAGATCCTCAACGACCCGTTCGTCGGCAACCTCACCTTCTTCCGCGTCTATTCCGGCGTGCTGAATTCCGGCGACTCGGTGTACGTGCCGACCAAGGGCCGCAGCGAGCGTATCGGCCGCCTGCTGCAGATGCACGCCTCCGAGCGCAGCGAGATCAAGGAAGTGCGCGCGGGCGACATCGCTGCTGCAGTCGGCCTCAAGGACGTCACCACCGGCGACACCCTGTGCGCCGAGGGCAAGGTGATCACGCTCGAGAAGATGGTGTTTCCGAACCCCGTCATCTCCGTCGCCGTCGAGCCGCGCACCAAGGCTGACCAGGACAAGATGGGGCTCGCCCTGCAGCGGCTCGCCAAGGAAGACCCGTCGTTCCGCGTGCACACCGACCAGGAATCCGGGCAGACGATCATCTCCGGGATGGGCGAACTGCACCTCGAGATCATCGTCGACCGCATGAAGCGCGAGTTCAAGGTCGAGGCCAACGTCGGCAAGCCGCAGGTCGCCTACCGCGAGACGATCCGCGGCAAGGTCGACTCCGAAGGCAAGTTCGTGCGCCAGTCGGGCGGCCGCGGCCAGTACGGCCACGTGTGGCTCAAACTCGAGCCCAACGAGCCCGGCAAGGGCTACGAGTTCATCAACGGCATCGTCGGTGGTGCCGTGCCGCGCGAGTTCATCCCGGCGATCGACAAGGGCGTCAAGGAAGCGGTCGATACCGGCGTAGTCGCCGGCTATCCCGTCGTCGACGTCAAGGTCACTGCCTTCGACGGTTCGTACCACGACGTCGACTCCAACGAAATGGCGTTCAAGATCGCCGGCTCGATCGGTTTCAAGGAAGGCTTCCGCAACGCGAAGCCGGTGATCCTCGAGCCGGTCATGAAGGTCGAGGTGGTCACGCCCGAAGATTATTCCGGCGACGTGATCGGCGACCTCAACCGCCGTCGCGGCCAGATCACCGGCATGGAGGACAACCCCTCCGGCAAGGCGATCCTCGCCCAGGTACCGCTTTCCGAGATGTTCGGCTATGCGACTTCGGTCCGCTCCATGAGCCAGGGTCGCGCGACCTTCACCATGGAGTTCGACAGGTACATGGAAGTGCCGCCGAACATCGCCGATTCCATCATCAACCGTTAACCGTTTTCGTTTCTCGAGGAGATAGAGACGTGTCCAAGGAAAAATTCGAACGCAACAAGCCGCACGTGAACGTTGGGACGATTGGTCACGTTGACCATGGGAAGACGACGTTGACG
>JBIKVA010000029.1:0-18696 GCA_044357085.1 Steroidobacteraceae bacterium | reverse complement strand
CTCGTGCCGGTAGCCCTCGCGGTCGGCATGTTCGGTCTCGGCGTGCTGCTCGAAAACGTCGCACCCGAACTCGGCACGAGCGGCGGACAGATGCTGGTGTGGGGCTTCTTCATCTCCACCGTGGCCTGCTACCACGGCACCTACACCATCAACTCGCTCTCGCACGTGTTCGGGCGGCAGCGCTACCGTACCGGCGATGCCAGCCGGAACAACTGGTTCCTCGCGCTGATCACGCTCGGTGAGGGCTGGCACAACAACCATCACCACTTCCCGAGTTCCACGCGCCAGGGTTTTTACTGGTGGGAGATCGACATCACGTACTACATCCTCAAGCTGATGTCCTGGCTCGGCATCATCTGGGACCTGAAGCCCGTGCCGGTGGCCATCCGCGACCACTCTCCCCGCCGCATCGCCTGAGCCCCATCCGCCCGGCGACCCGGGCAGCAGCCTTCGACAGCAAGACACCGTGAGCCGCATCGCCATCATCGGCACCGGCATCGCCGGCCTCACCGTCGCGTGGCGGCTGCATCGCCAGCACGAACTCGTGCTGTTCGAGGCCAACGACTACGTGGGCGGCCATACCGCCACCAAGGACGTCGAACTCGGCGGACGTCGCTACGCCATCGACACCGGGTTCATCGTCTTCAACGACTGGACCTACCCCAACTTCATCGCCCTGCTCGATGAACTCGGCGTCCGCTGGCAGTGGTCGAACATGAGTTTCTCGCTGCGCTGCGAGCGCAGCGGGCTCGAGTACAACGGCACCTCGGTGAACTCGCTGTTCGCGCAGCGGCGCAACATCTTCAATCCGCGCTTCCTGCGCATGATCGCCGACATCCTGCGCTTCAACCGGCAGTCGCTCGAACTGCTCGCTCCCGTCGGCACGCCCGGTCACCCGGACCCGCAGGGCACGCTGACCCTTGGCGAATACCTGCGGCGCGGCGGCTACTCGCGGGTGTTCACCGATCGGTACATCCTGCCGATGGGTCGGGCGATCTGGTCGGCTACCGGTGACGGCATGCTGGAGTTCCCGGCCCGGTTCTTCGTCGATTTCTTCGACCGGCACGGCTTCCTCAATGTCGACGACCGGCCGACCTGGCGCACCGTCAGCGGCGGCTCACGCGAGTACGTGCGCCGCCTCACCGCGCCGTTCGCCGGCAGCATCCGCCTGTCGACACCGGTACGACGCGTGCGCCGCGATGCCGACGGCATATGGATCACCAGCAGCGGCAGCAACGCGGCAGGCAGCGGGGTCGAGGAGCGCTTCGACCACGTATTCTTTGCCTGCCACAGCGACGAGGCACTCGCCATGCTCGCCGACCCGAGCGAGGCCGAGCGGCAGATCCTCGGGGCATTTCCCTACCAGGAAAACGCCGCGGTACTGCACACCGACCGTCGCATGCTGCCGCGCACCCCGCTCGCGCGCGCAGCCTGGAACTACCATCTGCTGGACCCCGACCGAAGCCGCGTCGCCCTCACTTACGACATGAACGTGCTGCAGTCGATCGAGGCCGACGCGACCTTCATGGTCACGCTCAATCGCGACGCCGACATCGATCCGGCGAAGGTGCTCGGTCGCTACACCTATCACCACCCCGTCTACACGCCTGCTGCCGTCGCCGCGCAGGCACAGCGGCGCCAGATCAGCGGCAGCCGTGGGACGTACTACTGCGGCGCCTACTGGCGGTACGGCTTCCACGAGGACGGCGTGGTGAGCGGACTCTGGGCGCTCGAGGAGTTCGCGCGCGCGACGGGTACCGCCCCACCGGCGCCGCCGCTGCTCGAGCCCGTGCGCCGCAGTCTGCGCGGTGCGTCGGCCGGACCACGGAGCCCGGCCGGATGACGGCGAGTTGCCTGTACACCGGGCACATCCGCCATCGCCGCTCGGGACCGCGGCGCAATGACTTCCGCTACCGGATCTACCTCGCCTACCTCGACCTCGGGGAGCTGCCGACCCTGTTCGCGGGACGCTGGCTGTGGTCTGCGCGCCGGCCGGCGCTCGCCTGGTTCAGGCGTGCGGACTATCTCGGCGACCCGCAGGTGCCTCTCGACACGGCGGTGCGTGATCGGGTCGAGGCGCAGACCGGGCACCGTCCGCAGGGACCGATACGTCTGCTCACCCACCTGCGGCAGTTCGGCTGGAGCTTCAATCCGGTGAGCTTCTATTACGTGTTCGACGACTCCGGCGAGCATCTCGAAACCCTGGTCGCCGAGATCACCAACACGCCGTGGGACGAGCGCCACGCGTACGTGCTGCCGGTCTCTGCGGCAGAGCGGGTGGGCGCCAAGGTGCTGCGCTGGCAGTTCGACAAGCGGTTCCACGTCTCACCGTTCCTGCCCATGGACATGCGCTACGACTGGCGCTTTTCCGAGCCCGGAGACACACTCTCGGTGCACATGGAGAACTGGAAGGACGGCGAGTCGCCATTCGATGCGACCCTCACGCTGCGTCGCGAGCCGATCAACGGTCGGACGCTTGCGCACGCCCTTGGCGCGTTCCCCCTGATCACCCTGAAGGTGAGCGTGCTGATCTACTGGCAGGCCTTGCGCCTGCTGTTCAAGCGCACGCGGTTCTTCACGCACCCCGACAAGCTCGCGCGCGAGGACGGCGCATGAACGAACGCAGCGAGCGGCCGTCCATCGTGCCGCTGGATGAGGCCGCCGCCGAGTCCGCCGAGGGACGCGCCTCGCCGCTCGCAGCGCTCGGCCGACGCCTGCTGCTGCGCCAGTTCGCCCTGCTGCGCCACGGCGAGTTGCAGATCATCGAATGGGACGGTACCCGTCACCTGTTCGGACAGCGCACGCCGCGGCTCAACCTGGCGGTGACCCTGCACGTCGATCATCCGCAACTCTATGCCGATGCCGCCTTCGGCGGGACCGTGGGCGCCGGCGAGGCCTACATCCGCGGGCTCTGGCGTTGCGACGATCTCGCCAGCTTGGTGCGCCTGTTCGTCGCCAACCGCGACATGATGAACGGCATGGACAGCCGCTGGGCGCTCGTCAGCCGGCCGCTGCTCAAGGTGTTCCACTTCCTGAACCGCAACAGCCGCGGCGGCAGTGCCCGCAACATCGCCGCGCACTACGACCTCGGCAATGCGCTCTACGAGCTGATGCTCGATCCGACGATGGCCTATTCCTGCGGCATCTTTGCCAACGAGACAACCACGCTCGAACAGGCCTCAGTCGCCAAGTTCGAAGCCGTGTGCCGCAAGTTGCGCCTCTGCCCCGGAGAGCGGGTGGTCGAGATCGGCACCGGCTGGGGTGGACTCGCCCTGCACGCGGCCGCCCATTACGGCTGCCACGTCACCACCACGACCATTTCGCGCGAGCAGCACGAGTATGCGAAAGAGAAGATCGCGCGGGCTGGCCTCGGCGATCGCGTCACGCTGCTGCTCGAGGACTATCGCGATCTCAAGGGGCGCTACGACAAGGCGATGTCGATCGAGATGATCGAAGCGGTCGGCGCAGACTACCTCGACACCTATCTCGCCAAGTGCGCGTCGCTCCTCGAACCGCACGGCGCCATGCTGCTGCAGGCCATCACCCTGCAGGATCAGTTCTACGAGCAGGCTCGCAAGTCGGTGGACTACATCCAGCGCTTCGTCTTCCCGGGCAGTTTCATCCCGAGCGTCGAGGCGATCAGCCGCTCGCTCACCCGCGCGACCGACCTGAAGATCTTCCACCTCGAGGACATCGGACCGCATTACGCCCGTACACTGCGCGAGTGGCGCCGGAACTTCTTCGACAACCTCTCGAGAGTGCGCGCGCTGGGCTATCCCGATTCCTTCGTGCGTCTCTGGGAGTACTACCTCTGCTACTGCGAAGGCGGCTTCGAAGAGCGCCAGCTCGGCGACGTGCAGTTGCTGCTCACCAAACCGGACTGCCGTCTGCCGCCGCCGGCCATGACCCTCGCCGCAGCAACATGATGCCGGGCGGTGCAGCGACATGATGCCGGGCGGTGCAGCTTCGCCGCTGCAGCAACTGGTCGCGCGCTTCGGACCGGGTGTCATCTTCACCGACCCGGGCCAGCTCGATGCGGTCAGCATCGATCACCGCCGCCTGTACCCCGGCAAGGCGCTTGCCCTCGCGCTGCCGCGCAGCACCGCCGAAGTGTCGCAACTGCTCGCGTTGTGCAACGCGCTGCGGATCAGCGTCGTCCCGCAGGGCGGCAACACGTCGTATTGTGGCGGCGCGACGCCCGACGCGACGGGCACGCAACTCGTGCTGTCGCTGCGTCGCCTGAACGCCATCCGCGAGATCCAGCCCCTCAACGACTCGATGGTGGTCGAGGCCGGTTGCATCCTCGCCGACGTGCAGCGCGCTGCGGCGACCGCCGGGCGCTACTTCCCGCTGAGCCTCGGCGCCGAGGGCAGTTGCCAGATCGGCGGCAACCTGTCGACCAACGCCGGCGGGCTGAACGTCGTGCGCTACGGCATGGCCCGTGACCTCGTGCTGGGGCTGGAGGTGGTGCTGGCCGACGGCCGGGTGCTCGCCAACCTCGGCGGACTGCGCAAGGACAATACCGGCTACGACTTGCGCCACCTGTTCATCGGCGCCGAGGGCACTCTCGGCGTCATCACCGCAGCCAGCCTGAAGCTGTTTCCGGCGCCACGCGCCGCAGCCACCGCGTTCACGGCCGTGCCGACACCGGCGGCTGCGGTCGCGCTGCTCGCCCTGCTGCGCGAACGCTGCGGCGACCTCGTCACCTCGTTCGAACTCGTGCCAAAAGTGGCGATCGCGCTGGTGCTGAAGCATCTGCCGGGTAGCCGCGCCCCGCTCGGCGGCGACTCGCCCTGGCATGTACTGTGCGAACTCTCGAGCGCAGTCGCCGACGAACCGCTCGACACCCGCCTCGAAGAAACCCTCGCCGTGGCGCTCGACGCCGGACTCGTCACGGACGCCGCCCTCGCACAGGGCGAGCGCGAGCGCCGCGAGTTCTGGCAGTTGCGCGAGAACATCCCCGAGGCGCAGCGCCGCGATGGCCATAGCCTCAAGCACGATCTGTCGCTGCCTATCGACCGTCTGGCCGAGTTCATCGAACGCGCAGCGGCCTGGTTGGAGTCGGAGGTGCCGGAAGGATTCCTCGTCTGTTACGGCCACGTCGGCGACGGCAACCTGCACTTCAACATCAACCAGTCGGCGACCCAGGGAGTGTCCAGCACGGGCAGCGTCGCGACGACGCTCGCCGCGCGCGAAGCAGTCATCCGTCGCCACCTGCACGATCTCGTGCACGAACTGCGCGGCAGTTTCAGTGCCGAGCACGGTATCGGCAGGCTTAAGGTCGAGGAGCTCGAGCGGTATGCCGCGCCGCTGGAAATCGAACTGATGCATCACCTCAAACGCAGCTTCGATCCGAACGGGATCATGAACCCCGGCAAGGTGCTGCGTGCCCGCTGATGCCGCTGCGCAATTGCTGCACGCCATGCTGCCGGTGGCCGATCTCGGCCGCTCGCTGGAGTTCTACCGCGAACATTTCGGGCTCACCGAGATCCGCCGCATCAGCTTCCCCGAGATTCCCCGCACGCTGGTGTTCATGGCCAGTGCCGAGGCGGGCGCTGCGGCGATGCAGCTCGAGCTGTGGCACGAACCGGGTGTGTGGTCGGGAGGATCAGCCGCGCCGGATCACGCCGGCACGCGCCTGCACGGACACATCGGGATCGCCGTCGCGGGCATCGATGCCTTCGTGGCGCGACTTGCGACGCGCGGGGTGAAGGTCCTGAAGCCACCCGCCGAACTGCGGCCGGGCGGCCGGCGGATCGCGATGATCGCCGATCCCGACGGGCACGAGATCGAACTGTTGGCCGCTGGCTGACACGCCGCATCACAGTCGAGGACATCGTGACGACGCTGCATCAGAACATTGCTACTGCAAACAACGCTACTGCGGGAACCGCCATCGCGGACACCGCACGCTGCGTCGGCGGGCTCCACGAGGTCTGCGTCGGCGTACCGGACCTCGACGAGGCGCTCGCCGATTTCACCGCCTACGGCTGCCGCGCCGGCGAGGCCGGCGAACTCGACGCGACCTCCGCGCGGGCACTGTATGGCGTCGATTCCGGGCTGCGCTCGCTGCGGCTGCTGCACCAGCAGGCCGATCACGGTCTGGTGCGGCTGATGCAGTGGGATCGTCCTCTCAACGATGGCCTCGGCATGGGCGACAACCTGCGCTGTGTCGGCTCGCGCTGGGGCGTGCGCGTCACGACCAGCGCGTTCAACATCGTCAATCATGCCGAGCGGGCCAGAGCAGGCGGAGCGCCGCTCTCCCTGATCGAACCGCTGCTCGCGGTCATCGGTGAAGTGAGCGGCGACAGAGCCGCGCGCCCCTTCCGCGAGCCGATCGTCGGCGTACGCGAGATGGTGCTGCTGCAGCCGCATTACCGGCAGGTTTTCTTCGAGCGTTTCGGCTACGAGAGCCCGCGTTATGGCCAGATCGATCCCTCGAGCCTGATGCGTACCAGCCAGCATACCCACTTCGGGCTGATGATCGCCGACGACGACCCGCACGTGCTCGACTTCTACGACGAAGTGCTCGGTCTCAAACGCATGTTCGACGAACGTACGCCCTACGAAAACGCCACCGGCTCGCGGCGGATCTTCGGCCTCGAACCGGGCGAAGGCTTCCACATGGTCGACTTCGACGATCCGGCGTCGGGGCACGCACTGGCAGAACGCCGCTCCGGCAAACTGAAATGCGTACGCTTCGCGACCAACGCAAGGATCGAAGATCGTCTGCAGCGATCGCGCGCGGGCTGCCTCGGCTACAGCCTCTACTGCTGGCGGGTGAATGACATCGACGCCATGCACGCGCGGGTGTCGCGCTCGACGGCGAGCGGCATCAGCGCGGTGTACAGCGACGAATTCGGGCGTCGGTCCTTCACCTTCTTCGCGCCCGACAAGTACCAGTGGATGCTGCTGCAGGCCTGAGATGAACTGCCACATCCGTTCCATCGCCTTGCGGTTGGCGCTCGCCGCTCTGCTCGTCTTCAACACGGGAACGGCGCGCGGAGCAGACGATCTCGCCACGACGACCACCGCCAAGGGAGCTGCCGACGTGTCCATCCATTACCGTTTGTATGGCCCGTTGAAGGGTGACCGTCCGCTCGTGGTGCTGGTGCACGGCTGGGCCTGCGACTCGAGCTACTGGCGCGAGCAGGTCGCCGACCTCGCGCCGGACCACGACGTGCTCACCATCGATCTTGCCGGCCATGGTGCCTCCGGCGATGCGCGCGAGGATTTCTCGATGCGCAGCTTCGGCGAGGACGTGCAGCGGGTGGTCACGGGATTGCCGACGCAGACCGCCATCATCCTCGTCGGTCACTCGATGGGCGGTCCGGTGGTGGCGGAGGCCGCGCGTCTGCTTGGCAGCCGCGTGCGCGGAGTGATCGGCGTCGACACCTTTTCTTCGGTGGGTCTGCCGCCCGCCCCGGCCGCGGAGTCGGCCGCGCGCTTTGCGATGTTCGAGCGGGATTTCGCGGGTACCACGCGGGTCTTCGTCGACAACACGTTCTTCCGGACCGATGCCGATCCGCAATTGCGCCGGTGGATCGTCGAAGACATGGCCCAGGGCAACCCGCGCGTGGGCATCGCCTCCGTGCGCGCGCTCAACGCCTGGGATGGCGTGGCCGTGCTGCGCGAGCTGCAAGTGCCGATCGTGGCGATCAATGCCGACCGCAGCAGGACCGACGAGGCGCGCATCCGTGCGCTCGCACCGAACTTCCGGCTGCGCGTCGTCGACGGCACCGGCCACTTCCTGATGATGGAGCAGCCCGCACGCTTCAACGCGGTGCTGCGCGAGGAACTCGGGCGCTTGCGTTGATCCGTCAAGCCGCCGCTCAGCGCGGCGCGCTTTCGATCTCGATGTAGCGCAGCAAGGCGGCGCGATCGGCCGGATTCGCGATCCCGGCGAAGGCCATGATGTTGCCCGGGACCACCGCGCTCGGCTTCTCGATCCAGCGATCGAGCGTTGCCTTGTCCCATACCAGTTTGGCGCCGCGCATCGCCGGCGAATAGCTGAATCCCGGCGCCTGAGCCGCCCCACGTCCGACGACGCCGGCGAGATTGGGTCCGACCTTCTCGACGGGGCTGGGCTGCAGGTCGTGGCAGGCACGGCACTGGATGTAGAGCAAGCGCCCGCGCTTGTACTCCGGACTCTGCGCCACCGCCGCATCGACGCCCGGCGCTCCGACATTCGTCTGCGCGCCCGCCGTGCCGGATCCCGGTCCGATGCCGAGTCCCGACATCGCCAGCGCCGCCAGCGCCAACGCCTTCACGCCCAGGTTCGCGGTCCGACCAACATTCGTAACACTGCCTTTCATGGAACCCCCGCTGCAAAAGCCGATCATTCGCGCATCCGGCGCACCCGGATCAAGCCCTCCTGTGCGGCACTCGCCACCAGTCGGCCGTCACGGCTGTAGATGCTGCCGCGCGCGAAACCCCGCCCGCCCGAAGCACTCGTGCTCTCGACGTCGTAGAGCAGCCAGTCGTCGGCCCGGAAAGGCCGATGAAACCACAGACCGTGGTCGATGCTCGCCATGACGAGTTCGCCGATCTCGAAACTGCCCTGATGCGGACGGGTGGCTGCGGTGAGCAGGTTGAAGTCCGACATGTAGGCCAGCAGGCAACGGTGCAGCGCATCGTCGGGCGGCAACGGCTCGGCAATGCGGAACCATACGCGCTCGACGGCCGAGCCGGACCTGCGGTCGAGAAAGTCGATGGGCTCGATGGGGCGCAACTCGATAGGGCGCTCGCGTATCAGCATGCGCCGCAGCAATTCGGGCAGTCGCGCGGCAACCTCGGGGGTCGGGCGACTCCAGTCCGGCAAGGTTTCGGGGGCCGGTACCTCGGGCATGGTCGACTGGTGCTCGAGACCCTGTTCGCGACGCTGGAACGACGCGGCGCAGGTGAAGATCTGCTCGCCATTCTGCAACGCGATCACCCGCCGTGACGAGAAAGAATGGCCGTCGCGGCTGCGATCGACCTGATAGACGATCGGCCGATTGAAGTCGCCGCGCCGCAGAAAATAGGCGTGCAGCGAGTGCACCTCGAGGCCTTCGATGGTCTGGTAGGCCGCCATGAGGGCCTGCCCGAGAACCTGACCGCCGTAGACCTGCGGGCTGCCGATGTCGCGACTCTCGCCGCGGAAGAGGTTGACCTCGAGACGCTCGAGGTCGAACTGCCGCAGCAGGTCGACGACCCGGACGTTCACGGCGTCGCCACCCCCAACCGCTTCTGCATCACCGGACTCGTGGTCGTGTACTGCAGGAACTGCTTCTTCTCGGGGTAGAGCCAGGACTGGATGCCGAATGCCGCGAGTGCAGCCTCGTGGAAACCCGACAGGATCAGTTTCTTCTTGCCCGGATAGGTGTTGATGTCGCCGACGGCGAAGATACCCGGGACACTGGTCTGGAATTTTTCGGTATCGACCTTGAGGGCCTTGCGCTCGAGATCGAGCCCCCACTCGGCCACCGGACCGAGCTTGGGGTGCAGACCGAAGAAGGCGAAGACGTGGTCAGCCGGCAACTCGTGCAGCACGCCGTCGGCCGTCTTGACCCGCACACCAGTCATTGCTCCGCCCTCGACCAGCAGCGACTCGGCGAGCCCTTCGATGAAGCGCAGCTTGCCCTGCGTTTCGAGGTCCCGCATCCGGGCAACCGAAGCCGGCGCGGCGCGAAACTCGCGGCGACGGTGAACCAAGGTGATCGACGGCGAGGTCGCCGCAAACTCGATCACCCAGTCGAGCGCGGAATCGCCGCCGCCGAAAATCACCAGACGCTGGTTGCGGTACTCATCCGCGCCCTTGACCCGGTAGTGCAGGCGCTGTCCCTCGAAGAGCTCGCAGTCCGGCACGCCGAGGCGGCGCGGCTGGAAGGAACCGACGCCCGCGGCGATGACGATCGCCCCGGTATCGAAGCGCGTACCGGCGGAGGTCACCACATCGAAGCGCCGCCCGCGCGGGGTGACCTCGAGCACCTCTTCGCCGAGATGAAACACCGGCTCGAACGGCTTGATCTGCTGCATCAGCCGATCGACGAGCTCCTGCGCGCCGCATACCGGCAGGGCGGGAATGTCGTAGATGGGCTTGTCGGGATAGAGCTCGGTACACTGGCCGCCGGGCGTCTTGAGCGAGTCGAGCACGTGCGCACGCATGCCGAGCAGGCCCAGTTCGAAGACCTGGAAAAGCCCGCAGGGACCCGCGCCGACGATGACGACTTCTGTCTGGATGGACTCGGACACGCAGTTACCCCATCGGCTCTATCGGAAAAAGGCTTGGAAAGGGGTAAATTCTAACAGAGGCGTTTTTGCCCGCCGGAGGCCGATCGTGATCAAACTGAACGTCAATGGCCGACCCGTGGAGGTCGATGTCGATCCGGAGACCCCGCTGCTCTGGGTGCTGCGCGATACCGTCGGGCTCACCGGCACCAAATACGGTTGCGGGATGGCACTGTGCGGCGCCTGCACCGTGCACCTGGACGGCGAGCCCGTGCGCTCCTGTGTCACGCCGGTGGCAGCCGTGGGCACGCAACGCGTGACCACCATCGAGGGACTCTCGGGCGATCGCAGCCACCCCGTGCAGCGCGCCTGGATCGAGATCGACGTGCCGCAGTGCGGCTACTGCCAGTCGGGACAGATCATGTCCGCGGCAGCGCTGCTCGCCAAGACGCCCAAACCCACCGATGCGGACATCGATGCCGCCATGTCCGGCAACCTCTGCCGCTGCGGGACCTACCAGCGCATCCGCACGGCGATCCACCGCGCCGCCGATCTCGCGCAGACGGACACCAAGCCCGCCGCCGGCAAGAGCTGATCCCGTGCCGACCAATGCCGATCTCGCCCGCCGCCGCGCCGCCGCAGTGCCCCGCGGTGTCGGCAACTCGCTGCAGGTCTACGCCGAGCGTGCGAGCAACGCCGAAATCTGGGACGTCGAAGGCCGGCGTCTCATCGACTTCGCGAGCGGTATCGCCGTGCTCAACACCGGCCATCTGCACCCGCGGGTGCAGGCGGCCATCGCCGCGCAGCTCGCCAGACTGTCGCACGCCTGTTTCCAGGTCACCCCCTACGAGAACTACGTCGCCCTGGCCGAGCGCCTGAACGAACTCGTCCCGGGCAGCGGACCAAAGAAAACGATCTTCCTCACCACCGGCGCCGAGGCGGTGGAGAACGCGGTCAAGATCGCGCGCCACCACACGCGACGCTCGGCCGTTATCGCCTTCGGAGGCGCCTTCCACGGCCGCACCCTCGCCTGCATGAGCCTCACCGGCAAGGTGCAACCGTACAAGGCCGGTTTCGGCGCCCTGCTGCCAGACGTCTACCACGCGCCGTTCCCGGTCGAGTACCACGGTATCGGCACGGCGCAATCTCTGGCTGCGCTTGAACAGCTCTTCAAGGCGGATGTCGACCCCGAGCGCGTCGCGGCGATCATCGTCGAACCGGTCCAGGGCGAAGGCGGCTTCTACGTCGCGCCGGCCGAGTTCCTGCGCGCACTGCGCACGCTCTGCGACAAGCACGGCATCGTGCTCATCGTCGACGAGATCCAGACCGGCTTCGCGCGTACCGGGCGCATGTTCGCCATCGAACACTCGGGCGTCGAACCGGACCTCGTGACCATCGCCAAGAGCCTCGCCGGTGGCGTGCCGCTGGCCGCGGTGACGGGCAAGGCTTCGATCATGGACTCGCCGCCGCCGGGCGGCCTCGGTGGCACCTACGCCGGCTCCCCGCTCGGCTGTGCGGCCGGGCTTGCCGTGCTCGAGGTGATCGAGTCAGAGCAACTTTGCGCGCGCGCCGAACGCGTCGGCGCGGCAGTCCGCGCCCGGCTGCACGATCTGCAGTCACGCTGGGCCTGCATTGGTGACGTGCGCGGGATCGGTGCAATGGTCGCCATGGAGCTCGTCAAGGAGCGCCGTCCGGATGCCCCGGACGCCGAACTGACCAAGGCATTGGTCCAGGCTGCCGGCAGACGCGGGCTGGTGCTGCTCTCGTGCGGGGTCCATGCGAACGTGATCCGCTTCCTGATGCCACTGACCATCCCCGACACCGTGCTGGCCGAGGGCCTCGCGATCCTCGAAGCGGCGCTCGAGGACGTCGCCCGCTGAGGGCTCAGGCGCGCCCGACGTTCGAGTCGTTGGGGCTGTGGTAGTACTCGCTCTCCTCGGAGAGCTGGCGGATCAGGCGTTGCATTTCGGCCATGCGACCCTCGGCCGTGCTGACCGACAGGCAATCGACACACCGCGGGTCGCTGCAGGGCTGACGCGAGTAGAGCCAGTACTGGATGGCCCCGGCAAGCAACCCGTCGGCGATGTCCCAGAGGTCGGCTTCCTTGTCGCGGTCGGCGATCTGGTTGCCGAGGTTGACCGCATCGGTGAAGGCTGCGTCGAAACTGGTGGCCGCTTCCGAATGATCCTTTTCCATCCCGGAATCTTAGCCCATCGGCGCTGCGGCCGAGTCGATTCGCGACCGGGCCCAGCCCCCGCGGGACCTAACCGCCGCCGGGCAAGAAGGCAAGAAAGTTGCCTGCAAATTACGGATTTTTAACGAAAACAAGTCGGGCAAGTACCTATCCTCAACATGGTTCTATTCTTAATACGTTTTGCAGAAATCGTCGGTGGAGATGATGTCGGAAATCGACCCGGGTCAAGTGCCAAAGGCGATCCCGCTGCCCGCCCTCGAAGAGGCGACCGTGGCAGCCGCCGCCGTGCCTGTGCTGCACGCGGGAGTGCTCAAGGCGCCTGATTTCGTGCGGGCACATTTCCATGAGAAGTTTCCGGCGCGGGACGTTGCCAGCCACTGCGGCCTGAGCCGATTCCAGTTCAGCCGCAGCTTCCACACGGTCTTCGGCATCACCTTTCGCGAATACCTGCTCCGCTTCCGCATCATCGCCGCCTGCGAGCGCCTGCAGGAAGGCTCGATGCCGGTGACCGAAATCGCCTATGCCGTCGGCTTCCACGACGGCTCCTATTTCGCGCGCATGTTCCGTCGCTACACCGGCATGCTGCCCTCGCAGTATGCTCGGCTGCATGTCGCGGAACCCAAAGCCTGACGAGCAAACGCGCCACGTCTGGCGCCTTCCCAAAGCCGGTTCCCTCGCCCGACTGGGCCTGATCGAAGAACCCCTCGCGGCACCCGGCCCCGGCGAGGTCCAGGTCGACGTCGATGCCGTCGGTGTCAATTTCGCAGACGTGTTCGCCTGTCTCGGTCTTTACTCGGCCACTCCCGCGGGCAGTTTCGTGCCCGGTCTGGAGTGCGCCGGCCGCATCCGGCGGCTGGGAACCGGCGTCACGGGCTGGTCCGAGGGCGATCCGGTGATCGTGCTGACGCGCTTCGGCGGCTATGCGACCCGACTCAATGTCGATGCCCGCACCCTCTGGCCCGTCCCGGACGGTTGGTCGCTGGCCGAGGCCGCCGCCTACCCGGTCCAGGCACTGACAGCGTGGTACGGCCTCGTGCCGCTGGGCAATGCGCGCTCCGGCTCCGTGGTGCTCGTGCAATCGGCGGCGGGCGGCGTCGGCCTCAATGCCATGCACGCCTTGAACATGCTCGGTGCACGCGCCGTCGCCGTGGTCGGCTCGGCAGCCAAGCGCGAGTGGCTCGCAGCGCGGTTCGGACTCGACCCCGCAACCGTGGTCGTGCGTGGCCCGGCGCTGGGGCGTGACCTCGACGCGGCGCTCGCCCACTTGGACGCGCCGGGGTTCGACGTCGTACTCGATGCCGTGTACGGCGAGGGCTTCCGCTGCAGTTTCGACCGGCTCGCATCCGAGGGCCGCTACGTGCTCTATGGCGCTGCGGATTTCATGGGCGGCGGCAAGCGGCCGAATTTTCTGAAACTGGCGTGGCAGTACCTGCGGCGTCCGCGGCTCGATCCGCTCGCCATGATCCCGCAGAACCGCGGCCTGCTGGCCTTCAACCTGATCTGGCTGTGGGAGCAGTCCGCCCGACTGCCGGAATCGATGCGGGCCGCCCTCGAGCTGATCCCGGTACGCCCGCATATCGGCATGAGCTTCGATTTCGCGGCGGCGCCGGCGGCGCTCGCGGCCATCCAGTCCGGTACCACCACCGGCAAACTCGTGCTGCGCTGCAATGCCTGACCCGCAGCGCCCGCGGGCCGGACGGGGCGGCGGGATACAATCGGGCGATGGCAGAGTCCTCGCAAGCTGATCGTCCGAAAGCCAAGTCCGTCAAGCCGCTCGCGGAACTTTGGCCCTACCTGCGGCCCTACCGCCGCGTGCTGGCTTGGGCGATGGTCTCGCTGCTGCTCGCCTCGGGCTCCATGCTGGCGCTGCCCGTGGCCCTCTCGCAACTCGTCGACAAGGGGATGAACGCGGGTAGCGCCGACACCATCAACGGCTACTTCGTCGCCTTCCTGGGTGTCGCGGTGCTGTTCGGCGGTTTCGCGGCGATGCGCTTCTACCTTGTCACCTGGCTCGGCGAGCGCGTGGTCGCCGACATCCGCGAAGCCGTCTATCGCAACGTGATCCGCATGGATCCGCAATTCTTCGAGGTGACGCGCACCGGCGAGGTGCTCTCGCGTCTGACCACCGATACCACGCTGGTACAGTCGATCTCGGGCGTGGGCATTTCCATTGCGCTGCGCTCGCTGGTCAACCTGGCCGGCTCGATCGTCATGATGGCCGTGACCAGCCTCAAGCTGCTCGGCCTGATGGTGATCGCGATGCCGGCGGTGATCATCCCGGTGATCTCGCTGGGGCGGAAGCTGCGCAAGTTGTCGCGCTCGTCGCAGGATCGCATCGCCGACACCAGCGGACTCGCCGGCGAGACGCTGAATGCGATCCAGACCGTGCAGGCCTTCACGCTGGAGAGTCTCAACACGCAGCGCTACGACAAGGCGGTGGAGGCCTCTTTCGATATCGCCGTGGTACGCACGCGGGTACGGGCCTGGCTCACCGCGCTCTCGACCACGCTGGTCGTCGCAGCCATCACCATCGTGCTCTGGTTCGGCGCCCATCAGGTGCTGTCCAAGGAAATGTCGGGGGGCGAGCTCGTGCAGTTCCTGCTGTTCGCGGGCTACGCCGGTGTCGCCGCCGCCTCGCTCAGCGAAATGTGGAGCGAAGTGCAGCGCGCCGCGGGTGCCATGGAGCGGCTGGTGGAACTGCAGCAGGCCACCCCTGCGATCGTGGCACCGCCGAATCCGGTCGCCTTGCCGGCCGTGGCGGCGGGGAGCAAGGCGGGTCATGTGCGCTTCGAGCAGGTCCGCTTCAACTACCCGTCGCGTCCGGACAGCCCGGCGCTCGACGGTTTCTCGCTGGAGATCGCGCCCGGAGAAACCGTGGCCTTCGTCGGGCCGTCCGGAGCCGGCAAGAGCACGACGTTCCAGTTGCTGCTGCGCTTCTACGACCCGCAAGCCGGTCGCGTGGTGCTCGACGGCGTCGACATCGCCAGCGCCGATCCGCTGGCGGTGCGTCGCCGCATCGGCCTCGTGCCTCAGGACACCGTGCTCTTCGGGACGAGCGCCAGGGAGAACATCCGTTTCGGACGCCCCGACGCCACCGATGCCGAGGTCGAGGAAGCCGCGCGCGCCGCGGCGGCCGACGAGTTCATCCGCGCCCTGCCGGAAGGCTACGAAACTTTCCTCGGCGAGCGGGGTACGCGGCTGTCCGGTGGTCAGCGCCAACGGATCGCGATCGCCCGCGCCATCCTCAAGAACCCACCGCTGCTGCTGCTCGATGAGGCCACGAGCGCACTCGATGCCGAGAGCGAACGCGTGGTCCAGCAGGCTCTCGAGCAGCTGATGGCAACGCGCACCACGATCATCATCGCGCACCGGCTGGCGACCGTGCTCAAGGCCGACCGTATTGTCGTCATGGACCAGGGCCGCATCGTCGCCATCGGTCGTCACGAGGAACTCATCGCCTCGAATCCGCTGTACGCACGCCTTGCCGCGCTGCAGTTCACCGATGGCCCGTCGTCCGTGTCATGAGCGCACCACGCGCCATCCTGTTCGATTTCGACGGCACGCTCATCGACTCGGCACGCAGCATCCTTGCAGGACTGGATCGCGCACTGGCCAGCGAGGGCATCCGGCCCGTCGTGCCGCTCTCCCCGGCGCTCATCGGCCCGCCGCTGCCGCGCACGCTCGCCACGCTCGCCGGCTCGGCGGAGCCGGCGCTGATCGAACGTCTTGCCGCGGCCTATCGCACAGAGTACGACTCCGTCGGCTATCGCCAGACGGATGTCTACCCGGGCGTCGAGTCCATGCTCGAGTCGCTGGGCAGCGCGGGTATCGACCTGCATATCGTCACCAACAAGCGCATCAAGCCCACCCGGCTCATCCTCGACCACCTTGACTGGCAGCGGCACTTCCGCGGCGTCTATGCGCTCGATGCCGTCGAACCGGCCGCCATCGACAAGACGGCGCTGGTACGTGAAGTGCTGCAGCGCGAGGCGTTGCCCGTGACGACCACCTGGATGGTGGGCGACTCTCCCGATGACCAACGGGCGGCGCTGGGCAACGGGCTGCGATTCTTCGCGGTGGCGTGGGGCTACGGTCTTGCCGACGAGGCGGGACTCAAGGCTCCCGCGGAACTGCTCGCAAGACTGCGCGGCGGCTGATGCTGCAGCGCCCGCAGGTCGAGGACTGCCCTGCCGCGATTGCCTTGCCGCCACTGTCCTGCAGCCCGCCGGTCGCGCGGCGGCAGCAAGTCACTGCGCCGGCCGTACCCCCTGGCTCTCTCGCGGCGCCGCACCGCGGCGCAGGTGGTACTCGAACGCCTCGCCGCGCGGTCCACGCAAGTAGGGGACCATGTAGATCAGTGCCATGCCCTCGAGCTGGCGCGCGTGACGCAACGGGCCGGCATCCAGAGTCTCGAAACCGAGATCACGCACGAGCTGCATAACTCTCGATTTCGCGGCCGCATCGTCGGCCGCCACCGGCACGGTCACCGGACCGCCGGCGGCTGACGGGTCTGCCATCACGTGCGCGCCAACGGTGTTGAAGGCCTTCACGATCCGCGCCCGCGGAGCGAGCGCCTGGATACGTTCGGCGGCCGAGGTGTCCACCGCCGGTTCCATCAGACCATCGCGCCCCAGACGCAGCGCGTTGGTCGGATCGATGACGAGTTTGCCAGTCAGGTCGAGCTCGCGCAGCGTCGACTCGGTGGCACTCCACGGCAGGGCGATGACCACGATCCCGGCGGCCGCCACAGCCTCCGCCTGCGTGGCGGCGCGCGCCCGCGGACCGCTGCGCGCGACCAGGGCGGCGAGTTCCGCCCGCGAGGGATCGCGAGTGCCATAGATCAGCGGATGCCCGAGGGCCGCAAGTCGCGGTCCGAGCGCCGCACCGACGCGGCCCGTGCCGAGCACCGCAATCGTCTCCGCCGCCGCGGGTGCGCCAACGGCTACGCTCGCGGCGGCTGCAGCCGCCAGCGCGGCAACGACGACGACCGCGCGTGCAATGAGCCGACGCCCGAACTGCAACCAGCCGGTGCGCATGGCGCTCAGATCCTCATGCCGCCATCGACGTCGATGCAGCGACCGGTGAAGAAGTCGTTGCCGACGATGAACAGCGCCGCGTGCGCAATCTCGCCCGCATCGCCCAAGCGACGCAGCGGCACCTGCGCGGTGAGCTTGTCGAGGATCTCCGGCCGCATCGCGGAGAGGATCTCGGTGCGCGTATAGCCGGGGGCGATCGCGCCGGTGCGGATGCCGTAGCGCGCGAGTTCTTTGGCCCAGACCTCGGCCATCGCCGCCACGCCCGCCTTGGTGGCGGTGTAGTTGGTCTGTCCGGGGTTGCCATGGCGCGAGATGCTGGAGATGTTGATGATCACGCCGCCGCGGCCACGCTGCACCATGCGCTCGGCCGCCTCGCGTCCGCAGAGGAAGACGCCGGTGAGATTGATGTCGATGACGGCCTGCCACTGCTCCAGTGTCATCTTGCCGGTCACGACACCGTCCTTGACCTTGATCAACAGGCCATCCTTGACGATTCCGGCGTTGTTGACGAGCACGTCGATGCCGCCGAAGTCGGCGACCACCGCATCCATGCCGGCCGCCACCGCAGACTCCTGCGTGACATTGACGAGGTAGCCCCGCGCCGTCACCCCGGCGGCGGCACACTGGCGCGCGGTTTCATCGAGATCGGCCTGATTGAGGTCGAACAGCGCCACGTTGGCGCCCTGCGCCGCGAAACTCTTCGCCATCTCGCGTCCGATGCCGCGTCCGCCACCCGTGATGACCACCGTGCTGCCCTTGATCTGCATGTCGAACTCCGTGATGACCCCGTGCGAGAATGAACGGGTTGCCGCCGATTATAAGCCGCGTTACCGCTGCGCCCGCCCCGCGCGGGGCAGGCCCATGCACGTTGGGCGCACCACGCACCACGAGGATCAGGAATCCATGCTTCACCTGCGCCCCGCCCGTCCCGAGGACGTGCCGACCCTGCTCGAACTCATTCGCGATCTGGCCACCTACGAACAGTTGCTCGACCAGGTGGACGCCACGCCCGGCGCGCTCGAGGCGGCGCTGTTCGGTCCCTCACCGCGGGTGTTCAGCGACATCGCCGAGTGGCATGACGAACGCGGTGTGGCAACGGCCGGTTTCGCGCTCTGGTTCTACAATTTCTCGACCTTCCGGGGGCGGCACGGCATCTATCTGGAAGACCTGTTCGTGCGTCCGGACTATCGCGGCCGCGGCATAGGCAAGGCACTGCTCGTGAACCTTGCCCGACGCTGTGTCGAGCAGGGACTCACA
>JBIKVA010000060.1:0-11709 GCA_044357085.1 Steroidobacteraceae bacterium | reverse complement strand
GTCTCGAATGGACAGTCCTCGACTGGAACAAGCCGGCGCGCGATTTCTATGAGTCGCTCGGTGCGCAGGCGCTCACCGAGTGGGTTGCGCACCGGGTGACGGGCGAGGTGCTGCCGCGCCTCGCCGCTCAAGCGACTCCCGCAGCGCCAGCCCCGCCTCGATCGTAAACTCACCGCGCTGCAGGGCAGCCTCGGCCTCGGCGACGCTCATGCAAAGAAATTCACTGACTTCGCCATCGCGTCCGACGGGTTCGAAATCCTGAGGCAGCTCCAGGTCGGCGACGATCACGAGCTCGTCGTGCACCCCGAAGGTCGTCTCGCGCAGGCTGTGGATGACCATCCCCGGGAAATCCAGCTTTCGCGCGAGCGACGTCGGCACACCCGCCTCTTCCCAGGCCTCGCGCCGTGCCGTACGGCGCGGCGATTCGCCGGCGGCGACGCCGCCTGCCGCCAGATTGTCCAGCTTCCCGGGGTCGGCGCGCTTCAGTTCGCTGCGCCTTGCCACCCACAAGCTGCCGTCGGGGCGATAACCATTGACGTGCACGGCACGGTTCTGCAGACCCAGAGTACGGAATGCGCCTCGCTCGCAACGCGCGACTTCGGCGCCGGACTCGTCGAGGATGGACGACAGTTCGTTGCGCCAGTCGGCAATGAGTCCGTTGCGCCGCAGGCCCTGCGCCACCTGCTGCAGCGAACGGCTGCGCGCGGCGCGTGAACCGCTCTCGATGAGGCGCAGTCCGATTTCGGCGGTGGCGATGCCTGGAAACCCGCGCAGCACCTCGGCGACGTCACGTCGCACCCGGCCGCGGATCGCGCCGGCTATCCAGAGCGGGATGTAGGAAGCTACGGCTGGCTCGGTCATCGATCGGCAGCCCCGGACGTCGCGGCTCAGTCGCGGAGGAAGTCGACCACGGCGGTCGTGAAGTCCTCCGCCTGCTCGACGTTGGACAGGTGCGCGGCATCGAGCATGAGCAGATCGGCGCCCACGATGCCGTCTGCGAGTTGCCCGGCACGCTCGATGCTATCGGGGTTGTCACGCGCTCCGGCGACGACCAGCGTCGGCGCCTGCACCTCGCCGAGTCGCGCCGTCAGATCGACGTCGCGCAGCGCGCTGCAGGCTTCGATGTATCCGCGCACCTGTGTGGTCGCGAACAAGTCGACGATGCCCGCGACGGTCGCCGCTTCACGCTCGCGGAAAGCCGCCGAAAACCAGCGTTCGGGCACGGACGCCTGCAGCGGCTCGAGGCCGTGCGAGCGCGCGGTCTCGATGCGCTCGTCCCAGGCCTCGGCAGGCGGGAAGCAGGCTGCCGTGTTGGCGAGCACGAGCCGACCCACGCGCCGCGGCGCCATCACCGCCACCTGCAGGGCGATCACGCCGCCGATCGACACCCCGCACCAATGCGCGCGCTCGATGTGCAGGGCATCGAGCACCGCAAGGGCGTCGGCGGCGAGATCGGCCATGCTGCAGGAACCTGTCGGGCCCTCGTCGAGGCGCGACTTGCCGTGGCCTCGCAGGTCGATGCGGATCACGCGGAAGAACCGCTCGCACTCCGCGAGCTGCGGCTGCCAGGTGCCGAGACTCGCCCCGAGCGGATGCAACAGCACGAGTGCCGGGGCGTGGTTGCGCCCCGACACTTCGTAGTGGATGGATCCGCCCGATCGCTGCAGCATGCCGCGGCGGCTCCGTCAGTCGGCCTTGTACTTGTCGTGGCAGGCCTTGCAGCTTGCGCCGGCTGCCCCGAAAGCGGGCTTGATGGCCTCGAGATCGCCACCCTTGGCGACGGTGGCGAGCGCCGCGGTCTTGGCCTGCATGTCTTTCATCAGCTTCTGGAAGTCGGCCTGCTGCTGCCAGAGCTCGGCCTTGGCCTTGCTGCTCGCCGACAGCGAACCGGCCGGGAACAGCTCGGAGACGTAGCCGCCCATGAACGCGGCACGCTCCGCCGCCGCACGGAAAGCATTGGCGTCGAAGGGCGCGCGACCCGAGGCCATCGCTCCCATCTGCCCCATCTGGGCACCGAGCACCGTGTATGCCGCCTGCCGCAACTTGACCTGCTGGGCGACGCGGGCGTCCTGTGCACTGGCGGTCTGTGCGAGACCGATCACGGCAGCGACCGCAAGGGAGAAGAGAACGGAAGTTCGACGCTGGATCATGGAGCACTCCTGAAATGGTGAGTGAGTGGGAAACCCGGGTCCTGAAGGACGAGACGGGGCAGCCATGGGTCTGCCCAAGAACGCATTGTACGCCGAAGCAGGTTGCCGGACGGTTGCGGGTCGCAACCGCAGCGTGGCTCTGGTACGCTCCGCGCCCCTTTTGGTGCTCCCCCCGTGAAGCACCCGGAAAACCCCCATGTCCACCGTCCGCGCCATCCGCAACATCGCGATCATCGCCCACGTCGACCACGGCAAGACGACGCTCGTCGATTGCCTGCTCAAACAATCGGGCACGTTCGCCGCGCACGAGCGTGTCGCCGAACGCGTCATGGACTCGAACGATCTCGAGCGCGAGCGCGGTATCACCATCCTCGCCAAGAACTGCGCCATCGAATACAAGGGCACCCGCATCAACATCGTCGACACCCCGGGACACGCCGATTTCGGCGGCGAGGTCGAGCGCGTGCTGTCGATGGTCGACGCGGTGCTGCTGCTGGTCGACGCGGTCGAAGGGCCGATGCCGCAGACGCGTTTCGTCACCCGCAAGGCGTTGGCGCTCGGCCACAAGGCGATCGTCGTCATCAACAAGGTGGACCGGCCGGGTTCGCGCCCGAACTGGGTGATCGACCGCACCTTCGAACTGTTCGACAAGCTCGGGGCGAGCGACGCGCAGCTCGACTTCCCCATCGTCTACGCGTCAGCCCTGCAGGGTTGGGCCACCACCGACCTGGAGCGCCCGGCGAGCGACATGACCGCGCTCTACGAGGCCATCCTGAAGTACGCCCCCGCGCCGCCCATCGATGCCGCCGCGCCGCTGCAGCTGCAGGTGTCGCAGCTCGACTACAACCCGTACGTGGGTCGCATCGGCATCGGCCGCATCCGTCGCGGTACCTTGCGTGCCGGCCGCAACGTCGCCTTGCGCTGGGGCGACGAGGACCGCGGGACGGGCAAGATCGGCCAGATCCTGAGCTTCCGTGGCCTCGAGCGCTACCCCGTCGAGGAGGCGAGTGCCGGCGATATCGTGGCCGTCACCGGCATCGAAGGCGTGAACATCGGTATCACGGTCTGCGACGTCGAAAACGCCGAGGGACTGCCGCCCATCAAGGTCGACGAGCCCACGCTGTCGATGACCTTCCAGGTGAACACGTCGCCACTCGCCGGACGCGAAGGCAAGTACGTCACCAGCCGGCAGATCCGCGACCGCCTGATGCGCGAGTTGCAGAGCAACGTCGCGCTGCGCGTCGAAGAGACCGCGGACGCCGACGTGTTCCGGGTCTCGGGACGCGGCGAACTGCACCTGACCATCCTCGTGGAAAACATGCGCCGCGAGGGATACGAACTCGCCGTCGGCAAGCCGCAGGTGCTCAAGCGCGTCGTCGACGGCGTGACGCAGGAGCCGTTCGAGGCACTGACCATCGACATCGACGAGGGGTACCAGGGTTCGGTGATGTCCGAGTTGGGCACACGCCGCGGCGAACTACTCGACATGACCGTCGAAGGCGACCCCACCGGTCGTGGCCTGGGAAGGGTACGCCTCGAGTACCGCATCCCCGCCCGGGGCCTGATCGGCTTCCAGGGCGAGTTCATGACGATGACTCGCGGCACGGGCCTGATCAGCCACATCTTCGACGGCTATGACGTCGTCAAGGGCGAGATTCCGGAGCGGCACAACGGCGTGCTCATCAGCAACGAGATCGGCGAAGCCGTGGCGTACTCGCTGTTCACGCTGCAGGAGCGCGGACGCCTCTTCGTCGAACACGGTTCCAAGGTCTACGAGGGCATGATCGTCGGCATCCACAGCCGCGACAACGACCTCGTCGTCAACCCGATCCGAGAGAAGAAACTGAGCAACGTCCGCGCCGCCGGCAAGGACGATGCGCTGCTGCTGACGCCGCCGATCGCGCTGACCCTCGAGTACGCGGTCGAGTTCATCAACGAGGACGAACTCGTCGAGGTGACCCCCCAGTCGATCCGTCTGCGCAAGCGTTTCCTCAAGGAAAACGACCGCAAACGCGCCTCGCGGGCGGCCGAAGCCACTGCCGAGGGTTGACCGCGCTGCCCGCCCTCAGTCCTTGCGCGGGCCCGGGAAGAACGCGTTGGTGCGGCGGATGTACTCGGCGTAGTCCGGCCGGCGCTCGCCGATGTCGCGCTCCAGAAGCTTGACGCCGGACACCCGCAGCAGCAGCAGGCTCATGAGCACCGGGCCGATGAAGCTCCACCACGCCCCGCCGGCGAGCGCGATCAGGTAGAACGCCCACCACTGGGCGAAGTCACCGAAGTAATTGGGATGGCGCGTGTAACGCCAGAACCCGCGGTCCATGACCTTGCCGGCATTCGCCGGATCGCGCTTGAAGCGGGCGAGCTGCCAGTCGCCGCCGGCCTCGAAGGTGAAGCCGACCAGCCACAGCGCGAGCCCCGCATAGTCGAGCACGCCGAGCGGCGCCTCGCTGCCGATGGCGCCGTGCAACGGCAACGAGATGACCCAGGCCAGCACCGCCTGCAAGGCGAACACCCGGTAGAGGCTGCCGACGGCGAAACCGGGTTCGTTGCGGGCGCGGATGGCCTGGTAGCGGCGGTCCTCGCCATGCCCCCAGTTGCGGGCCGTGATGTAGATCGACAGCCGCAGCGCCCAGATCGCCACCAGCACCAGCAGGAGCCGGCCACGCACCGTCTCCGGCGGGAAGCCTGCATAGACCACGATGGCCAGCAGGAACATCAGCGACCACAAAGAATCGACCACGTCGACGTTTCTTCGCGGCAGCGAGATCAGCCAGCCGATCGCGGCGAAGCCCAGCATCCAGGGCAGGGCAAACAGGTAGCCGAAGATATCGAACATCGGTGGGTGCTCCAGTGGTCAATGCGCGGCCGGACGGCGCGTGCCGCCGCGGAATCCGCCCGGACGGCGGACCGCCACCGCCAGCGGGCGGGGGGCCAACCGTCACACGAGGGATCGCCGGTCCAGTGCCGAAACTGCCGGCAAGGGCCGGTACCAAGGCTTGAGTTTGACCCGCCGCGGGGGCATGGACAACCCGTTGCTGTCGTCTATGATGACCGCCGGTTGCCTTCAGGCGTCGTCCTCTTTACCAGCAATGCTTGCTGTCCTCGGCTCCGTCATCGTCTTCGCGTCCGTCCTCGGCGGCTTCCTGATGGCTGGCGGCAACGTCATGCTGCTGTGGCACCCCTCGGAAGTGGTCGTCATCGTTGGCGCGGCGCTCGGTGCATTCATCACCAGCAACACGGTCAAGGTCGTCAAGGCCTCATTCTCCGGGGCGATCGGCCTGATCAAGCCCCAGCGGTACAACCGCGAAAACTACGTCGAACTGCTGAAACTGGTCTTCGACCTGCTGGTGAAGTCGCGCAAGGAGGGTCTGCTCGCGATCGAGAACGACATTGCCGACCCGGCGAAGAGCAAGATCTTCACCAAGTACCCGACGATCCTCGACGACCACCACATGATCGAGTTCATCGTCGACTGCATCCGGCTCATGGTGGGCGGCAACCTCGACCCCAATGAACTCGAAGCCCTGCTCGACTACGAACTCGAGACGCACCACAAGGAGGCGCACGAGCCGGCGCACGCGGTGCAGGTCGTGGCCGACGCCCTGCCCGGCTTCGGCATCGTTGCCGCCGTCCTCGGCATCGTCAACACCATGGCCGCGGTCGCCGACTCGACCAGCGCGGAACTCGGCGCAAAAGTCGGCGCTGCGCTGGTAGGCACCTTCCTCGGCATCCTGCTGGCCTACGGGCTCATCGGGCCGATTGCCTCGGCGATGCGCATGCGAGCCGAGGAAGAGGGCAAGGCCTTCGAGGTGGTCAAGATGGCGCTGGTGGCGAGCGTCCGTGGCTACCCGCCGCAGGTCGCCGTCGAGTTCGCCCGCAAGCTCCTCTTCAGCGACGTACGTCCGACATTCTCCGATCTCGAAGGCTCCCTGAAGAACAAGTCAAAGGACGCCCCGAAGGCCTGAGGCCGCCGCAAGATGGCCGACGCTCCAAAGAAAAAAGACGGTGACGGTGGCAAGCGCCCGATCATCATCCGTCGCAAGAAGGTGGTCGCGGGCGGTCACCACGGCGGTGCATGGAAGGTAGCCTACGCCGACTTCGTGACCGCCATGATGGCGTTCTTCCTCGTGATGTGGCTCGTGGCCTCGGCCAACGATCAGCAGAAGTCCGCCATCTTCGACTACTTCAATAATCCGAGCATGACGCGTGGCGCAGCACCCATGCCGGCGCCCGGACAGGACGGTCCGGGCGGTGCCAGCACGAGCCCGATCGATTTGCGCGGCGGCCTCACCGCCTCGGCGCCTGCGTTCGTTCCCGACTCGGGCTCCGGTACGCCGAAGTCCCCGGAGGATCCGAACAAGACTCTCACGCCCCGCGCAGCCGCCGACCAGATCGAAGAGAAACGCCGCTTCGAGCAGATCCGCCAGGAATTGCAGAAAGCGATCGACAACAACGCGGCCCTGCAGAGATTCAAGAACCAGCTGCTCATCGACATCACCACAGAGGGGCTGCGCATCCAGATCGTCGATGCCCAGAACCGGCCGATGTTCGACCTCAGCGGCACCACCATGAAACCCTACGCTCGTGACTTGCTGCTCGAGGTGGGCAAGTCGCTTACCGTGGCCCCCAACCGCATCAGCATCTCCGGGCACACCGACGATACGCCGTACGTCGGCGGCGACCGGGTCCGCTACACCAACTGGGAGCTTTCGGCGGACCGTGCGAACGCGGCCCGGCGCGTCCTGGCCGAAGGCGGCGTGCCGCCAGACAAGGTCGCCAGGGTGGTCGGCATGTCGTCGTACGCCATGCTCGATGCCGCGAATCCGGGCAATCCGATCAACCGCCGGATCAGCATCATCGTGCTGAACAAGGCGACGGAGGAATCGCTGCAACGCAGCGATCGCGTCGAGGTCAGCCCGGCTGACGGTCCCCCGGCAAATCCAGCGCCGCCAGCACCGCCGAAATGAAGCGCTTGCGCTCGGCATCGAGCACGGCGCGGTGGTCGGCATCTGGTTGAAAGCGGTCGACGAGCTCGCGCACGTTCCGGCCTTCCGACGAAAGCAGGGCCTCGAGCACCATCAGCCGATCCTTCACCACCCAGAGCTCCTGCGCGAGTGCAAGGGCGAGCTGGGCAGCACGATCGCGACGCACGGCGGCATCGTGCGGCGTGAGTTGCCCGGTGAGATCCCAGTTCGGTGCGGCACTCACGCCGGCTTCCTGCCATAGACGAACCAGGGATACGGAGCGCCGCGGAAACCCTCCGAGCGGACATCGACGAAGCCCGCCTCGCGCGCGGCCGCACCGAGATCGAGACTCGCCGCTTCGCGCCAGAAGGGCTCGCCGCCGTTGACCGCGTTGTACTCGGCCCAGCGCACACTGCGCTTGTCGAGCACCGCATAGCGCGTGACGTCGGTGAAAAGCAGGTCGCCGCCCGGACGCAGCAGGCGGAACGCCTCGCGGAGCTGTGCGTGAGCGGCCGCGACCGGGATCTCGTGCAAGACGATGTACGAGGTGACGAGATCGACCGAGCCTTCGGGCAGTCCCGTCGCTTCGCCGGAACCGATGAAGAGCCGCCACTGCAGCCCACGCTCGTTGGCGGCGCGCTGCGCCTGCTCGAGCATGCGCGGCGAAGGATCGCAGCCCCAGATCTCGGCCTGCGGAAACTCGGCGGCGAGTTGCAGCGTGTAGTGGCCGCTGCTGGTGCCGATCTCGAATATGCGCGCGTAGTCCCGTCTCGGCAGCACCGAGAGTATCTGCCGACGCTGCGCAAAGATGTCGCCCGGGTAGGTGCGGGCGACGTACTCGCGATGGATCAGTTCGCCGTGGATGAACCCCTGGTAATCGTGGCCATCCCAGCCACCGGTGGTGCGATGTATCCAGGCGGCGTCGGCATAGGCCGGCCGCGGTTCGCCCGGGAGCGGCTCGATGCGCGTCGGCCCCTGCATCAGCCCGCGCAACCGCGGCTCGAGTTCGCTGCGCACTTCGTCGAAGGCGGCTGCCGCAACCCGGCCATGATTGACGCCGCTGTACTCGGTGAGTACTGCGAGTGCCGCCGCCGCAGGTGAATCCGCGAGTGCCGCATCGACCTGTCGCAAGCGCTCATCGAGGTCGTCGGCAAGTGTCGATTCGTCCAGACCGTGAGCGACGACATCGGCGTCGATGCGCGGCTTGAAACGCGCGGTGGCGACCGCGAGATCGGCGAGAAAATGCATCGAGGCGCGGCCGCGCTGCCTGAGTTCGAAGTCCATATCCGCTCCCTGTTGCCTTGCCTGTCGACCGCGACGCAGTTCACTCGTACCGCAGGGCAGTGATCGGGTCCAGTCGCGACGCCTTCAACGCCGGGTAGAGTCCGAAGATCACGCCGACTGCGGCACTGACGAGCAGCGCCAGCAGGATGATGTCGGTGCGGGCGAGCATCGACCAGCCAAACGCCGTTGCGACAAGCTTGGCGATGCCCAGCCCGAGCGCGATGCCGATGATACCGCCGATCGCCGCGAGCGTGAGCGACTCGACCAGGAACTGCGCGCGGATGTCCGCTGGCTGCGCGCCCACGGCCATGCGGATGCCGATCTCGCGCGTCCGCTCTGTCACCGACACCAGCATGATGTTCATGACGCCGATGCCACCGACCACGAGCGAGACCAGCGCGATGGCCGCAAGCAGATTGGTGAGCGTCTGCATCGCACTCGTGAATACGCCGGTCATCTCCGCCATGGTCGTGGTGCTGAAATCGTCGTCTTCCTCCGCGCCGAGACGGTGCCGGTCACGCAGCAGGTCGGCGATCTGCGCGCGCGCCGCCTCCATGGACTCGCTCGTCATCGCGCTGACGTAGACCGGACCGCGCACGAACTGGCTGAGACCGCCCTGGATACGCGACTGGAAGGTCGTGACGGGCACGAAGATCGCATCGTCCTGATCCTCGCCCATGCCACCCTGCCCTTTCTTCTCCAGCAGCCCGATGATGGTGTATGGGGCATTGCGGATACGTACGGTCTGGCCGAGCGGATCGGTTCCGGGCCCGAAGAGTTTTTCCGCAACCGTCTGCCCGATCACCGCGTTCTTGGTCGAGCCCGCCAGATCCGAGGCCGACAGGCCAGACCCCTGCCGGATCGCCCAGTTGCGGATCACGAAGTAATCGGGCGTCGTGCCGTAGACGGTGGTGGTCCAGGTGTCATTCTCGGAGATCGCCTGCGTCATGGTGCGCGACAGCGGCGCCGCCGCCCGCACGAGCGGCAACTCGGTCTGCAGCGCCCGCACATCGTCCCACGTGATGGTCGGCTGCGACCCCATGCCGCCGCGCATGCCGCCCGAAGTCGAGGAGCCGGAGAACACCAGAATCACGTTGGTTCCCGCGCCCTCGATCTGCATGCGGATGCGGCTCTTGGCCCCCTCGCCGATCGTCACCATGCAGATGACGGCAGCGACACCGATGATGATGCCGAGAGCGGTGAGGATCGAGCGCAGTGTATTGCGCCGCAGCGCGCGCAGCGCCAGGCGCAGGGTCTCGACGGGAGAAATCATTGACGCTGATCTCCGGTGATGGCGCCATCGCGCAGGGTCAGGCGACGTGCGGCAAAGGCGGCGATGTCGTGCTCGTGGGTGACGAAAATCACGGTGATGCCCGAGCGACGCAGCTCCGCGAGCAGGTTCATTATCTCCAGACTGGTCTGCGAGTCGAGATTGCCGGTGGGCTCGTCGGCGAGAATCAACGGCGGTCGGGTGACAAGAGCACGCGCGATGGCCACGCGCTGCTGTTGCCCGCCGGAGAGCTGCGAAGGCTGGTGACCGGCGCGGTTCGCAAGTCCGACGCGCTCCAGCGACTCGAGCGCGCGCCGGCGCCGCTCCGCGGCGGGCACCCGCGCGTAGATCAGCGGCAGTTCCACATTCTCGGCGGCCGACGTGCGCGCCAGAAGGTTGAAGCTCTGGAACACGAAGCCGATGAACTCGCTGCGGATCGCGGCCAGTTCGACCCTGGAGAGCCGCGCCACGTCGCGTCCGTCGATGCGGAAACTGCCCCTGCTCGGCGTATCGAGGCAGCCGAGGATGTTCATCAGCGTCGACTTCCCCGAGCCCGATGAACCGGTCACCGCAACGAATTCGCCGCGCTCGATGTCGAGGTCGATGTCGTGCAGCGCCGCGAACTCCTGCTCACCCGAGCGGTAGATCTTCGCGACGTCACGCAGTTCGAGCAGCGCCACGGCTATACGCGCCCCAGCTTCAAAGAATACGCATGCGCGCGCCGCGCTGCGATCCGACGGCGGTCGCGCCCTCTGCGCCGGTGACGACCAGATCGCCCGCACGCAGGCTGTCCCCGATGACCTCGGTGTGACGACCGTCGCTCAGCCCGATGCCGAGTTCGCGCCGCACGAGCTTGCCGTTCGCGAGCACGAACACCGAGCGGGTCGCGGCGCCTGCGACATCGCCGCGCACAGTGTCCGCGCCCGCTGTGGCCACGCCGGCAGCGTCTCCGCCCACGGGCCTGAACCGCAGCGCGGCATTGGGAACGCGCAGCACGGCCCCGCGCCGGTCGGCAATCACCGTGACGGTCGCCGTCATGCCGGGCTTGAGGCGCAGGTCCGGATTGGCGACTTCGATCACGGCGTCGTAGGTGACGACGTTCTGCACCACCTGCGGCGCGTTGCGGATCTCGCGGATGCGGCCGGTGAACCGCTCGTTCGGGTAGGCATCGACGGTGAAGCTCGCCGACATGCGGGACTGCAACCTGCCGATGTCCGATTCGGCGACGTTGGTGTGTACTTCCATGGCCCGCAGATCCTGGGCGATGGTGAAAATGACCGGCGCTTGCAGCGAGGCGGCGACGGTCTGCCCGACATTCACCGCGCGCGAGATCACGATGCCATCGGTAGGCGCGAGGATGTCGGTGTAGCGAAGATTGGTCTGCGCCTGGCGCAGCGCGGCCAGCGTCTGCGACAACTGCCCCTCGGCCTGCTGCACGGACGCCAGTGCCGCCCGGGCGTTCGACACGGCCACGTCGCGATCATTTTCCGAGACGATCTTCTGATCGAACAACTGCGTCGCCCGCCGCGCCTGCCGGGCCGCCTCCTCGGACTGTGCCTGCAGTCGCGCCAAGTTGCCGCGAGCCGCCACGACGTTGGCGCTTGCCTGCTCGACCGCGGCCTCGAACAGGGCCGGATCGATCTTGGCGATCCGTTCACCCTTGCGGACCACCGAGTTGAAATCGGCGAACAACGACTGGATGCGGCCGGACACCTGGCTGCCGACCTCGACCGTCACCACCGCCGAAAGGCTCCCGGAGGCGCTGATCCGCGAGACGATTTCGCCGCGCGAAACGGCCTCGGTGACATAGGCCGGCTCGACCTTGCCGACGCTCGAGCACCGCCACAGGACGACAGCCAGCAACAGGCCGATGACGACGATCCATACGGCCTTGCGGCGCAGAACGGCAGGGATCTCCATGGCGGGGCGAGTGTAGACTGTTTGCCTCCAAGGAGGCCGCTCGTGAATACCGAAACACTCGGCGCACGCAACCCGCTGAGCGGGCTCATCGACCATCACTTCGCGGCGAGCTCCCGGCACG
>JBIKVA010000083.1:0-9908 GCA_044357085.1 Steroidobacteraceae bacterium | reverse complement strand
CGACCTGCACCGGTCCGACGAGCGCGTGTCGTCGACCGCCCCAGAGCAGATCGAAAGTGCGCGAATATGGCATCCAGCCCTCGATCTTCGCGTCGCGGGCTGCACGCGGGCCGAGTGCCACCGGCTCGGCGAGCAGGTAGGCCTCGCCGTCGGTCATGAGCAAGTCCGGGTTGAACGTCAGCCGCGCAAGGCCGGCCGCAATGCGCGGGATGATGCCTATGCCGGTGGCCAGCACTTCGCCCTCGCCACGCCAGACCTCGGCGCACTGTGCGATGCAGAGTTCGGCCAGAGTGTATGCAGCGATGTTCATGACGGCGCTCTTCGGTCAGTACACGGGCGGCGGGATGCTGTTGAGATGCCCGCGGCCACCCACCGCGGCGACGTAATCGTCGTGCGTGGGCAGATCGACGTAGCGGGTCCGGTAGGCCGCCCAGGCCTCGGGTGTGGTGGCCGCGTTGTATTCCTTGAGGTGCTCGACGTCGATACCGTAGCCCGGGACGCCTGCGGTCGGGTGCGCGCCGAACGGCAACTCGACGACCCCCGTCACCAGCGAACGCTCGAAAGGCTGGAAGCGTGCGCGCTCGTGGTTGCAGATCTTGTCCGTAGACACGATGCGCTCGCAGCCCAGATAGACGCGATCGGCCGCGCGCGCCATCAGGTCGTCAAAGAAAGGATCGGGACTGAGGATGACGCAATTACCCCGTTCGTCCGCCTCGCTGACCTGCAGCAATGCGGCGTCGAGGCGCAGCGCCGGCATCGCGACGAGCGTCGTGCCGTCGTCGTAGGGCGAACGGACGAGCCGGATGCCCGGATTGCGAACGAGAATGTCGGTGCCGAGACCCACCGGCGTCGGCAGGAAAGGCACGCGCATCGCCGCGGCGCGCAGCCCGAGTTGCACCATGCCTTCGTCGAGTTCCATGACCTCGAAGGCCCCGCTCTGGCGGGCGTTGCGGAAATGCATGTCGAGCGGCAACACGTCGAGCGACACGAAACCGAAAACGAGTTTGCGCAGCTTGCCCGCTGCGGCGAGCAGACCCACGTCGGGACCGCCGTAGGCCACGACCGTGAGATCGCGCAGCGGCGAGCGCAGGATCTCGCGCACGAGGGCCATCGGCTTGCGGCGTGTGGCCCAACCACCGAGGCCGATGGTCATGCCGTCGCGCAACTGCGCGACGACCTCGGCAGCAGTCATGCGCTTGTTCATGCGGGCGGTGACCACTTGTGGCCCCAGAGATCGGGAACGAGGCTGCGCGTCGGCACCCAGGTGCCCCAGTCAGGCGTGATGCCCATGCAGCCGACTTCGAGATCGAAACCACCAGGGGTGGCCACATAAAAACTGATCATGCCGTCGTTCGAATGCCGACCGAGCGACGAGGAGATGTGGAGGCCGGCCGCGACGCAGCGGTCGAGCGCGCGCCCGACGTCGTCGATGTCGCGCATTTCCACCATCGTATGCACGAGGCCGGAAGGGACCGGCATCGGTATGAGCGCGAGACTATGGTGGCGGCGGCAGCTGGCGTGCAGGAAGCGCAGGTGCAACTCGGGTACCGCGGGATCAGGCGAGATCACGAGGCGCATCTCGTCGGTATCGCCGAAGCCGAGCAGATCTTTGTAGAACGCGGCAGTGCGATCGAGCTGCGGCGCCGGCAAGACCACGTGGCCAGCACCGAGGTCGCCGGTCACGAAGCCTGAGACACCCTTGGTCGACACGAACGGCTCGTAGCCGCGCACGCGGCCCCAGTAGAGTTCGAAGGCGTTTCCGTCAGGGTCCTGCCCGTGCACGAGCGCGTTGACGCAGCGCGATGCCGCCTCCGCCGTCGAGCCGTCGCGCAGCGACACCCCGGCCGCGCGCAGCCGCTGCACGGTCTGCAAAAACCCGCTTTCGGAGGGCAGCTCCCAGCCGGCAGCGACGAAGCGGTCGGTCTCGCCCTGCTCGATCAGGAAGCGAAAAGGCCTGTCGTCAGTGCGCAGCCGCAGACTGCCCGCAGGTGCATCGCCCGGCATCAGACCGAGGATGTCGACCCCGAAACGCCGCCAGGCGTCGAGATCCCGCGCCATGACTCGCACGTAACCCAAAGACTGCACAGCCATCAGACACCCCGTCAGCACTCGCCAAGCTGGCCTGGCGGGTCACCGGGGTGGCTTCACGAAACCACGACGGCGACCCCCTATTTTTGCGAGATTATGGCATCGACAGGGGATGGAATCATCAACTTCAGCAATTTTCCGGATGATTTTTTACGCACTTTGCTTGTGGGCAAATGATATGCGGGGCGATAATCACGGCTTGGCTGCCACTCCCCGGCGCCAGAGCGGCCGGGTCTTGCCCGAATCCGGATTTCGAGGAGCTTGCGGATGTCCACTGCGCCGTCCACCGGGGCTACGTCGATAGCCCGCGCTTTCGAACCCCTGCAGCTCGGGCCGATCACCTTGCCGAACCGCTTCGTCAAGGCGGGAACCTACGAAGGCATGAATCTCGGCAACTCGCCGAGCGCCGCGCTCGTCAGGCACCACGTCGACATCGCCCGCGGCGGTGCCGGGATGACCACGCTCGGTTACACCGCAGTGCACCCCGACGGCCGGACCTTCGAAGAAGAGAGCTGGATAGAGCCCGGCAACCTGTCGCGATTCCGCGCATTGACCGACGCGGTGCATGCTGCGGGCGCGCGGGTGTCCCTGCAACTCGGGCACTGCGGCACGATGACTCGCACGCCGAAGCGTACGCAACGCAAACCGGGCGGGCCTTCGAAAACATTGAACCTCTACGGCGCGATGGTCGGCGCGCTCTTCACCCGCGCGATGTCGACGACCGACATGGCGGCCGTCGCCGAGCAGTTCGCCGACGCCGCACGCCTCGCCGCGGACGCGGGCTTCGACGCCGTCGAACTGCACATGGGCCATGGCTATTTGCTGAGCCAGTTCCTCAGCCCGCTCGCCAACCGCCGCACCGACCGTTATGGTGGCAGCGCAGAGAATCGCTTGCGCTTCCCGCTCGAGGTGACCGAACGCGTGCTTGCGGCAGCGGGCGATCGCATCGCCGTCCTGGCCAAGCTCAACCTGCGTGACGGTGCGCGCTCCGGAGTCGAGATCAACGATTCCATCGCGACGGCCCGGGCGCTGCAGGGTGCCGGCCTGCACGGACTCGTGATGACCGGCGGCTTCTCGCCCTACTCGCCCATGTATCTCTTCCGCGGCAATTCGCCCGTGCCGGCGATGCTGCAGACCGAAAAGAACGCATGGAACCGTTTCCTGCTCAAGCTCGGCGCGAAGACGGCCTTTCGCGATACGCCCTTCGAAGAAATGTACTTCCTCAAGTACGCGCTGCAGATGCGTGATGCGGTGCAGATGCCGCTCGGCCTGCTGGGCGGGCTGCGCAGCGGCGACAACGTCGCCGAAGCCATGCGCTCGGGCTTCGATTTCGTGGTGCTGGGTCGCCCTCTCCTCGCACAGCCGGACTTCGTGGCGCAACTTGCACGCGATGCGGCCGCGCGATCGACCTGCATCAACTGCAACCGTTGCGTCGCCGAATTCTCGACCCCGGGCGGCGTACGCTGCGTGCTGAACGCGCCGAACGACGCTGCGCTCAATGCCCGTCCGGCGGCCTGAAGTCGCGCGCGAAATCGAACATGGGGTTGCGGCCCGCGAGCATCGCTGCCTGACGCGCGGGCAGGGCCGCCAGCATCTGCGGGTGCGGGAATACCCAGAACGTACCGGTCTCGATGGCCTCGAAGGCCAGTTCCGCCACCTGCTGCGGGTCCATGCCGACCCGCGCGGTACCGGCGACCATCGCAGCGCGCAGCGCGGCAGCCGACCCCGCTAGCGGCTCGGCGCCCGCCTCCCGATGCCGCTCGGCATCGAAGATGCGACTGCGCACCGCCCCCGGCACGAGCAGCGACACGCCGATCGGCGCACCCAGCGCCGCGAGATCAAGGTGCAGCGTTTCGGCGAACGCCCAGAGCGCCGCCTTGCTGGCCGAGTAGGCGCCGAGTTGCGGCGACGGAATGAAGCCGCCCATGGAGCCGGTGATCACGACGTGCGCGTCGCGCCCGCGCGCGAGCATGCCGGGAACGCAGGCGCGGATGCCGTTCGCGACACCTTTCAGGTTGACGTCGATCAGCCAGTCGAACTCGCGCGCACTCTGCTCCCACAAGGGGCGGGGCACCAGTACTCCGGCGTTGCAGAACAGCAGGTCGACGCCGCCGCGTACGCGGGTGATCGCCGCGGCAAGCGTTTCGAAGGCAGCCGCATCGCGAACATCGAGGACCCGCGATTCGGCCGATGCGGCACCTGCGTCGAGGCACTCGGGCAGGACCGCCGCCACCGCCGCCGCATCGACATCGCACGCCACCACATGCATGCCGCGCGCCGCGGCGGCGCGCGCAAGGGCGCGACCGATGCCGCCCGCCGCACCGGTCACGAGTGCAGTCCTGCCTGCAAACGCGCGCATCGCCACCAGAGTCGAACCGTCAGCGGCCGATGGGCACGGATCAGTTCGTCTTGCGAACGAAACTGCGGCTGATCTCGCCGCCGCCGTCTTCCTGAGCAAGTTCGGCGTAGAACTGGCGGTAGTACTTGCGGAACGCGGCGATCGGGCCGTCACCGTCGCACAGCAATGCATCGGGCGTGTACCGCTGGCGGTCCCAGACCACCTTGTCCTGATCGAGCTGCCGGCAGATATCCTTGACCATCGCGCGCGCCACCCCCGCGGTGGGGCCGTCGATCGCGGACTGCAGTTGCGTGAACGCGAAGCGCACATGGGTGCAGTCGGGTGCGACCGGCGTGATGCCTGCGACCATGAGTGTCTCGCAGATGCCGGTGAAGCGCGTCCAGGCCTGTCCCGCACCCACCGTGCCGTACGAAATCGTGCCATCGACGTCGCCTCGCGGCGTCGCCATCTTGGCCGCCACCGAGGCGACGCGGCGGATGCCTTCGAACTTGACGTCGTAGTTCGGCATGCTCGCCGTGCCGTGGATGTAGCGGAAATGCGCGGCATCGACGCCGTTTTCGGCCATGTTCTGCAACGGTCCGTAGACCAGCCATTCGTGCTTCTCGTAGTCGCTCCACTCGGCCGACGCAGCCTCCGGCAGTGCCTCGACATCGAAAGTCGGCTCGACGTCCTGCGGGTGGTACCACGCCCAGATGAACCGGTTGCGCTCGACCAGCCGCCACGGCTTGATGCAACTGCGCTTCGCCTGCGGCGGGATGACCTTCGCGTAGGGGATCCGGGTCACCTCCCCCTTGCCGTTGTACTGCCAGGCGTGGAACGGACACTCGAGATCGTTGCCCTGCACGCGACCTGCATAGCCCATGTGCGCACCGAGATGGCGACAATAGGCGTCTACCATTCGCGGCACACCGTCCTCGCCGCGCCACAAGGCGAGTTCGCGATTGAAATAGCGCAGCGGCTTGACTTCGCCGATCTTGAGTTCATCGGAATAGCTGATCACGAACCAGCCGAAGGGCATCGGCAGGTCGATGCCGCGATCGGCGGCTGACAAGGGCCGCTCGAGCGGCGCGGTGCGCCAGGCGATCAACTCCTCTTTCGAGAAACGCGACAGAAACTGGCGAGCAGCGGTGTTCGATGCAACGTTGTCGGTACTCATTGCGGGTTGACTCCAAAGAGACGGGCGGCGTTGTCGTGGAGAAACTTCGGCCAGACGTCATCCTTGAACGGCACATCGGCCAGTTCTCGGAAAATCCGTTCCAGCGAGAGGCCCATCGGCCAATAGCCTGCATACATGATGCGATCGGCGCCACGCGTGTTGGCGTAGTCGATGATCGCCTTCGGATAGTGCTTGGGCGCGAAGGCGCTGGTCGAGTAGTGGAGATTCGGCCACTTGAGCATCAGCTTGACCGCAAGATCCTCCCAAGGCTCGGCGCCGTGACGCATCACGAACTTGAGTTCGGGGAAGAACCAGCACACCTCGTCCACGAGTTCGACATGCTGGGGCGCCATGGGCAGACGCGGCCCCGGCACCCCGACGTTCACGAAGACGGGAAGATCCAGATCGACGCAGGTGGCGTAGATCGGGTACACCTTCTTGTCATTGATCGGCACCTGCGGGTTGTTGCCACAGGGAAAGAAGCTGGCCGCGTGGATGAGCCCGGCGGCCTTGAGACGGCGCAGCTCGCGAACGTCGTCCATGCCGCGGTTCGGATTGACGTGGTAGTCGAACAGGAAGCGTTTCGGGTAGACCTCGCGCGCGCGCTTCACGCCCGCCGAGCCCTCCCAGTACCCGACCAGCGCGCGCTCGATGCCGAAGCGATCCATCTGCGCCACCGTGTAGTCGACGTAGTCGGCATCGGACGGCAGCACCGGGATGTCCTTGAACATGTACTGGGCCGGCATCTTGAAAGCCTCGCGGCTTTCGCTGTCGAGCAGCAGTGGCAGGTATGGCGTGTACCACTCGGTGTTGGTGGCACTCACCGGAATCCCCATCATCAGGTCGATGACCCTGGCGTGCTGCGGATATCCCATGGACTGATCGACTCCGTTCAAGGAACTCAAAGAATCTGCGACATCACCGGTCACCGCCATGGCGGCGACGCAGCGCCACCTTGTCGACCTTGTCGAGATGGTTGCGCGGCAGTGCGCCCGACTGCACCAGCACCTCGGTGGGCACCTTGTAGGCGGCAAGGTGCGCCGCAACGTGCTGCTGGATGTCAGCGGGCGAGATCGGCCCGGCCGAGGCGTGCGGCACGACGATCGCCACGAGGCGCTCGCCGAGACGCGCATCCGGCACACCGAAGGCCGTCGCCTCGGCGAGCCCCGGATGGGCGAGCAACACGCGCTCGACTTCCGCGCAGTAGATGTTCTCGCCGGCGGAAATGACCATGTCTTTCTTGCGATCGACGATGTAGAGAAAACCCTCTGCATCGAGGTAGCCGACATCGCCGGAACGCATGTAGCCCTCGGCATCGAAGGCCCGTGCCGTTTCCTCGCGATCGCCCCAGTAGCCGAGCATGTTGGATACCGAGCGCAGGCAGATCTCGCCGGGCTCGCCGACCGCGGCGCTCCGACCATCATCGCGGACCACCTTGACCTCGGTGGTGGCGAGCACCCTGCCCGCCGTGCCGGGGTGCGAGAGATATTCTTCGCCCACGGACATCGCCACGGCCCCCGTCGTTTCGGTCATGCCGAATCCCGTACCCGGCACGGCACGCGGAAAAGCGCGGGTGATCTCCGCCAGCATGCCCGACTGCAGCGCCTGGCCACCAGTGGAGACGCTGGTGAGCGAGCGCAGATCGTGCCTCGAGATCTCCGGCGAGCGCAGCAGGTCCCACATCATGGTCGGCACGCAGGGAAACTGCGTGACCTTCTCCGAGTCGATCAGCTGCAATGCCGTGCTCGCGTCCCAGCGCCGCATGAGCACGATCTTGCCGCCGCGAACCAGCGTCGACAGCAAGCCGGTGTGCAGGCCACTGGTGTGGAAGAATGGGAACATCAACAGCACGCAGGTCTGCGGCGACATGGCCGCAAGCTGCTCGAGCGTGATGCCATGGCGCGCAGCCATGTCGGCGGCGATGCGATACCCCGCATAGAGATTGGTCCAGACCGAGTTGCTGGTGCCCCAGTGACTGAGCACGGCACCCTTGGCCCGACCGGTGGTTCCCGAAGTGAAAAGGATGGTCGCGGGGTCGAGCGGTGCAACCTCGGGCTCCGTCGGTGCCGCCGGCGCTGCGCCGCCGTTCAGGAGATCGGAGAGTGCAAGCGCCCCGGCGCCAGCCGCGAGCACCGCCGCAACCGCGGCTTCGTCTCGAGCGCGCTCCTCGCCCTCCAAAGTCGGGTCGACCGCAACGATGAGCGGCGCCGCGCCGGGATGCGCTGCGAGTTCGCGCGCGCAGCGGCTGTCGGCGAGAACCAGAACGACTCCGGTGCCACCACGCGCCGCGGCGAGTTCGTCGCCCGAGGCCCGGCTGTTCATCACCACCGGAACCGCCCCGAGACGGGCCAGCGCGAGAAAACCGTAGACCCACTCCGGGAGGTTGCGCATCGCAAGTCCCACGCGGCTGCCCGGACCGATGCCGAACCGCGTCTGCAGGCCGACCGCGAGTCGATCGGTGGTCGCCGACACCTCTCGATAGGTGAGCCTCAAAGGGCCGTACACGAGGCAGATGGCCGAAGAGTCCCAGGGAACCGCGCGCAACAACGCCGGCAGGGTGCGCGGCGCATGACGGAATACGCGGCAGCGGTAGCCGCGAACCTGCTCTTCGACGAGCTCGAATTGGCCTTCCGTTGACACCCCGACCACCTTGATGTGGAATGTGGCGATAGTAGCAGTTGCGACTCCGAAAACAACGTTTTCGACGGTTGCAAGGGCTGCAGACCATCAAAATGCGTAAAGTTAAGCGCGCACGAATACGCAGTCGCACTATGCGGCGGTAGCCGCTCGGGGAGTCAGCATGGGTCGTCTTCACGGTCGGGTCGCCCTCGTCACCGGGGCCAGTCAAGGAATCGGCGCCGCCATCGCAGCGCGGTTCGCGGCGGAGGGCGCTCATGTCGCCATCTGCGCAAGACGCGGCGAGCAACTCGCGGCAGCGGCGGAGTCGATCCGTGTCGCGGGCGGCTCGGTCAGTCATCGCGTGGTCGACGTTGCCGACCATGCCGCCCTCGCCGATTTCGTTGCCGCCACGGCCGCTGCGCATGGCAGGCTCGACGTGCTGGTCAACAACGCACCGTCGGTGACCTATTCCGCGATCGTCGACATGACCGCGGAGGCTTTCCGCAAGGACTTCGAGGTCAACGTCAATTCGGCGTTCGTCGCCACGCGCGAAGCCTTCAAGGTGATGCTGCCCGCGCAGCGCGGCTCGATCATCAACATTTCTTCGATCAACGGCCTGCTCGGGCTCGGCTCCATGTCTGCCTACGGCGCAGCCAAAGCTGCGCTGATCCACTTCACCAAGTGCGCGGCGATGGAAGGCGCGCGGGCCAACGTCCGCGTCAACGCGATCGCGCCCGGGGTGATCAACACCCCCGCCACCGCCGCCGGATTCGCGGGCCCCTACGCGGACTGGGGCAAGAAGATCGCAGCGGCGGTGCCGATGGGACGGTTCGGTGAAGCGGCGGAAATCGCCGGCGTCGCCCTGTTCCTCGCCAGCGACGACTCGACCTACGTCACCGCCACCTGCATCTCCGCTGACGGCGGCAAGTCGGCGGAGCTCGTCGTACCACCGCCCTGAACGGGCAGCCCTCGCGAATGCGAGGATCCGCCCGCATCGACATCATCAAGGAATTCCGGCCGCAGACAACCAGTACAGAGGGACGCAGCATGTCACTTTCCGGCAAGGCAGCATTGGTCACGGGTGCAGGACAGGGGATCGGCAGGGCTTGCGCGCTGGCGCTGGCGGAGGCCGGCGCCCGGGTCGCCGCGTTCGACCTCAAGCAGGACGCAGCGGAGTCGACGGTCGCGATGTTGCCGAATCCGTCGCAGCACCTCGCCATTGCCGGCAACGTCGCCGACAGCGGCGCGGTGAAGGCGGCTTTCGCCACAGCGGTAGCTGCCTTCGGGCGTCTCGATGTGCTCGTCAACAATGCGGGCACCGGTACCGGCCCCAACGACGGCAGCGCGAAAATGTACGAACTGATGGCGCAGCGCAACGCCGAGCTGGCGCGCGGCGAGACGCCCAAGACCCATGTCGAGCAGGCGGTCTTCATGGAAGACGAAGGCTGGCGCGCGGTCATGGCCGTCAACCTTGACGGCGCTTTCTTCTGCACCCGCGAAGCGCTGCGCATCATGGCGGCGCACGACATCAAGGGCTCGATCGTCAACATCGCCTCGACAGCCGTGCAATCCGGCGAAGGTCCGGTGCATTACGTCACCAGCAAGGCCGCCCTCGTCGGCATGACGCGTGCACTCGCCCGCGAGGTCGCCTCGCGCGGCATCCGCATCAACGCGGTGGCGCCTGGC
>JBIKVA010000082.1:0-9972 GCA_044357085.1 Steroidobacteraceae bacterium | reverse complement strand
TTCGGCCTCTGATCGACCGGCCCCAGCCGCTATAATCGGCGGCGAAAACCGAGGTGCAGAGCGCCAAGCTGTTGCGCCGCCCCGGGGCAAGTCAAATAAAACAAACACTTATGAAACTTAATTCATGCGGTACCTGCGTTCGTGAGCAGTAACCTCCCGGCCAATCGTGTGCTTTCGGGGATGCGTCCCACCGGACAACTGCACCTCGGCAACTACCACGGCGCGCTGCGCAACTGGGTCGACCTGCAGTACCAGTACCCGTGTTTCTTTTTCGTGGCCGACTGGCACGCGCTTACCACCGGCTACGAGGACACGAGCCGCCTGCCCGAATTCATCCACGAGATGGTGATCGACTGGTTGGCCGCGGGGCTCAATCCCGGGGTCGCCACGATCTTCGTCCAGTCGCACGTGCCCGAACACGCCGAGCTGCACCTTTTGTTGTCGATGATCACTCCGCTCTCCTGGCTCGAGCGCGTGCCCACCTACAAGGACCAGCAGGCCGAGCTGCAGGAAAAGGACCTCGCGACCTACGGCTTCCTCGGCTATCCGTTGCTGCAGTCGGCAGACATCCTTCTCTATCGCCCGCGGCATGTGCCGGTCGGCGAGGACCAGGTCGCCCACGTCGAGATCACGCGCGAGATCGCGCGCCGGTTCAACAACCTCTTCGGCCGCGAGGCCGGCTTTGAGGCAAAGGCCGAAAAAGCCATCGGCGAGCTTGGCGGGCGGCATAGCAACCTGTACCGCGAGCTGCGACGCAAGTTCCAGGAGGCCGGCGACGCGGCGGCGCTCGAGCAGGGGCGGGCTATCGTTCAGGGGAACACGCGCATCACGGTCGCGGACCGGGAACGCCTGCTCGGCTACCTCGAGGGCTCCAGCGTCAGCATCCTGCCCGAGCCGCAGGCGCTGCTGACGCCGACCCCGAAGCTGCCGGGTATCGACGGTCGCAAGATGTCCAAGTCGTACGGCAACACCATCGGCCTGCGCGAGGATCCGGACTCGGTCGCGAAAAAGCTCAAGACAATGCAGACCGATCCGGCGCGGGCGCGGCGCACCGATCCGGGCGACCCCGACAAGTGTCCGGTCTGGTCCCTGCATCAGGTCTACTCCGACGAGCCGACCCGGCAATGGGTAGCGGCCGGTTGCCGCAGTGCCGGGATCGGTTGTCTCGAGTGCAAGAAGCCGCTGATCGAGCGCATCGTGGCGGAGACCGCAACGATGCGTCAGCGCGCGGCCGAATACGAAAGCAACCCGGAAATGGTGCGTGCGATCCTCACCGAGGGCAGCGAAAAGGCACGCGAGGCGGCGCGCGAAACCCTGGACGAGGTGCGTCACGCGATGCACCTGCGGGGAGGCTGAGCTCATGGCCAAGCCCGAATTGCGCATCGTGCCCAAGCCCGAGGACGCTCAAGCCGACCTGGCAACGCCCACGCAGACCGAGATGCCGTTCGCGGTGGTGCAGGGCGAGCCGATCACGCAGTTGCCGCGCGACCTGTACATCCCGCCGCAGGCGCTCGAGGTCTTCCTCGAAGCCTTCGAGGGGCCGCTCGACCTGCTGCTCTACCTGATCCGCCGCCAGAATCTCGACATCCTCGACATTCCGCTGGCCGACATCACCCGCCAGTACATGAACTACATCGAGCTGATGCAGGACCTGCAGCTCGAGCTCGCCGGCGAATACATGCTGATGGCCGCGACCCTGGCCGAGATCAAGTCGCGCATGCTGTTGCCCCGCAGCAGCGACCTGCCCGCCGAGGAAGCTGATCCGCGCGCCGATCTCGTGCGTCGCCTGCAGGAGTACGAGCGCTACAAGCAGGCGGCCGAAAGCATCGACCGCTTGCCGCGGGACGAGCGCGACACCTGGCCCGCGAGTGCCGCGGCCGATCTGCGTCGGCCAGCTTCGACGCTGCCGACGGTGACGTTGCAGGAGATGATCGCGGCGTTCCGCGACGTCGTCGCCCGCGCGGCCATGTTCCAGCACCACCATGTGCAGCGCGAGCGGTTGTCGGTGCGGGCCCGGATGACCGACGTGCTTGCCGCGGTCGAGGATGGCGCCTTCGTCGACTTCGGCCGACTGTTCAAGCCCGAGGAAGGGCGCATGGGCGTGACGGTGACGTTCGTGGCGATCCTCGAGCTCGTCCGCGAGGGTCTCCTCGAACTCGTGCAGACCGAGGCGTACGGGCCGCTGCACGTGCGTGCCTCGCAAGCCCCGCGGCTGCGGATCGTCGATGGTGGCGCGCCGGTGGACACTGGCGAGATCAACACTGGCGAGATCGAGCCTGCGGCGGGCGCCGCTGCCATCGAACCGACAGAGGACAAGGGATTCTGATGACCGAACATCACACAAGGAATGTCGTCGAGGCCGCGCTGCTCGCGGCCGGCAAGCCGATGCCCGTCGCCGATCTGGCGCAACTGTTCGACGAAGACGGCCGACCGGACAAGGCGGAGATTGCCGCGGCGCTCGAGGAACTGGCGACAGCGTACGCGGAGCGCGCGATCGAACTCAAAGAAACAGCGAGCGGCTGGCGCATCCAGGTGCGCCCCAACTATGCGCGCGAGATCAGCCGCCTGTGGCCCGAGCGGCCCCAGAAATACTCCCGGGCCCTGCTCGAGACGCTCGCTCTGATCGCCTATCGGCAACCCATCACGCGCGCCGAGATCGAGTCCGTGCGCGGCGTGGCCGTGAACCCGAACATCATCAAGACGCTGATGGAGCGTGAGTGGGTGCGCGTCGTCGGTCACCGTGACGTCCCGGGTCATCCCGAGTTGCTCGGCACGACGAAGTCATTTCTCGACCACTTCGGTCTGCGTTCCATCGAAGAAATGCCGCCGCTCGCGGAGCTGAAGGCGATGGCGGATCTCAATCCGCAACTCGATCTGCCGGTCAGCGAAGAAATGGTCGAGGCCAACGGTGTCGACGCGCCAGTCGCCGACGCGCCAGTCGCCGACGAAGCAGTCGCCGACGAAGCAGTCGCCGAAGAACCAGTCATCGACGCGGAGCAGGCGGTGATCGTCGAGCCGGTTGCCGAAGATGCCGAGACCGCCCGTTAAGGCGCGTCCGCGCCGATCCGCCGCCGCGGCGGGATCGGGAGCGAGCTCGGCCGATGGCGGCGGCAGCGAGCGTATACAGAAAGTTCTGGCGCAGGCCGGGCTCGCCTCGCGGCGCGAGGCCGAGGATTGGATCCGTGCAGGACGCGTGAGCGTCAACGGTGTGGTGGTCGATATCGGCGCGAAAGTTTCGGGTCGTGACGAGCTGCGTGTCGACGGTCGAGTGGTGCGGCGCAGCCGTGATCCGTCACGCCTCGGTGCCGAGGCCACGGTATTCCTGTGTCATCGATCGAGCGGCGAGTCGCTGGCTGAGGGCTTGCTTGCGCGCCTGCCGCGTCGTACCGGGCGGCGGTTCCTGGCTGTTTCGCCGATGCCTCGGATCGACGGCGGGCTCGAGCTCGTCACTACCGACGGCGCACTCGCAGAGCGCCTGCAGCGACGCGTGCGTCACTGGCCGGCCGAGTTCCTGGTGCGGGTGCGTGGCGAGATGGACGAGTTGCACCTGGAGAATCTGCGCCGCGGCGAACTCGACGATGGTCGTCAGCTCGAGGGCGTCGAGGTCGAGGGCTCCGAGGTCGAACTCGGCGGGTCGAATCGCTGGTACCGGCTGTCGGCCGTCGGCGCGAGCGGCAAAGACGTGCGACGTCTCTTCGAGCGCCACGGCGCCCTGGTCAGCCGTGTGCAACGTACCGCGCTCGGCCCACTCGCGCTGACGCGCGATCTGAACCGCGGCCACTTTCGGGCCTTGGGTGCCGACGAGGCACGACTGCTGGCTGCGGAGGCGAAGAAGGCCCCGCAGGCCGAATCCGATGAGGTCAGAACGCCTGTCCGGTGACGCCTCTCGACTGGGGTCCGAGCAGGGCGATCATCGGCGAGGTCAACGATTCCGGCAGCGGCAAGGTGGCGGCGTCTTCGGACGGATAGGCCTGGCGACGCATCTGGGTTCGCGCACGACCGGGATTCAATGAATTGACGCGGACGGTGGTTTTCTCGAGCTCGTCCGCGAGGGTCTGCATGAAGCCCTCCAGCGCGAACTTGGACACGGCATAGGCGCCCCAGTAGGCGCGACCAGCGCGGCCGACTGCGCTCGAAAGGCAGAGCACCGAGGCGTCCTTCGAGGCCCGCAGCGCCGGCAACAGCACCTGGGTCAGCGCGAACGGCGCCGTGACGTTCACGTGCATGACCTTGACCCACGTGGGGACGTCGTAGTCCTCGATGGGCCCGGGAACACCCAATATCGCCGCGTTGTGCACGAGGCCATCGAGACGGCCCCAGCGCTGCAGCACGGCGTGGGCGATGGCGTCGTAGTCGCCCGCAACGCCTTTCTCGAGGTCGAGTGGCGCAATGCTCGCTGCGGGCGCGCTGTCCCCGGACGCGGTGCGCAGCGCCGCGATCTCGTCGTAGATGGCTTCCAGCTTCTTGACGTTGCGCCCGATGAGCACCACCTCGGCACCATGACGCGCGCAGTCGAGGGCGAGCGCGCGACCGATCCCGGCGGTCGGTCCGGTGATGGCGATCACGCGACCTCGCAGCTCGTCGGTGGCGATGGGCGTGTGCTGCGGGTCGAAACCGGCGGGGCGGATGTCAGTCATGGGGGTGAATCCTCAACGCAGGGCAGTGGGCAGGCGCCCGCGCGAGATCGCGAGGGCAGCGCGCCAGGCACTCATGGTACGACGCAAGGGAGATCTCGACGCGCGATGCGGGACGCTGGCCTGCGCGGCAAAGCTCATCCAAAGCAGGGGTACGCGCAGGGCGGGCAGGTGCGTCGGGTCGATGGACCGGGCCTGCAGGCGCAAGGTCTCGCAAAGTTCGGCGCGGCGTTGGCGCAGCATCGAAGTTTCGAGCGGGTCGAGCGGTCGCGCCAGCCAGCGGGCGTGGGCCTGCGGCTCTTCAAGCGGGACGTAGACGCGCCCCGCACGCGCGTGCCGCGAAAACTCTGCAAGCAGTTCGAGTTCGCGAACCGCCCGACCTGTGCTGGCGCAGAGCCGCTCGGCCGCGGCACGAGCCGGCGTCGCGACCGCAACGTCGGGATGTGACAACGCAGCCTCACGGAACACACTGGAGCCCCAATTGCCCAGATGCTCATCGAGTTCGCCACGGCTCAGGAACGCGACGCTGGCAAGATCGACACGGACATGTTCGACGAGACCAGCCAGATCCGCGGGGGTCGCGCCGCGGCTGCGAGAGGCGGCCGCGAGCGTGCGCGTCGCGGGATGCCGCGGAATGCCCTGGGCGAGTCGGACAAGTTCGTCCTGCCACCATTCGAGACGCACGTGGGCAACCTGATGCTCGAGATCGGGCCGCAGGCTTTCGAGCACCTGCTGCTCAACGGCGAACAGCGCTGCGAGCGCCGGTCCCTGCGCGGCAGGCGCGAATCGGAGCAACCAGTCGCGGTCGTCGCCGTACGACGGCGACGCGGCAGCCGCGGGCTCGCTCACGCGCCTCCGTTCGCCTTGCGCAGATGGGCCAGGTAGTTGACGGAAATGTCGTTGGTGAGTCGGGTGGCGCGGGTGACGGGGTCGTATTCGAGACCGCCGAAGCCCACGAGCTCGAGACCGGCGGCCCGCGCCCAAGCCGCCAGTTCGGACGGACGGATCAGGCGCTCGTATTCGTGTGTGCCCCGCGGCACCAGCCGGGCGATGTACTCGGCGCCGACGATTGCCAGCAGGAAGGAACGCAAGTTGCGGTTCAAGGTGGAGACGAAGAGCGTGCCACCCGGTTTGAGCAGACACGAGAGGGTGCGCATCGTGGCGTCGGGATCCGGGATGTGTTCGAGCATCTCCATGCAGGTGACGACATCGAAGGCGCCCTGCGCTTCGGCGGCGAGCGCCTCGGCCGACAGCAGGCGGTAGTCGATGGCGAGCCCTTCGCCCGCCGCATGCAGGCGGGCGACATCGATCATCGAGGGTGCGAGATCGATGGCCGTGACACGTGCGCCGGCGCGGGCCATGGACTCCGCCAGCAAACCGCCGCCGCAGCCGACGTCGGCGACACGCGCATCGCGCAGCATTGCGCGCTCGGTGATGAATTCGAGGCGTGCCGGATTGAGGGAGTGCAGTGTGCCGAACTCGCCCTGCGCGTCCCAGAAACGATGCGCGATGGCGTCGAACTTGGCGATTTCGACGGGGTCGCCCGCTGCCGGGTCCGGCGTCGATGCCGCGGCATTCGGCTGTGCGTCATGGACGGAATTGGCAGTCATGGCGGGAGGCGCTCGGACGCACGTCAGGAGGGTGCTCGTATGGTACTATTTCCCATTAGTTTTCGAATGCGGTATCCGCGTCCCGAATGAGCGAAATCGCCCGCGAAGTCCTGCCCGTCAACCTCGAAGACGAGATGCGCCAGTCCTACCTCGATTACGCGATGAGCGTGATCGTCGGCCGTGCGCTGCCTGACGTTCGCGACGGGCTGAAGCCCGTGCACCGCCGCGTGCTCTTCGCCATGCGGGAACTCGGCAACGAATACAACAAACCCTACAAGAAATCGGCTCGCGTGGTCGGCGACGTCATCGGCAAGTACCACCCCCACGGTGATACGGCGGTGTACGACGCCATCGTCCGCATGGCGCAGCCGTTCTCCATGCGCTACCTGCTCGTCGACGGGCAGGGCAACTTCGGTTCGGTCGACGGCGATATGCCCGCGGCGATGCGCTACACGGAAGTCCGCATGTCGCGTATGGCGGGCGAACTGCTCGCGGACATCGACCGCGAGACCGTCGACTTCGTGCCGAACTACGACGAGTCGCTGACCGAACCGGCGGTCATGCCCTCGCGCGTCCCGAACCTGCTCGTCAACGGCTCCTCGGGCATCGCGGTCGGCATGGCGACGAACATTCCGCCGCACAACCTCACCGAAGTCGTCAACGCCTGCGTGGCGGTGATCGACGATCCGGAGATCACGCTCGCCGGTCTCATGCAGCATGTGCCGGGGCCCGACTTCCCGACCGCGGGCATCATCAACGGTGCCCAGGAAATCGTCGGCGCCTACAAGTCCGGCCGTGGCCGGCTGTCGATCCGGGCGCGCACCCATTTCGAAGACGTCGGCAAGAGTGATCGGCAGGCGATCATCGTCACCGAGTTGCCCTACCAGGTCAACAAGGCCCGTCTCATCGAGCGGATCGCCGACCTGGTGCGCGAGAAACTGATCGAAGGCATTGCCAACGACGGTCTGCGCGACGAGTCCGACAAGGACGGCATGCGTATCGTCATCGAGCTGCGCCGTGGCGAGAACGCCGAGGTGGTGCTCAACAACCTGTACGCGCAGACGCCGCTCGAGACCGTCTTCGGCATCAACATGGTCGCGCTGGTCGACGGGCAGCCGCGGCTGCTGTCGCTCAAGGAAATGCTGGAGGCGTTCATCCGCCACCGGCGCGAAGTCGTCACGCGGCGCACGGTGTTCGATCTCGCCAAGGCCCGCGATCGTGCCCACATCCTCGAAGGGCTCGCTGTCGCGCTGGCCAACATCGACGAGGTCATTGCGCTCATCAAGGCGTCGCCGACGCCCGCCGAGGCGAAGGCCGCACTGCTTGAACGGCGGTGGGCGTCCGGTGCGGTGCCCGAGATGCTGGCGCGTGCCAACAACGTCTCGACCCGGCCTAAGGACCTGGCCGCAGAGCTCGGCTTGCAGCGCGAGGGCGGCGGCTATCGGCTGAGCGAGGTACAGGCCCAGGCCATCCTCGACATGCGGCTCAATCGCCTCACGGGCCTCGAGCAGGACAAGATCGTCGGCGAATATGCCGAACTGCTCGCCCTCATCACCGACCTGTCCGACATCCTCGCGCGGCCCGAGCGCCTGACGGCGGTTGTTCGCGACGAACTCATCGCCATCCGCGACGAGTACGGCGATGCCCGCCGCACCGAGATCAACCTCGATCACATCGACCTTGCCACCGAAGACCTGATCGAGCCGCAGGACGTCGTGGTGACGCTGTCCCACGCGGGCTATGCGAAGAGCCAGCCGCTCACCGAGTACCAGACCCAGCGGCGGGGCGGGCGCGGCAAGACAGCGACAACGGTCAAGGACGAAGACTTCATCGAAAAGCTGTTCGTCGCGCATACGCACGACACCCTGCTCTGTTTCTCGAATCGCGGGCGCGTCTACTGGCTGCGCGTGTTCGAGCTGCCGCAGGCGGGGCGGGGAGCGCGTGGCAAGCCGCTGGTCAATCTCATGCCGCTCGAGGAAGGCGAGAAGATCAACGCCGTCCTGCCGATCAAGCAGTTCGATGACGATCATTTCGTGTTCATGGCGACGAGCCATGGCACCGTCAAGAAGACGCCGCTCTCTGCCTACTCGAGACCGCGGCCGTCGGGCATCATCGCCGTCGACCTGCGCGACGGCGATCGCCTGGTCGGCGTCGGGCTCACTGACGGCAAGCGCGACATCATCCTCTGCTCGAGCGGCGGCAAGGCAATCCGCTTCAGCGAAGACGAGGTGCGCCCGATGGGCCGCGACGCCACCGGCGTGCGCGGCATCAGGCTGGGCGACGGACACGAAGTGATCTCGCTGGTGGTGGTGGGCGAGGGCTTTGTCCTCACCGCGAGTGAACACGGCTACGGCAAGCTCACGCCTCTCGACGATTTCCCGGTTCATGGGCGCGGCGGGCAGGGCGTTATCGCGCTGCAGACCACCGACCGCAACGGGGCCACCGTGGCGGCCCTGCAGCTCAGCACCAACCAGGAAATCATGATGATCAGCTCCGGCGGCACTCTGGTGCGCACCGGGGTCGCCGAGATTTCCATCGTCGGCCGCAACACTCAGGGTGTTCGCCTCATCCGCCTCGAAGAAGGCGAGCGGCTCGTCAGCGTCGAGGGGCTCGCCATGCTCGGTGGCGAGGACACGGGCGTCGCGAGCGGCGAGGGCGAGCCCTTGCCGACGGGCAGCGAGGCGGCCGACTCCGGTCCGGCTGACGCGCCCGGCATCCACTAGCGGTTGCGTTACGGAGTTCCCGCCGGGCACGGCGCAGCGCAACCAGAACCACTTTCCGACTTTCTCCACGAGGCGACGACAGTGCGCGTTTTCAATTTTGCCGCGGGGCCGGCCACATTGCCCCTCGAGGTGCTCGAGCAGGCACGCGATGAAATGACGGACTGGCAGGGCAGCGGCATGTCCGTCATGGAAGTGAGCCACCGCAGCAAGGCCTTCGTCGCGGTGGCGCAGCAGGCCGAGAACGATCTGCGCGAGCTCATGGCGATTCCGGCCAATTACAAAGTGCTCTTTCTACAGGGCGGAGCGACGGGCCAGTTCACGGCCATTCCGCTCAACCTCACCAGCGCGGACTCGACCGCGGACTTCGTCAACACCGGCGCGTGGTCAAAGAAAGCCATCGTCGAGGCCAAGCGCTTCTGCAAGGTGAACGTTGTCGCCGACGAGGCGGCATCAAACTACTCGACTGTTCCGGCTGCCGCGAGTCTGCGCGCGACCCCGGGAGCAGCCTATTTCCATTACACGCCGAACGAAACCATCGGCGGGGTCGAGTTTCCCTACGTGCCGGACACCGGCGACGTGCCGCTCGTCGCAGACATGTCGTCGACCATCCTCTCGCGGCCGATCGACGTATCCCGCTTCGGCGTCATCTATGCCGGGGCGCAGAAGAACATCGGACCCTCGGGGCTGGTGGTGGTGATCGTGCGCGAAGATCTCGTCGGCAAGGCGCGTGCCGGCACGCCACCGATCTGGGACTACGAGGCAATGGCCAAGGACGGGTCCATGCTCAACACGCCGCCGACGTTCGGCATCTACATGGCGGGGCTGATATTCCAGTGGCTCAAGCGGCAAGGCGGACTCGCGACGATAGGCGAGCGTAATCGCCGCAAGGCGGAGCGCCTCTATTCCGCCATCGACGGGTCGGGCTACTACCGCAGTCCGGTGGCGCCGGAGTGCCGCTCCTGGATGAACGTGCCGTTTACCATCCCGAACCCGGAGCTCGAGAAG
>JBIKVA010000081.1:0-9988 GCA_044357085.1 Steroidobacteraceae bacterium | reverse complement strand
CCACGGCGAGAGTCGGTCTGGAAGTCATGTCAGGTCTCCTGCCAGACATTGTAGTGCGGCGAGCGCGGCAATCCCTGCCGTTTCCGTCCGTAGCACCCGCGGACCGAGATGCGCGACCCTGAACCCGCCCTGCCTCGCCAGAGCGATCTCGGTTTCGTCGAGACCGCCTTCCGGTCCGATGAGCAGGACAGTCTCGGGGCGCGCGGCGTGCGCGCCGAGCACGGTCCGCAGGGACTCCCCGGAGTCCGGGTGCAGGGCCAATCGCAGTTCGATCGCGGCTGTCTCCCGCAGCGCAGCCTCGAATGACAACGGCGCGGCGATTTCGGGCAGCGTGTTGCGGCCGCACTGCTCGCAGGCAGCGGCGGCGATCGCCAGCCAGTGGTCGGTCCGCTTGCTGCCGCGCTCGGTATCGAGTTGCACGACGCTGCGGGCGGTGGCAACCGGCACGATGCGTCGCACGCCGAGTTCAGTAGCCTTCTGCACCACCCAATCCATGCGTTCGCCGCGGGCGAGTCCCTGCAGCAGTGTGATCCGCAGCGGCGACTCGCGCTCGATGGAACGGTGCTCGCCGATCTCGACGGTCGCAGTGTCGCGCCCCGCAAGTTCGAGCGTAGCCGTGTATTCGCCGCCGCGTCCGTCGAAGACCGTAAGCGCTGCACCGCTGCGCAGGCGCAACACGCGCATCACATGCTGCGCCGCCTGTGGCGGCAGCGCGATGCGCCGCCCGCTTGCGAGCGGCAGATCGAGGTGGACGCGGACCTCCCTCATGCCACCGCTGCCTCTGCAGCCGCCAGGTCGAGGCCTTCGCGGGCCACTTCGACCATCAGCGCGATTTCCGCCGGCGTGATGACATAGGGCGGCATGAAATAGATGACGTTGCCGAGCGGCCGCAACAGCACGCCGCGCGAGAGTGCGTGGCGGTAGATGACGAGGTGCCGACGCTCGCGCCAGTCGAAACTGCGACGCGTCGCGCGATCCCGGACGAATTCCACGGCGACGATCATGCCGCACTGGCGTATGTCGGCCACGTGCGGGTGATCCGTGAATGCCGAGCGCGCCGCCGCGCCGAGTGTTGCCGCCAGGCCGCGGTTTGCCTCCAGCGCGTTGCACTCGCGGAACAGCTCGAGTGACGCGAGGGCGGCTGCGCAGGCGAGTGGGTTGCCGGCGTAACTGTGCGAGTGCAGGAACGCGTTGAGTTTGACGTACTCGTCGTAGAACGCGGCGTAGACGGGCTCGCGGGTGAGCACCACCGACATCGGCAGGTAGCCTGCGGTCAGCCCCTTCGACAGACAAAGAAAATCGGGCGTGATCCCCGCCTGCTCGCAAGCGAAGAGCGTGCCCGTGCGGCCGAAGCCGACGGCGATCTCGTCGGCGATGAGATGCACGCCATGACGGTCGCAGGCTTCGCGGACGAGCCGCAGATAGAGCGGGTCGTGCATGCGCATGTTCCCTGCGCACTGCACCAGCGGTTCGAGGATCACCGCCGCGATCTCCGCGGCTTGCTCCGCGAGCACCGCCTCGAGTTCCGCGGCCCGGCGCCGCGCGACATCCGCCGCGGATTCGCCGGGTGCGCCACCGAGGGCGTCGGGCGAGGCCACGGTGATCACGTCCATCAGCAGCGGCCGGTAGATCGCCTTGTAGAGTTCCACGCTGCCCACGGCCAGCGCGCCCAGCGTCTCGCCGTGGTAGCTGTTGGCGAGCGTCACGAACCGGGTCTTGCCGGGACGTCCCGTGTTCTGCCAGTAGTGAAAACTCATCTTCAGGGCGATCTCGATCGCCGCCGAACCGCTGTCGGCAAAGAAACAGCGCGTGAGGCCGGGTGGCGCCACCGCCGTCAGTGCTGCCGCGAGCCGCGCGGCGGGCTCGTGCGTGAAACCGGCGAACATCACGTGCGGCAAGCGCTCGAGTTGTTCCTGCACGGCGGCATTGATGCGCGGGTGGGCGTGCCCCCAGAGATTCACCCACCAGGAGCTGATGGCGTCGAGGTAGCGCTGGCCGTCATGGTCTTCCAGCCAGACGCCTCGACCCGAGCGGATCGGCACCAGCGGCATGGTCGCCTCGTGGTCCTTCATCTGCGTGCACGGATGCCAGACGTGCGCGAGATCGAGAGCGCGCAGAGCGGCGTTGGTGGACGGGGTCATGGGTGCATTCTGGCACGATCCCGCCGCGTGTATGATCGGCCGGCATGGGGGTACCTTCACGATGAACGACGACAAGGTCACCGGGCGCGAGGCGCCCCGCTACTATCCCTGGCTGGTAGCCGTGATGGGCATGCTCGCGCTGTTCCTCTCGAACGGCATGACGGCCACCGGGATCACCATCTTCGACCCGTCCCTGCTCGACGAATTCGGCTGGGCGCGCGGGGACTTCAAGTTCCGCGACTTCCTCAACTTCGCGCTCACCGCCACCATCTCTCCGTTCATCGGCATCCTCATCGATCGCGTCAATCCGCGCTATCTGCTGATGACCGGCTGCGCACTGCTCACTCTCGGCTACGTCGGCTACAGCGCCATCGCCAACGGCGGCCCGGTGCCCGTGATCGAGGCGATCGCGGTCGTGACCGCACTCGGTCTGGCGGGGGTCGTGGTAGTGGCGCTGGCCTCGCTGGCGCCCGGGCTCGGTCGCAGCGCGGCGATCGGCATCGCGCTCGTGCTGGCGGCGCTCGGTCTCTGGCTGTACGTCGACAACTGGATGGGCGTCGCGCTGAAGCAGGTCTACCTCATCCACCTGATGTTCTCGCTGGCGCTGTCGACCGCCGGATCGATGACGGTGATCTACCTCGTCTCGAGCTGGTTCGTGAAGCACCGTGGTCTCGCCATCGGCATCGCGCTCGTCGGCACCAGCATGGGTAGTGCGGTACTGCCCTTCGTCAACCCCTATCTCATCGAGGCGTTCGGCTGGCGGCAGGCCTATCTCTACAACTCGGTGATGCCCGTGGTGCTGCTGGTGCTGATTTTCTTCGTCATCCGCGGCACGCCGGCGCAGGCCGGCTACAAGGCGGTGGGACAGAACGAGGCGCTCGGCGATCTCAAACAGCATGGCCTCACTTTCCAGCAGGCCCTCCGCACGCGCACTTTCTGGGCCATCGGGCTGTCCGGTTTTCTCAGCTATTACGCGATCTTCTCGTTCGTGCAGCACTACGTGCTGCACCTCAACAAGGGTTTCGGTTTCACGCTCAAGGAGGCGGGGCTGCAACTCTTCATCTTCAGTCTCGTCGCCATGGTCGCCAAGCTCGCCAACGGCGCGATCGCCGACCGCATCGACCGCCACAAGGTATTCATGACCTGCCTCGTCATCATGTTCATCGGTCTGCTGGGGCTGGCCAGCATGAAGCGCGAGTGGGTGGTGATCTCGGCGGTGGTGATCGGCCTCGGCTGGGGCGGCCTGTTCACGCTCTACAACATGCTCGCGGTCAACAATTTCGGGCTACGCGAGATCGGTCGCATCAACGGTTCGATCAGCTTCATGGAGTCGATCGGCGTCGGGCTGGGCAGCTGGATCACCGGCAAGCTGTTCGACGTGTTCGGCAGTTATCAGGTGCCGTTCATCGGGCTTGCCGTGGCGCTGTTCCTGTCGATACTGATCGGCACCCAGATCCGCAGCGAGGTCGACGAGCGCGTGCTCGCCAGCAAGGACTGAGCAGATCCGGGCCGTCGCGCCTTGCGGCGCGACTCGATTTGCGCGCCTTGCGGCGCGACTCGATTTGCGCGCCTTGCGGCGCGACTCGATCTGCGCGCCCTTAGGCGCGACTCAACCCGCGGCCTGGCGGCCGCGGCTCCAGATGACTTCGCTGCCGTTCTCGTGTCGGGCCAGTACCCTTGCGATCACGAACAGCAGGTCGGAGAGACGGTTGAGGTAGTGCGTCGCGTCGGGCCCGACGGTGGAGTCGGCGGCGAGCGTCCACACGCGGCGTTCGGCGCGCCGCACGGTGGTGCGGGCGAGATGGCAGGCCGCGGCGGCGGGTCCCCCGCCCGGCAGGATGAAATCCTTGAGCGGCGGCAACGGGTCGTTGAACGCGTCGAGCTGGCGCTCGAGACGCTCCACCTGCTCGGGCTTGATCAAGGTCATGCCCGGGATGCACAGCTCGCCGCCGAGGTCGAACAGATCGTGCTGAACCTCGGTGAGGCAGTCGATGACGGCCTGCGGCAGACCGGGTACCGCGAGGATCATGCCGATGGTGCAGTTGGCTTCGTCGACCGTGCCGTAAGCTTCGACCCGCGCATCGTCCTTGCGCACGCGACTGCCATCGCCGAGGCCGGTGGTGCCGTCGTCGCCAGTACGCGTGTAGATCTTGCTCAGCCTGTTTCCCATGGCGTTTAAGATACCACTCCGCCGTCATCGACCCGGGGACAAAACGTGCCATCCGCAGAACTCAAGGCCGCGATCGAAGCCGCCGAAGCCGCTGCCCGCGTGATCCGCAGCCTCTATCAGCGCAACCTCGAAGTGGTGACCAAGGCAGACAAGTCGCCGGTCACCGAGGCCGACGTGAAGGCCGAGCACGCCATCCACGAAGTGCTCTCGGCGAGGTTTCCCGACTACGGTTTCTATGGCGAGGAAACGGGCCAGCATGCGATGGGCGCCGAGAGCATCTGGCTCGTCGATCCGATCGACGGCACCAAGTCCTTCGTACGCGAGTGCCCGTTTTTCTCGACGCAGATCGCGCTCATGCGCGGCGGACGGATGGTGCTCGGCGTTTCTTCCGCTCCCGCCTACGACGAGTTTGCATGGGCTGAGCGCGGCGAGGGCGCATGGCTCGGTGGGCAGCGTATCCGCGTCAGCGGCATCGACAGCGTCGAGTCGGCGATCGTCTCGAGCGGCAACCTCAAGACCCTCGCCTCGGGTCCGCAGTGGAGTCGCTACGGTGAACTCGTCGCCCGCGTCAACCGCATTCGCGGCTACGGCGACTTCGTTCACTATCACCTGCTCGCGCGCGGCGCGCTCGATGCGGTGATCGAATCCGACGTCAACATCCTCGACATCGCCGCGCTCACGGTGATCGTGGAAGAGGCAGGTGGCAGGTTCACCGATCTCGCCGGCGGCGAAGTCGGGCTCGCAACAACCACCGTGCTGGCGAGCAACGGTCCGCTGCACGCGCCGTTGCTTGCCGCGCTCGGCGCGCGCTAGGGCTGCAGTCGTGTCACTTGCCAGCCGCTGCCTGCGCGCGGTGGCCCCTGGCCCTCGTCGGCGATCAGCGAGCGCGTCCAGCGCGCGCGATCGTGGATGCGCGACTCGCCCTCGACCCACAGTTCGACGGCGTCTGCGTACACGTGGTAGCCACCCCAGTGGGGCGGCCGCGGAATCGAGTCGCCAAGTCCGGGCGGTGCCGGAGCGTCTTCCGGTCCCGGCACCGGCACACCGAAGCGCTGCGCGGTAGCCACCACCGCAGCCTCCAGTTCGGCGCGCGACGCAACGGGCTCGCTCTGGGCGCTCGCCCAGGCGCCGACACGTCGCTGCCACGGTCGGGTGCGGAAGTAGGCATCGCTCTCCGAGGCGGGCGCGCGCACCAGGTGTCCCTCGATGCGCAGTTGCCGGTAAAGGTGGTCCCAGTGCATGACGATCGCCACCCGCGGGTGCGCCTCGACTTCACGGCCCTTGCGTGACTCGTAGTTGGTGAAGAAGCAGACGTACCCCGGCTCGGGCACGATTTCCTTGCAGAGCACCACGCGGGCCGATGGCCGGCCCCCTTCGCCCACGCTGGCGAGCACCATGGCGTTCGGGTTTGGCTGGTCGCGGCGCTGGCGCGCGGTGTCCAGCCATTCGGCCGCGAGGGCGAGTGGTTCGGCCGGCAGCGGGTCGGGCAGAAACTGTGCGGGTATGGGCATGGCGCAATGGTAACGCTCGCCCGGGCCGCACACGAGCCGCAGCGCGCGCGGCTATAGTAGCCCTCCGCCCCGGCTTGCCGCGGCCCGCCACACCGTCACACGAGCTCTCGGCCATGTCGACCCTGGATGAACTGCGAAAACACCTCGATGAGATCGATCATCAACTCATCGAACTGATTGCCGACCGCCAGCGCACCAGCGGCGAGATCGCCCGTGTCAAGCGGGCGACCGGTCACGCGACCCGCGACTATGGCCGCGAACGCGAGGTGATCATGGGCGCGCGGGCGCTTGCCGAATCCAAGGGCGTGTCGCCGCGCATCGCCGAAGACTTGATGCGCATGCTCATCCGTAGCTCGCTCGCCACCCAGGAACGCTCCAGCGTCGCGGCACGCGGGCATGGCAGTGGCCGACGCGCCCTCATCATCGGTGGCGCCGGCAAGCTCGGCGGCTGGTTCGTGGACTTCCTCACCTCGCAGGGCTTCGAAGTCGACGTCAGCGATCCGGCCGGCGCTCCGGCCGGCACCCACGACATCGGCGACTACCGGCAGGACGCTCTCGAGCAGGACTTCATCGTCGTCGCCACCCCGCTCGGTAACACCGACACGGTATTGCGAGAACTCGCCATGCGCCGGCCGCGCGGCGTCATCTTCGACGTCGGTTCGCTCAAGTCGCCCCTGCGTGGCGGCTTGATGGCCCTGAAGTCGCACGGTTGCAGGGTGACATCCGTGCACCCGATGTTCGGACCCGACACCGAACTGCTTTCGGGGCGGCACGTGATCTTCGTCGACCTCGGGCACGAGGAAGCCCTTGGCAAGGCCCGCGAACTGTTCGCGCCGACGATGGTCGAGCAGGTGGTGATGACACTCGACGAGCACGACCGGCTGATCGCCTACGTGCTCGGCCTGTCGCATGCGCTCAATATCGCCTTTTTCACGGCTCTGGCCGACAGCGGCGAGGCGGCGCCACGCCTCGCGAGGCTCTCGAGCACGACCTTCGATGCCCAGCTCGACGTGGCAACCCGCGTTGCCCAGGAGAGTCCGCAACTCTATTTCGAGATCCAGGCGCTCAACGATTACGGCGCCGAGTCCCTCGAAGCGCTCGCCAAAGCGGTGGAGATGCTGCGCCGCTCGGTGCTGTCGCGCGATGCCGCGGGCTTCACGGCACTGATGGAGCGCGGTCGTGAATACCTCGAGGACCGCAAGTCGCTCACGGCGCGTCGCGCGTGATCGCACCCCGCCGGGCATGACCGACCTCATCGACGCAGACGGCTTCCGCGCCAACGTCGGCATTGTGCTGATGCACGGCGACGGGCGTGTCTTTCTCGGCAAGCGGGCCGGCGGCAAAGGCTGGCAGTTCCCGCAGGGCGGGTTGCTCGCCGGCGAAACCGTCGAGCAGGGCATGTACCGTGAACTCGCCGAGGAGATCGGTCTCGGTCCGCGGGACGTGCGCATCGTCGGCGTCACCCGGCGCTGGTTGCGCTACCGTTTGCCGCCGCGCTTCCAGCGGCGCGACCAGTTGCCGCTGTGCATCGGCCAGAAGCAGCGCTGGTATCTGCTCGAGAGCCACTCGGCGGAGCCGCCGGTGCGTTTCGACACCACCGGCACACCGGAATTCTGCGAATGGCGCTGGTCGGACTGGTGGGATCCGGTGCGCGAGGTCATCCACTTCAAGCGTCCGGTCTATCGCCGCGCACTGCATGAACTCGGTCGGTTCGCATTTCCAGATGGCCTGCCGCCCTATCCGGGTTGGTGGGGCGGCGACTGAGTCGGCAGCCATGGCGAGCGGTCAGGACTTTCTCGTCATCCGCGGCATCAGTGCGGCGCGACTGCGGCTGTGGATCGTCGGCGTCGTGATCGTGCTCGGACTGCTCGGCTGGGGGCTGTTCGCGCTCGGCCGCTCCGGATGGGGTTTCGGGATCACCGGCCCACTGACTGCTCCGGCGATGTTGCGCCGCGCGATCGACGAGCGCGATGCAACGATCGCCGAACTGCGCAAAAAAGTCGCCGAACTCGACACGCTCAAGGCGGCGCAGGACCGCGAACGCCAGGAAGTGTCGCAGACGATCGGCGAACTGCAGGCCGAGGTTGCCCGTCAGCGCCAGCAGCTCGAGTTCTACAAGGGCATCGTCACCACCACCGAGACGCCGCCGAACGTGGCCATTCGCACCCTGCGGATCGACGGTGCCGGCCGTGGCAGCCGACCGCTGTTGCGGCTGTCCCTGGTGCAACCGGGCAGTCCGCAAACGACCGTTTCGGGCATGGTGAACGTGACGCTCGAGGGAGCTCGCGATGGTCGGCCGGTGCGCAGCCTGCTGTTCGAGATCCCCTACAGTTTTCGCTACTTCGAGAATCTGGAAAGGGAACTTCCACTGCCCGCGGGCGTCACTCCCGAGCGCCTGCTGGTGGAAATCCGGCCGACTGGCAGGTCCGGTCAGCCCGTGGTTCAATCGGTCCTCTGGCCGCCATAGCAGGGCTGCCTGGCACCGCACCGATCACCCAACCGAGGCAGGACGAGATGTTCGGACGACGCAAGGCACCCCGCCTACCCGGGCGCATCGACACGCTGGTCGGTCGTGGCACCATCGTCCGCGGCGAACTCGAATTCACCGGCGGCTTGCACGTCGACGGGGTGCAGGTGGGTGACGTGCGCGGGATCGAAGGCGCCGCGCCTTCTGCGCTCTGGGTCGGTGAGCCCGGGCAGGTCAAGGGCAACATCGAGGTAGCCATCGCCGTCATCAACGGCGAAGTGGTGGGCGATGTCCGCGCTGCCCAGCGCGTCGTGCTCGGCGCGAAGGCGCGCGTGACCGGCGACGTCACCTACGGGATCATGGAGATGACCCTCGGTGCCCGCGTCGACGGCCGGCTGGTGCCGCTGTCGGGAGGAGCGGCAGAATCGCGTGCGACCACCGAATCGCGTGCGGCCGCAGAATCCGGAGTACCTGCCGAATCCCGATTGCCCGCGTTGCCAGCCGCTGAGCCGCTGCGGCCTGACAACGTGGTGCGCCCCTTTGACCTGCGCCAAGGCCGCCACTAGCATTCGCGCGCCGCCTCACGAGGACCCTGACATGAGTACCGTTGCCGAAGATCTGCCGCTCGACATGCCGCCCGCGCTGGTGTTCACCGATGCCGCGGCGCGCAAGGTGGCCTCGCTGATCGAAGGCGAGGAAAACCCGGCACTGATGCTGCGTGTCTTCGTGCAGGGTGGGGGCTGCTCGGGCATGCAGTACGGCTTCGAGTTCGACGAGCAGGTCCAGGATGGCGACACGCTGGTCGAAAACCTCGGCGTCAAGCTGCTCGTCGACCCGATGAGCCTCCAATACCTCTCCGGTGCCGAAATCGACTACCGCGAAGGCCTCGATGGCGCGCAGTTCGTGATCCGCAATCCCAACGCCACGACGACCTGCGGCTGCGGTTCGTCGTTCGCAGCCTGAAGACCGCGCGCCCGGCCCGCATCGGACCGGTCGGTCAAGGGTCGAAGTGACTCGGGGAAACGGCAGGGCGACGCCCGAGCTGCTGGCTGCGGTCGATCTCGGGTCCAACAGTTTCCACATGGTGGTTGCCCGCTACACCCACGGGCAACTCACGGTCATCGACCGTTTGCGCGAAAGCGTGCGTCTCGGCTCGGGGCTGGACGCCGAAGGGCGGCTCGATCGCGAGGTCGCGGCCCGTGCACTCGCCTGCCTCGAGCGTTTCGGTCAACGCTTGCGCGAGATACACCCTGACAAGTTGCGCGTGGTGGGCACCAACACGCTGCGCCGTGCGCATCGCAAGCAGGCCTTCCTCGAGAAGGCGCGGGCGGCACTCGGCGCGCCGATCGAGATCGTCTCGGGCATCGAGGAAGCGCGTCTCATCTACTCCGGGGTGGCGCACACCTCACCGCTCGCCTCCGGACGGCGCCTGGTTGTCGACATTGGCGGGGGCAGCACCGAACTCATCATCGGCGAAGGCCTCGCCCCGCTGCGCCTCGCGAGTACCGAGCTCGGTTGCGTGACCATGAGCGAACGTTTCTTCGCAGGCGGCCGGCTCTCCGCCAAGCGGTTCGCCCGCGCCCGCGTCGAGGCGCGCAGCGAGCTCGAACCCATCGAGGACGCCTATCGTGCGATCGGGTGGCAGGGCGCGATCGGCAGTTCCGGCACCGTCAAATCGGTGGCCGATGCCGTACGCGAG
>JBIKVA010000334.1:0-2511 GCA_044357085.1 Steroidobacteraceae bacterium | reverse complement strand
GCGGCGTGCCGAGCGGCACGTTGAGACGACGGGCATCGTCGCGACGCGCCACGTCGGCACGCAGTTTCTCGTTGGTCGAGACGATGTTGATGCCGTACTCGCGCTGGTAGAGCGCGTAGAGCGCATTGGGCAGGGGCGAGTGACGGTCCAGACCGGGGAAGAACAGCTCCGGCAGGACGATGCGTTCGACCGCGATCGGGTGCTCGTCGACGAACCGCGTGCGCAAGATCTCGAACACCTCGGCGGTTTCCGGAAGTTCCAGCGCCTTGGCCTCGTGGGTGCGGATGCGGCGCTGCCGGACCGCCTCGTCGCCGCTCGTCGGCACGGCGCGCTGGCCGTCGGGACGAGTGAGCCTGAAGAAACGGAACAGCGAACGTTCCTGGGTGAGCTCGGCGACGTAGGTGCCTTTGCCCTGTCGCCGGTCGATGACCTTGTCGAGCGCCAGCGCATCGAGCGCCTTGCGCACGGTGCCCTGGCTGACGCCGAGTTGCGCCGCGAGGGCTTGCTCGCTCGGCAGCGCCTGGCCCGGCTTCCATTCGCCGCCGGCGATGCGCTTGATCAGGGTCTCGTAAACTTGGCTGTAGAGCGGGCGGTACTGCGGGGCGCTGTCCATCTTCGGCGAGGTCTCGGTGGAGGACGCCGATGGTAGCGCGCCGCTTGCGGCCACAGGTGTCATGTGTTTAGTATCTTATATAAGACTTGCAGTCCGCAAGCGAATCCAGGAGTCGAGGAGTGAGCGTTCCACAACTGCTCGTGCACGAGCGCAAGGACAATGTCGGCGTGGTCGTGGTCGAGGACCTCAAGGCCGGCACCGACATGCTGTGCGTGATCACGGAGGACAACTCCGATTTCCGGCTGGCTGCACGCCACGACGTACCCATCGGTCACAAGGTGGCCCTCGTCGACCTGAAGGTCGGCGATACCGTCATCAAGTACGGACAGGACATCGGCAAGATCGTCGCGCCTGTCGCGCGCGGCGAACACGTCCACGTCCACAACCTCAAGACCAAGCGCTGGTAGGAACCCACCGATGACTCAAGCCAACCGCAAGATCTGGGCCTATCGCCGTGAGAACGGCCGCGTCGGCGTCCGCAACTACGTCGCGATCCTTCCCGTCGACGACATCTCGAACGCGGCCTGCGAGTCCGTGGCCAACAACATCAAGGGCACCATCGCCCTGCCCCATGCCTACGGCCGACTGCAGTTCGGCGCCGATCTCGACCTGCATTTCCGCACCATGATCGGCACGGGCGCGAACCCGAACGTCGCCGCCTGCATCGTCATCGGCATCGAGCCGGGCTGGACGCAGCGGATCGTCGACGGCATCGCCAAGACCGGCAAGCCGGTGGCAGGCTTCTGGATCGAAGGCAACGGCGACATCGCCACCGTGGCTGCCGCCTCGCGCAAGGCCAAAGAATTCGTCCACCGGACCTCGGGACAGGTCCGCGTCGAATGCGACATCACAGAACTGTGGGTCGCCGCGAAATGCGGCGAGAGCGATACCACCACCGGCCTCGCGTCCTGCCCGACCGTCGGCAACATGTACGACAAGCTGATCCCGGCCGGGCTTTACGGCTGTTTCGGCGAGACGTCGGAACTGACCGGTGCCGAGCATCTCGCGGCGGCGCGCGCGGTGTCGCCCGAGATCCGCGACAAGTTCATGAAGACCTGGCAGTCCTATCAGGACGACGTCATCGAGGCGCACAAGACCTCGGACCTTTCCGAGAGCCAGCCCACCAAGGGCAACATCGCCGGTGGCCTCACCACCATCGAGGAAAAGGCGCTCGGCAACCTCGAGAAGATCGGCAAGAAAGTGAAGTTCATCGACGTGCTCGAGCCGGCCGAGGCGCCGGCACGCGGTGCGGGCCTGTACTTCATGGACACTTCGTCCGCGGCGGCCGAGTGCTGCACGCTGCAGGCCGCAGCCGGCTACGTGGTTCACATCTTTCCGACCGGGCAGGGCAACGTCATCGGCAATCCGATCATGCCGGTCATCAAGGTGACCGGCAATCCGCGTACCGTGCGCCTGATGCCCGAACATATCGACGTCGACGTGTCGGGCGTGGTACGTCGCGAGATGACCATCGACCAGGCAGGCGACGCGCTGATCGACTGCATCGCGCAGACGGCGAACGGTCGCCTGACCGCGGCCGAGGCGCTCGGACACGTCGAGTTCGTGATGACCAAGTTGTACCGCAGCGCCTGAAGCCGGCGAGGCGCGGCCTCGGCTGCGGCCGCCGCGCCCAGGGGAGAGAGCCTTGGAAGGATCGGTCCGTCTGACATTGGCGGAAGCGCAGACGCTGGCCTGCGATGCGCTGCGGGCGAACCGCGCCGGCGAACAGGCGGCGCTGTCGACGGCACGCGCGCTGGTCGCGGCGGACGCAGATGGGCAGGCGGCGCACGGTCTCAGCAGGGTTCCCGCCTATGCCCTGCAGGCCCGCTCGGGCAAGGTCAATGGCCAGGCCATACCGAAACTCACTCAGGTCGCACCGGGTGTCGTGCGTGTCGATG
>JBIKVA010000333.1:0-2520 GCA_044357085.1 Steroidobacteraceae bacterium | reverse complement strand
CCGCGCATCGACTTCGAACACGCCGCGTTCCTGGTGCAGGCGCTCACCGCCGGCGACGAGATTCGCCTGCGTTTCTGCCCGACCTGCGAGGCGCTCAACCTCGTCGAGACGATCAACCTGCGCGACCCGCTCTGCCGTGCCTGCAGCACACCCATGCCGGACAAGCCCACGGCGGCCTCGCGGGCGAGCCGCATCGGCGCCGACGCCGCGATGGACGCTGCTAGAATCCCGCCCGCCCCCAAGACCTGACCGATCGCGCAACCCCGGAAACTGCCGGGCCTTAGCCGCGCTTGCGGGGCGGGAATCCATGCCGCCATCTTCCGAACGCTCCGCAGCCAACTTCCTCGCCGGGCCCTACCTCGATCGACGCGCCGAACTGCGCGAGGATCCACAATGGGTACTGGCTGCGCGGGCCGATGCCGACACCCTGTTCCTGCCCGTCCGCGGCACTGCGCTGGGCGTTGCCGGGGATCCTCCCGCTGCCGCCTTCGTGGACCCGTCGCACACACTCGTGCAGCAATCCGCCGACGAGTCACTGGTGTTGCTCGGCTGGTTCCGTGAGCGTCGCTGCGTGCTCGTACAACTCGGTGCCGCCGACGAAGACCGGCAGCCGATACCGGGCGACGGCAGTGGCATCCGCTTCGAAGAGTTGCGGCCGCTCGCGCCAGCGCTGGGTGCCGATGAAGCCGGGCTGCTGGCCTACGCGCGCGCATTGACCTACTGGCAGGCTCGACACGCGTTCTGTGGCGTGTGCGGCACACCGACACTGCCGACACGCGCCGGCCACGTGATGCAGTGCCGCAGCACCGTCTGCGGCGCCGAATTCTTTCCGCGCATCGACCCTGCCATCATCGTGCTGGTCAGCGATGGCGAACATGCCCTGCTCGGCCGACAGGCCGCGTGGCCCGCCGGACGCTATTCGACGATCGCCGGCTTCGTCGAGCCGGGCGAGAGTCTCGAAGATGCCGTGGCGCGCGAGGTGCTCGAGGAAACCGGCGTGACGGTGACCAGCAGCGACTACCACTCCTCGCAGCCCTGGCCCTTTCCTTCATCGCTGATGCTCGGCTTCATGGCGAGCGCTGCGGCGGGCTCGCCGGCAAGCGGCAGCAGCGAACTCGAGGATGCCCGCTGGTTCACCCGCGAGGACATCGTCGCGGGCAAGGTCATCCTGCCGCCGCCCACCTCGATCTCCCACCGCCTGATCGAGGCCTGGTTCGACGCCGGCTCCGAGGCCCCGCTGCGGAGCCTCGTGAAACGGTCGTGGGGAACTCCCGCGGCGGCGCGCTGAGCCCATGTGCCTCGCCGCCATCGCCTGGAATGCGCATCCGCGCTACCGCGCGGTGGTGATCGCCAATCGCGACGAATACCACGCCCGCGCCGCCGCCTCGCTCGCACCCTGGTCGGACCAACCACGCATCCTCGCCGGTCGTGACCTGCAGGCGGGAGGCACGTGGTTCGGTGTCGATCGCCGGCGACGACTCGGCCTCGTCACCAACTACCGCGAACTCGCCCGCCCACGGCGCAGTGCGCCGACCCGTGGGCGTCTCGTCAGCGACTTTCTGCGTGTCGAACATGGCGCGGAGAAATTCCTCGACGACATGACGGACGATTCCACGGGCTATGCCGGCTTCAACCTGCTGCTCGCCGACGAGCGGGGTCTCTGGTACGCGAGCAATCGCGCGGAGCCCTTCGCGAGGCAACTCGGCGATGGTCTGCACACGCTGAGCAATCACGTGCTCGACACGCCCTGGCCCAAGGTAAGCCGTCTGCGCGCGGCGCTCGCCGACTGGCTGGCCAAGGACATCGACGACACCGCCTCCCTGTGGACCGCGCTTGCCGACCGCGAGCTCGCCGACGTGGCCGATCTGCCTCGCACCGGTGTTGCGCCCGATTGGGAGCATCGGCTCTCCGCGGCATTCGTGCACTACGGCGACTACGGCACCCGCTGCTCGACGCTGCTGCTGCTCGGCCACGACGGCAGCCTGCTCGTCGAGGAACGCAGTTTCGACCCTGCCGGCGAGCACGCCGGCACAGCAAGCTGGCGGCTGCGCGCTGACGAATGGCCTTGAGCGAGTAGAATCCCGGGTCAGCCGATCGGGAAACCCTTCCCCGTATGACCCGTGTCAAGACAGCCTGCTTGCTGCTTTGCATTACCGGCGCCCTGATTGCAGGCGTCCCGGCGCGGGCAGATATCGATATCGAGATCAGCGGCGTGGACGGCGCGCTGCGGCGCAACGTGCTCGCCTTCCTCAGCCTCGAGCGCTACAAGGGACGCGACGATCTCGATCAGGCTCTCGTCGAGCGCCTGCAGGAACGTGCCGAGCGCGAGGCGGCCAATGCGCTGCGGCCTTTCGGCTACTACGAAGCGCAGGTCACCTCTGCCGTCGAGCGCATCGGCGAGGGGCGCTGGCGGGCGCGGATTCGCATCGATCCGGGAGCACCGGTGATCCTCGACGACTTCGAGGTCGGCGTGACCGGCCCGGGCGGCGAGGACCCGGCCTTTCGCGAGATCCTCGGCGG
>JBIKVA010000080.1:0-10146 GCA_044357085.1 Steroidobacteraceae bacterium | reverse complement strand
GCGAGAGCGCCGAGAAGCCACCAAACACCACGGAGTGGATGGCGCCGATGCGCGCGCAGGCCTGCATCGCCACCACGGCCTCGGGCACGAGCGGCATGTAGATCACCACGCGATCGCCGCGACGGATACCGCGCGCCTTGAGCGCATTGGCGAAACGGCAGACCTCGGCGTGCAACTCGCGGTACGTGAGTCGTCGGACGTCGCCTGGCTCGCCCTCGAAGATGATCGCGGTGCGATGCCCATGCTCGGCCAGGTGAACATCGAGGCAGTTGTAGGAGACGTTCAGTTCGCCGTCGGTGAACCAGCGGTAGTTCGGTGCCGAGGAGTCGTCGAGCGTACGCGTGAAGAGCTTGCGCCAGGCGATCTCGGCCCGCGCCAGATCCGCCCAGTAGCCCACCGGGTCGGCCTCGGCGCGGCGCTGCAGCGCCGCAAGATCAGCCGGCTGCAGACGCGCTGCGGCAGCGAAGCCCGCCGGCGGCGGAAACAGCCGCGCTTCGTTGAGGACGGACTGGATGTTGCTCTGGCTCATGCGGACTTCCTCTCAGCTTCGAGGCGGCACGGAACTTCGCGAGTAGTAGTCGGGATAAGCGCTGCCGAGACCCTTGAAGCGCTTGTGCAGCCAAAGATACTGCGCCGGAATCCGGCGTGTCTCGGCCTCGATCAGCAGATGGTGGCGCAGCGTGTCGCCGACACTGTCTGCGCCGGGGAAGTCTTCGAGGGGCTTGCCGATGCGCACCAAGTAACCCGCGGTCCCCGGCAAGCGCTCGACGAAGTACGGCAGCACGGCAGCACCGGTGAGCCGGGCGAGCCGCGACGTGGCGGTGTTCGTCGCCACCGGGATGCCGAAGAACGGCACCATCTCGGCGCCTTTGCCCCGGAACGCCTGGTCGGGCGCATACCAGACGGCACCGCCCGCCTTCAGGACACGGACCATCGAACGGATGTCGTCACTCGCGATCATGCCGGCCGAGACGGCGCCGCGGTAACGGCGGAAGAACCAGCTGAGCAGCGGATCCTTGGACGGCTTGTAGACCGCGTGTACCTCGCGCGCGGCGGTGATGAATCGCGCGCCGATCTCGAGCGTGGTGAAGTGGGCAGCGAGCAGGATCACCCCACGACCCGCCGCCACGAGCCGATCGAATTCCTCCAGCCCCTCGAAGCGCACCAGCGAGAGCAGTCGCTCCCGCGGGGCAAACCACGCCAGCGCGGTCTCCGGAACCGTGATGCCCGACTCGCGGAAATGCCGTGCCAGCAGTTCCTCGCGTGCCGGCTCGGACAATTCGGGGAAGCACAACTCGAGGTTGCGTCGCACCACGCGCTGCTGCGGCAGCGGCAGCCGCCGTGCCAGATCGCCGAGTCGCATGCCGAAACGCAGCAGCGCGGCCTGCTCGCGCCCGGCCAGCCAGCGCAGCAAGCCGAGCGCGGCCCACATCGGCCAGCGCTGCGGCAGCAGCAGGGAAAAGCGCAGCCGCGCCGGATCCTCAGCCACCGGCTTCCCTCGACAGTGCCGCGAGCCGCTCGCCCTGCCGGCGCAGCGTCGGGCCGAAGTTGTGATGATCGAAGAAACCGGTGAGCGCGGTGATGTCCGGTGCCCGCGGCCGCAGTGCCTCACGGCCGGTCTCGAGCGGCATGTCGCGCACGATCTCCGTCAGGCGCCGCGCGAGGAAGGCGTCGTCGCGGTGTCGTGCAAGGCGCTCCGGCAGCTTCGCAGCGCCGCGGATCGGCAACCCGGCCACCGCATCGAGATTGTCGTAAAGCTCTTCGAGCGACACGAAATCCTTGAGCAGCGCGGCCGCGGTCTTCGGACCGACACCGGGTACGCCGCGAATGTTGTCGACCGCGTCGCCGGTGAGCGCGAGATAGTCCGCGTAGCGCTCGGGCGGCACGCCGAAATGCGCCGCGATCTCATGATGCGCAAGCCGCTGGTTCGCCGTGTAATCCCAGTAGATGTCACCCTCGCGGATGAGCTGCGCGAGATCCTTGTCGCGGCTCACCACGGTGGCCGGGAGGCCCTCGGCGCGGAAGCGCGCGTGCAGGGTGCCGATGATGTCGTCCGCCTCGTACTCGCCGCTGCCGAAGTCCGCGACGCCAAGGTGACGGCAGAATTCGCGGCAGCGGCCGAACTGCAACTTCAGGTCGGCGGGGGCCGGTTCGCGGTTGGCCTTGTAGGCGGGATCGATCCGGTTGCGGAACGACGTGGTGAGGCTTTCGTCGAACGCGACCGCGAGGTAACGGGGCCGGGCGCGCTCGATGAGATCGCCGAGGAAGCGCGCGAAGCCGAACACGGCATGCGCCGGATTGCCGTCGCGATCGAGCATGTCGGGCGGCATCGAGTAATAGGCTCGGAAGATGTAGACCGAGGCGTCGATGAGGTAGAGCACGGCGCATTGTAACGGCCGAGTGGACGGTCGCGCCGAAGCACGTTGTGACGGCGAAGTTCGTTGCGGTATCGTCGGCGGCAGGGGTCGTTCGCAGCTTTCGGGAGAAGGGTCATGTACACAAGGCAAACCGCTGCATCGTGTCTGGCTGCCGTCGTGGTGATGTTCGCCGGAGCGGCGTTCGCCCACGAACACGGCGGGAACGCCGCTCACGGCATCACCGTCAGCAGCGCAGAGCACAAGGCGCAGAGCCCGGAGATCGCGCTCGGCCCGGACGGCAGCGTCCACATGGTGTGGATCGACGAGAACACCGCAGCCCCGGCTGCCGACCACGCGCAGCATGGTCACTCGCACGTCGCCGCGACCAACCTCCTCTATGCCCGCTCCATGGACGGCGGCAAGACCTTCTCCGTCCCGGTGCAGCTCAACCAGAAGCCGGGCGACGTCTGGGGCTTCTCGGTGAGCAAGCCGCGCATCGTCACCGGCGCCAACGGCACAATCCACGTGTTCTATCCGGGCAACGACGTCAACCCGACCAACGGCAAACCGGAGGCCGTCGCCCTCTACACCCGCTCGACCGACGGCGGCCGCAGCTTCGGCAAGCCGCAGCGTCTCAATGAAATGGCCACCACCGACGCCAGCGATCTCGTGCACGGCGGCCTCACCCACGCACACGTCTTCGGCACCATCGCCACTGACGGCAAGGGCGGCGTTTACGCCCTCTGGATCGATACCCGCGACATGGCCAAGGAGGGTGACTCGGGCAAGGTCTTCATGGCGGTCTCGCGCGACGACGGCGCCACCTTCGGCAAGGACCGCGAGATACTCCCGGCCGACGTCTGCCCATGCTGCCAGCTGACGGCCTTCGTCGATCGCGAGGGTCGGCTCTACGTGGGGTCGCGACAGGTCGAGGGCAAGTTCCGCGACAGTGTCGTCATGGTATCGACCGACGGCGGCCGCAGCTTCAGTCCGCGCCAGCGCGTGGTGGGCACCCGCTGGGAAATCGAAGGCTGCCCCCTCAAGCCGACCAGCGTGGTCGCCGCCAATGGTGTCATCACCAGTGCCTATTACACGGCAGGCGAGCAGCCGCCGGGTGCCTACGTGACCCGCTCGACCGACGGCGGCAAGACCTGGTCGAAGCCGATGCTCACCCACCCGGGGGCCGTGACCTCCGACGCACCGGTGCTCACGCTCGCCGGCAAGACCCTGCATCTGTTCTGGCACGCCAAGATGGCCGATGGCGTGCGTCGTGTGTTCACACGCGCCTCCACCGACATGGGCGCGAGTTTCGGACCGGTCGCGGAATTGCCGGCTCCCGCCGGCGTTCCCGCGCAACTGCCCGCCGTTGCGGGGCGCGACGACGGCAGCGTGCAGGTGGCGTGGCAGCAGGGGACCGAGGTGCGCACGGCCCGCTGGGTAGCTCCCGGGACGTCGCTGACGGCGAGCACGCGCTGACGGCCAGCGCGACCGGCTCAGGACATCAGTTGCTTGATTCTCGCGTGCAGCGGGCTGCTGCGCGGGAAATGCGCGATCAGATATTCCATCTGATCGAAGAGCACGCGTCGACCCTTCAGAAAAATGTACTCGGCATAGGTCGGGGTGAACGGCACGGCGAGCAGTTGCATCTTCGCCTGTTCGGGCGTCCGCCATGCCTTGTAGTTGTTGCAGCGGCGGCAGGCCGTGACCACATTGGTCCACACGTCGCGCCCGCCCTGGCTGAACGGCCGCACGTGGTCGCGCGACAGGTCGCGGCTCGCAAAACGCTGCCCGCAATAGAGACAAAGAAAGGCATCGCGACGGAACAGCGTCTGGTTGTTGAGCGGCGGCACGTAGTCGTTGCGCAGGTGACCCGGATTGCCGCTCTGTCCCACCGTGGCGATGATCGAGTTGACCTCGAGCACGGTCCGGCGGCCGGTACGCGCACTGGTACCGCCGTACAGCGAGAACAAGGGCGTGCCGCAGGTGTAGGCGATCTGCTGCTGGTGATAGAGACGAGCCGCCTCGCGGTAGTCGATCCACTCGAGGGGCATGCCGGCGACATCGGTGCGCAGGACGTGCTGATGCAGGGAGACCCCGTCGGCGGGACGCGCCACGATCGCAAAGTCGTCATGGTCCGGTGACTGCATCAGGCGTGTAATCTACGGGACTGCCATTGCAATTTCCAACTTCAAAATGTAGCATTTATGCGATGTCGCATGTCCGTTCCATCGCCATGAATTCCATCGAAGCCCCGTCGCGACCGGCTGTTGCTCGCCTGGCCGTCGCGCTGGTCATCGTCACCCTCGCGGCGGTGCCCGCGCTGGCCGACTCGGTGCCCGCCCAGGTCGAGCCTGCGGCGGCGCCGGCCGCACCTGCCCCGGGGGCCGCCGGCGATCCGGCGACTGCCGCAGACCCGGCGGCGGGCGCGCTCGATGCGCCGAGCGAAGCCATCGAAGAAGTCACCATCGTCGGCGAAGCGGCCGGTCCGGGCCTCTGGAAGGTACGCAACGGCGACAACACGCTGTATATCCTCGGTACGTTGAGCCCGCTGCCCAAGAAAATGGAGTGGCGCTCGCGCGAGGTGGAGAACGTGCTTGCGCGGGCGAAACAGGTGATCCCGGCGCGCAGCGACGTCGAGGCCGACATCGGTCCGATCAAGGCGGTGCGTCTCTACATGCAGTACCGGAAGGTGCGGGGCAACGATGACGAGCAGACGCTCTCGGAAGTCTTGCCTCCCGACCTCTACCAGCGCTTCGATGTGTTGCGTACCAAGTACGCCCCGCGCGAACGCAGCATGCTGCAACGCCGGCCGCTGGTTGCCGCGGGTGAGCTGTGGAGCGAGGCGGTTTCGCGCAGCGGCCTGACCGGCCGCAACGACGTCAGTCGTGCCGTCGAAAAACTGGCCAAGAAGAGCAAGGTACCGGTGGTGTTGCCGAAGCTCTTCATCGACGATCCGTCCGGCTTGCTCGCCGAGGTCGGCAAGATCCCGCGCGAGGCCGAAATCGGCTGCATGCGCGCGACCCTCGACCGCATGGAAAGCGATCTGGCCGATGCCCGGCGTCGTGCCGAGGCCTGGGCGGTGGGTGATGTCGACGCGCTGCGCGAGCGCGGCTCGGGCGTGGACCAGGAAGCCTGCTGGTCGGCCCTGCAGCAAAGCCCGAAGATTGCCGCGGTGCGGCAGCAGTTCGAAGATGGCTGGTTCAAGCTCGCCGTCGAGGCCGTCGAGAAGCACGACGTCGCGCTCGCCGTGGTGCCGATCAGCGAACTGTTCGGTCGCAACGGCGTGATCGCGAAGATGCAGGCGCGAGGTTTTCGCGTCGACGAACCCTGAGGCAACCGCTCAAGCGGCATCGAGGCCGAAGTCGAGACGCCGCGCTGAGTGGGTGAGCGCACCCGCCGAAATGTAGTCGACGCCCGTTGCGGCCACGGCAGCCACAGTGTCCAGCCTGATGTTCCCCGACGCCTCGAGCGTGACACTGCCGCCCGCAAGCGCCACCGCTGCGCGCAGCTCTTCAGTCGACATGTTGTCGAGCAGCACGCACTGCGGTTTCAGCGGCAGCACTTCGCGCAACTGGTCGAGGGTATCGACCTCGATCTCGATCACCCGCATGTGGCCGACGAACGACTGTGCGCGCTCGAGCGCGGCGCGAACGCCGCCCGCGGCGGCGATGTGGTTGTCCTTGATGAGGACGGCATCGGCCAGCGAGTAGCGATGGTTGCTGCCGCCGCCGAGGCGCACCGCCCTCTTCTCGAGCGCCCGCAGTCCGGGCGTGGTCTTGCGGGTGCAGGTGATGCGGGCGCGCGTGCCCGCCACGGCAAGCACGAACTTGCGCGTCAGCGTGGCGACGCCCGACAGATGACCCACGAAGTTGAGCATGGTGCGTTCGGCCATGAGGATCGAGCGCGCCGGGCCTGACAACTCGACGACCACGGCACCGGGCTCGACTTCGGCCCCGTCGGTGGCGTGCACCCGCACCTCGACACCGGCGTCCACGAGGCGCAAGGTCAAGAGGGCTGCATCGAGCCCGGCGACCACGCCCGGCTCGCGCGCCCGCAGCAGTGCGCGCAGCCGGGTTCCCGGCGCGATGGCGGAATCGCTGGTGATGTCGCCCGCGGGCGAGAGGTCCTCGAGCAGGGCGAGACGCACCAGCGGTTCGAGGATCACGTCGGGCAGCGGCGGCAACTCGGTCATGAGGACGCTCCTGCAGTGGTGCTGCGATCGGCTGCGACAGCGCTGCGATCGAATGGACCGTGGTCGAGGAAACGGATGCCGCCGCCGGCATCGCGGACGAGGAAACTGCGCCGCGGCGGCTCGGCGGGTGCGGGGTGGTCGCTACGCCAGTGGCTGCCGCGGCTCTCGCGGCGCGCAAGAGCTGCCGTGACGATCAGGCGCGCGGCGAGCATGGCGCTCGGCCAGTGTCCCGCTTCACCAGCCGCTTCGATCGACTCGAGCAGTCGTTGCAGGCCGGCGCGGTCGCGGATCACTCCGCAGTCGCTGCTCATGCCCGCACGCAGCACATCGAGCGCCGCCACCTCGAGCAGCGGCGGAAATTCCGCGTGGCCATGCCGCAGCGCCGGCAGTCCGGCCGCCCGCAGCCGCTCGGCGATGCGCGCCGCGAACACGACCGACTCGAGCAAAGAATTGGACGCCAGACGGTTGGCGCCATGCGCGCCGGTCGAGGCACACTCGCCGCAAGCCGAGAGGCCGGGCACGGTGGTCGCGCCGAAGTGGTCGGTGACCACGCCGCCCATGTGGTAGTGAGCGGCCGGCGCCACCGGGATCGGTTGCTGACGCGGATCGACGCCGGCGGCCATGCAGGCGCCGAACACGGTCGGGAAGCGCTCCGGAAAGGCAGCGCCCACGCCGGCGCGGCAATCGAGCCAGGCCCCGCGGCCTGCTGCACGTTCGGCGTGGATCGCCCGCGCCACCACATCGCGCGGCGCGAGTTCCGCATCCGGATGATAGCGGCCCATGAATGCCTCACCGTCACTGTTGACGAGGCGCGCACCCTCGCCGCGCAACGCCTCGGTCGCCAGCGGTGCCGGGTCGGCACCGATGTCGATGGCGGTCGGATGGAACTGCATGAACTCCGGATCGGCGATCACGGCGCCGGCGCGAAACGCCTGGGCGAGCGCCGCACCACGAGCCTCGCGGGGATTGGTGGTGACGCGAAACAGCCCGCCGCAACCTCCTGCGGCCAGCACGGTCTCGCGGGCGAAAATCCGGCCTTCGCCCAGCGAACTGCGCGTCAGCACGCCGGTCACGCCGCCCGCATGTTCCAGCAGCGCCACCGCGCGGACGCCCTCGAGCAGGGTGATGTGCGAGGCACCGCGGGCAGCGCCCGCGAGGGCGCGCATGATCGCGCGACCGGCGAGATCGCCGGCGACCCGCACCACCCGCGGCTGCGAGTGCGCCGCCTCCAGCGACAACGCGAGTTCGCCGTCGGCGGTGCGATCGAACGGTACGCCGAGCGCCAGCAGGTCCTCGACGCGCGTCGGCGCCTCCTGCGCGATGAGCAGCGCGACCTCGGGATCGACCAGGCCGGCGCCCGCGGCGACAGTGTCCGCGGCGTGCCGGGCGGCACTGTCACCGGGTCGCAACGCGGCGGCCAGCCCGCCCTGGGCCCAGGCACTCGCGGCGGCCTGCCCGAGCGGTGCAGGCGAGAGCACCACGCAGCGACGCGGCGCCAGCCGCAGCGCGAGGAACAGGCCGGCCAGCCCCGCCCCGACGACGAGGACTTCGGTCTCGAGTTGCGCCGTCACGCGCGCGGCACCACCAGCACCTCGACCGGCGCTCGACCGGTGGCAAAGCCCGGCGGACGGTCGGTCGGCGGCAACGCGAGCATGCGCTCGATCGCCACCCGCGCCCGGGCCGCGACGCTGGTCGGCACCTCGACCCGATGTCGCAACTCGCGCAGCGAGTCGTAGATGTTCTCGAGGGTGATGCGCTTCATGTGCGGGCAAAGATTGCAGGGACGGACGAAGTCGGTGGCCGGATTGGCCATCGCGACGTTGTCCGACATCGAGCACTCGGTCAGCAGGATCACCTTGGCCGGTGCGTGCGCGCCCACCCAGTCGGCGAGCGCCGCGGTGGAACCCGCATAGTCCGCGACGGCCAGCACTTCCGGCGGACACTCCGGATGCGCGAGCACCAGCGCACCCGGGAACGACTCCCGAAGCTGGGCGATGTCGGCAGCGGTGAAGCGCTCATGGACCTCGCAGCGGCCCTGCCAGGTGATGACTCGCAGCGACGTCTGGGTCGCCACGTTGCGCGCCAGATACTCGTCCGGGATGACGATGACCCGGTCGGTGCCCCACTCGGCGGCGGCCCACTCGGCGACCTGCACCGCATTCGAGGACGTGCAGCAGATGTCGCTCTCGGCCTTCACATCGGCCGAAGAATTGACGTACGTGACCACCGGCACGCCCGGATGCGCGGCCCGCATCAGCCGCACGTCGCGCCCGGTGATGGACGCCGCGAGCGAACATCCGGCACGCAGGTCCGGGATGAGCACCAGCTTGTCGGGGCAAAGAATCTTCGACGTCTCGGCCATGAAATGCACGCCGGCCTGCACGATCACCCGGGCATCGGTGCGTGCCGCCTCGCGCGCGAGTTGCAGCGAGTCGCCGCGGATATCGCCGACGCAGGCGAAGATCTCGGGCGTCATGTAGTTGTGCGCCAGGATCACCGCGTCGCGTTCGACCTTGAGAAGGTTGATCGCATGGATGAACGGCGCCAGCAGCGGCCATTCGACCGCCGGGACGACATCGCGCACCCGCGAGTAAAGATGTGCGGTCGCCGCCTCGATTTCGGGAGTGAAGGCGAGGTCGCGCGCCTGCGGGGGCGTCGCTTCGCTGCCGTGACCGGGGATGCGGCATTTCTCGTCAGTGCCGGTGAGGGCATCGATGATGTGCGCCATGTGGGCGGGTACTCCTGCAGAGAACCGCTGATCTTACCGGATAGACGGCGAAATCCGGCGTCCGGCGGCACTGATCGAATATAGTTCGGCCCATGAGGAACACCGAAATCATGCGCGGATCCGCGCTCCGCCAGCTCATTGGCCTGCTCGCCTGTGTTTGCCTCCTGCCGTTCGCCGCGGCGCAGGACGCACCACCGGCAACCGACTGCAGTATCGGCGTGAAGGCCGGACGCCTGGTCGACCCCGAGCGCGGCGTGGTGCTGCGCAACCAGGTGATCCGCATCGCGGCAGAACGCGTCGTCGCGGTGGCTGCCGGCAGTGAGGCCACGTTGCGTGGCTGCAAGCGCGTCGTCGACCTCTCGCAGGCCACGGTGCTGCCCGGCCTGATCGACACGCACACCCACCTGACGTCCGATCCGACGATCCTGCGTTACGAGCGGCTCGGTCTGTCCATCCCGCGCCTCGCACTGATCGGCGCCGCGAACGCGCGGCGCACACTCGAGGCCGGCTTCACGACGGTACGCAACCTCGGTGCCGACGGCTATGCCGACGTGGCGCTGCGCGATGCCATCAATGCCGGCGACGTGCCGGGGCCGCGCCTCGTCGTGTCGGGACCGGGCATCGGCATCACCGGCGGACACTGCGGCAGCAACCTGCTGGCGCCGGAGTTCAGGCAAACATCGCTCGGTACCGCCGACGGCCCGGACGAAGTGCGCAGGGCAGTGCGGCAGAACGTGCGCTACGGCGCCGACGTCATCAAATATTGCGGTACCGGCGGCGTCTTCTCCAAGGGCACCCAGCCCGGCATGCAGCAGTTCACCGCCGAGGAAGTCGCCGCGCTGGTGGACGAGGCGCACATGCACGGCCGC
>JBIKVA010000079.1:0-10194 GCA_044357085.1 Steroidobacteraceae bacterium | reverse complement strand
GCGGGTGGACGCCCCCCACGTAGTCGAGAGCGTGTTCGACCCGCAGCCATTTCGGCAGCACGGCGACGTCGGCGATGAAGCAGACGTCCTGCATCAGCGCATCGCGGTCGCGCCGCGGGTCGCGACCGAGGACGGCAAGCTCGCCCTCGAAAGGCGTGAGGCCGAGGATCGCCTTCAGGGCGGTGGTCTTGCCTGCACCGTTCGGGCCCATGAGGCCGACGATGCGTCCGGCGCCGACCGTGAAGCTGATGCCGTCGAGGGCCGTTGCGCCCTTGCCATATTTCTTGCGCAGGTTGTTTGCGACTATCACCGGAGCAGTCATTTCTTTGACTCCGTATTGGCGAGCAGCTCTTCGACGGTGAAGCCGAGGCGCTCGATGGTGGCGCGGGTGCGCGGCCATTCCTCGCTCAGGAAGCGGCTGCGCTCGTCCTTGAGCAGCGCGGCACGCGCACCCGTGTTGACGAACATCCCGCGGCCGCGCCGTTTCTCGACCAGGCTTTCATCGGCGAGCTCCTGGTAGGCCTTCAGCACGGTGAGCGGGTTGATGCGGAATTCCGCGGCGACGTTGCGCACGGAGGGCAGCGGATCGCCCTCCTTGAGGACGCTCTCGAGGATCATCGCGACGACCCGATCGCGCAGCTGGCGGTAGATCGGGGCATTGTCGGTCCACTGCTGGTCCATGCTCTTCAGCCCTCCGCGGGCAGGTGGCGACTGTCAGCGCTCAGAGAGTCCCGCTGGCTGCCGGCGCCGCACGCGGCGCCTGCAACTGCTGCGACGACTGGGCGAGCCCCCAGAACAAGAGCAGCGTCAGGGCGAGTGCTGCGAGGGCAGCCGTCAGAACGGACGCCGAATCGGGGGAGTTGTGTTTGATGGCCCATGTGCTCACGTTACTGTCTCCTGTAAAAACAATCTACTGTTATATATAACTACAACACCAAAACGGAGTCAAGGGGAAAGTGATCACGTAGAATCCGCGCGCGCAAATTCCGCCAAGAACTTCGGAGAACTCCCCGGATGAAGCAGCCCCTGAACGTCGCGATCACCGGCGCCGCCGGCCAGATCGGCTACGCCCTCGCCTTCCGCGTCGCCTCCGGCGCCATGCTCGGCGCCGACCAGCCCGTCAACCTGCACCTGCTCGAGATCACCCCGGCGCTGCCCACGCTGCAGGGAGTGGTGATGGAGCTCAACGACTGCGCGTTCCCGACGCTGAACAAGGTGATCGCCACGGACGATGCGCGCGTCGCCTTCAAGGATTGCCACGCGGCTCTGCTGGTCGGTGCCCGCCCCCGCGGCCCGGGCATGGAACGCAAGGACCTGCTGCTCGCCAATGCGCAGATTTTCTCGGCACAGGGCAAGGCCCTGAACGACGTCGCGGCCCGCGACGTGCGCGTGCTGGTGGTCGGTAACCCGGCCAACACCAATGCGCTGATCGCGATGAAGAACGCGCCGTCGCTGAAGCCGCAGAGCTTCACGGCCATGACTCGCCTCGATCACAACCGCGCCCTGTCGCAGCTCGCCGAGAAGACCGGCGCCCACGTCAACGACATCCAGAAGATGATCATCTGGGGCAACCACTCCGCGACCCAGTATCCGGATATCAACCACTGCTTCGTGAAGGGCCAGACGGCGCGTTCGCTCGTCGATGCGGAGTGGACCGAGAAGACCTTCATCCCGACCGTGCAGCAGCGCGGCGCCGCCATCATCAAGGCGCGCGGCGCCTCGTCCGCGGCCTCGGCGGCCTCGGCGGCGATCGACCATATCCGCGACTGGTTCCGCGGTTCGGCGCAAGGCGACTGGCTGTCGATGGGCATCCCGTCGGATGGCAGCTACGGCATCCCCGAGGGGGTCATCTATTCCTACCCGGTGGTGTGCCGGGGTGGCCATTACGAAATCGTGCAGGGGCTGGCGATCGACGAATTCAGCCGCAAGCGCATGGACGCGACGCACCAGGAGCTGCTCGAGGAGCGCGACGGCGTCAAGGACCTGCTCGGCTGAAGTCCCTGCGGACCGAACCGCGGCATTCGACAGGAGGGGGCCGGAAGGCCCCCTCCGCCGTCCGGGGATACCGTTTTTCAATGTCGCGGCCATACATTAGGCTGTGGCCATGACCCATCTCATCGCAGCCCTCATCCTGCTCGGCCTCGCTGGCTGGGCCCTGACGCTCAAGGGCGGCGTCATCGCCATCCTCTTCGTCGCCGCACTGCTCTACCTCGCCTACAAGCGGCTGAGCCTGCGCGCCTACACCGCCACCTTCGGCGTTCTTCTGGTGGCCTACTCGGCGATCGGCGAACCGGCCGGACTGTGGAAAGGATTTCTTTGGCTGCTGTTCGCGGCGCTGGTGCTGCTCAACGTCGTGCCGCTGCGCCAGGCACTGGTGTCGCGCCCGTTCATGCGCATCTACCGGCGCATGCTGCCCACCATGTCGTCCACCGAGCGCGAGGCTCTCGAGGCCGGCACCGTGTGGTGGGACGGCGAACTGTTCACCGGCAAGCCCGACTGGTCGAAGCTGCTCGGCGCCAAGGCACCGCAGCTGACCGCCGAGGAGCAGGCCTTCCTCGACGGTCCCTGCGAAGAACTCTGCCGGATGATCGACGACTTCGACATCACGCATCGGCGTGGCGACATGCCGCCGGAGATCTGGGATTTCCTGAAGCGCAAGGGCTTCTTCTCGATGATCATCCAGAAGAAGTACGGGGGCCTCGAGTTCTCGGCCTACGCCCACTCCTGCGTGCTCGCGAAGCTCTCGAGCCGCAGCGCCACGGTGTCCTCGACGGTCGCCGTGCCGAACTCGCTGGGCCCCGGCGAACTGCTGCAACACTACGGCACCGAAGAGCAGAAGAACCACTACCTGCCGCGACTCGCGCGCGGCGACGACATCCCCTGTTTCGCGCTGACCGGGCCGCGCGCCGGCTCGGACGCCGCCTCGCTGCCAGACGTCGGCGTGGTCTGCCGCGGCATCTGGGAGGGTCGCGAAATCGTCGGCCTGCGGCTCAACTTCTCCAAACGCTACATCACGCTCGCGCCGGTGGCGACGGTGATCGGTCTCGCCTTCCGCATGTTCGACCCCGACCGTCTGCTCGGCGGCGACACCGACCTCGGCATCACCTGCGCGCTGATCCCGCGCGGCACGGCAGGCATCAGCATCGGCCGTCGACACTTTCCGCTGAACGTGCCGTTCCAGAACGGCCCGATCCAGGGCGAGGATGTGTTCGTACCGCTCGACTTCGTCATCGGCGGCCCGAAGATGGCCGGCCAGGGCTGGCGCATGCTGGTTGAACAACTGTCGGTCGGCCGCTGCATCTCGCTGCCTTCGAGCGGCACGGGCGGCGCGAAGGCCGCGGTGTTCGCCACCGGCGCCTACGCGCGCATCCGCCGCCAGTTCAACATGCCGATCGGGCAGTTCGAAGGCATCGAAAGCGTGATCGCGCGCATGGTGGGGCTCACCTACACCATGGACGCGGCGCGCTCGGTCACCGCGGGCGCGATCGACGGCGGCGAAAAACCCTCGGTGCCCTCGGCCATGCTCAAGTACCACGTCACGGAGATGGGCCGGCAAATCGCCAACGACGCCATGGACGTGCACGGCGGCAAGGGCATCTGCCTCGGGCCCCGCAACTACCTCGGTCGCGGCTACCAGGTCGTGCCGGTGGCCATCACCGTCGAGGGCGCGAACATCCTCACCCGCAGCCTGATCATCTTCGGCCAGGGCGCGATCCGCTGTCATCCGTACGTGCTCAAGGAAATGGAGGCGGCACGCAACCCGGACCGGCGCCAGGGTGTGCGCGATTTCGACGACGCGCTGCTCGGACACGTCGGCTTCACGCTGAGCAACGCCGTACGTTCGCTGATCATGGCGCTGACCAATGCGCGCTTCACCGCGGTGCCCGTCGAGGGCCCCGTGGCACGCTACTACCAGCACATCGTGCGCTTCTCGGCGAGCTTCGCGTTCGCGGTCGACGTCGCCATGCTGAGCCTAGGCGGCTACCTCAAGAAAAAAGAGAACCTCTCGGCACGCCTCGGCGACGTGCTCTCGTGCATGTACCTCGCCTCGATGGTGCTCAAGCACTACGAGAACCAGGGCCGCCGGCCGGAGGACCTGCCGATCGTCGAGTGGGCCTGCCGCAACCTCCTCTACAAGGCACAGGAACAACTGCACGGCTTTCTGCGCAACTTCCCGAACCGCTTCCTCGGCGCGGCGATGCGGCTGATGATCTTCCCGCGCGGCCTGCAGTACTCGGCCCCCGACGACCGTCTCGGGCGCAGTCTTGCGGGTCTCGTGCTCGCCCCGACCGAAGTGCGCGACCGCCTCTGCACGCCGGTTTATCGGCGGGTCGAAGCGGGCAACGCGCTCGGGCTGCTGCAGGAGGTTCTGGAAATGGCCGACCGCGCCGAGGCGCTCGAGAAGCGGCTGCGGGTCGAGGGCGTGAAGACGGGCAGGTTGAGTTCACTCGATCTGCCCGGCCAGATCGCCGAGGCCGAAAGCATCGGCCTGCTGTCCGCCGAAGAAGCGGCCTGGCTGCGCGAGTACGATCGCAAGGTCATGGATCTCGTCCATGTCGATGATTTCGCGCCGCACGAACTCGGCACCGAAGGCAAGCCGCGGCTGCAAGTCAACCTGCAAGTGCCGGAACCGCGCGAACTGCCGGCGTGAACTGTCTCAACTGCGGCGCCGAACTCGGCGGCCGGTACTGCGGTGCCTGCGGCCAGAAGCACGACCCGCACCGGCCGACGTTCGGGCACTTCGTCGCCGAAACCGCAGAGAGCCTGAGTCACGCCGACGGACGGCTGTGGAAGACGCTGCGGCTGCTGCTCACGAAGCCTGGTTTCCTGAGTCGCGAATTCTTTGATGGTCGCCGTGCCAGCTACCTGCCGCCGATCCGGCTCTACATCGTGCTCAGCGTGGCGTTCTTCCTGTTGCTGGCGCTGCTGCCGAACCACGGCGACAACCCGCTCGCAGACGTCGATATCGGGTCGGAGACCAGGTGCAGCGACTTGCAGTACAACGGCCCCTTCGAGGCGACGCTGGAACCGCGGTTGCGCGCAGCGTGTGTCCGAGTCATGGCGGACGACGGCGCCGGACTCGGCAAGGTCTTCCTGCAGAACGCTCCCAAGGCCATGTGGCTGCTGCTGCCGGTGTTCGCGGCGATCATGCTGCTGTTCTACTGGCGACCGCGGCGCCTGTACGCCGAGCACCTGCTGTACCTCGTCCACAATCACAGCGCCATGTTTGCGGCACTGACCATCTCCGAACTGCTCGCCCTCGCGATCCCGGACGGCTACGACGACTGGCTCGGATCGGTCGTGGGCGGTTACCTGCTCTGGTACTGCTATCGTGGAATGCGCGTGTTCTACGGCGACTCGCGACGCCGCACCCTCGCCAAGTTCTTCGTGCTCGGATTCCTCTACTTCACGATCACCGCCTTGCTGCTCGTCTTCACCGGCGTTGCATCGATGCTCAGTCTCTGATCGCCGGCGAACCGCTGCCGCACTGATCGTGTTCGACGAGCGCGCCATCCTGCATGTAGACATGGATGCGTTCTATGCATCGGTCGAGCAGCGCGATAACCCGTCGCTGCGCGGCAGACCGCTGATCGTCGGCGGTACCAACGGCCGCGGTGTCGTCGCCGCGGCGAGCTACGAGGTACGGCGCTACGGTGTGCGCTCGGCGATGCCGATGCGGCAGGCGCTCGCGCTCTGCCCGGATGCCGTCTGCATCCGCCCGCGCATGGCGCGCTATGCGGAGGTCTCCGCGCAGGTGTTCGCGGTGTTCCGCGAGTTCACTCCCCTGGTCGAGGGCCTGTCGCTCGATGAGGCCTACCTCGACGTCACCGGCAGCCGGCTGCTGAAAGGCGATGCCGTGAAGATCGCAGCCGACATCAAGCGGCGTATTCTCGAAGACACCGGCCTCACCGCATCCGTCGGCGTAGCCGCGAACAAACTGGTGGCCAAGATCGCCTCCGACCTGCAGAAGCCGGACGGTCTGATGGTGGTGGCGCCCGATCGCATCCATGACGTCCTCGACCCCTTGCCGGTGAAGCGCCTGCCCGGGCTGGGTCGCAAGAAAGGCGAGCAGGTCGCGGCCGCCGGCTTGCTCACGCTCGGAGAATTGCGCCGGGCGGGCGAAGACCGGCTGCGACCCCTCTTCGGCAAGCAATGGACGGAGTGGCGCGAACGCGCGGCCGGCATCGATGATCGCGAGGTCCGGCCGGAACACGACGACAAGTCGGTGAGCAACGAGCGGACCTTTGGCGAAGACCTGCAGGACGTCGCCGCGATGCGGGCCGAGCTCAGCGCGCTCGCCGACCGGGTCGCAGCGCGCTTGCGTGCCAAGGGACTGCACGCCCGCTGCGTGGGTATCAAGATCCGGCTGCACGATTTCCGCACCCTGACTCGCCAGCTCACCCTCGCCTCGCCGAGCGCGGAGACCCGCGTCATCGGCGAACAGGCGCTGCAGCTCCTCGACGTCTGGCTGACCACAGCCAGACGACCTCGCATCCGGCTGCTCGGCGTCTCGACTTCGGACTTCATCGAAGAGACCCAGCCCGATCTCTTTGCGAATGCGGAGCGCGTGCAGAACGAGCGCCTCGATGCCACGCTGGACGCCATACGCGGCAAGTTCGGTGGCGCAGCGCTGTCGCGGGCGAGCCTGCTCAAGCGGCGCTGAGCGGCAATCTCCGCCGCCGCGATATCAGCGCCGCAGGCACAACCCCGCGAGCATGCCGGCGATCACACCGGCCAGATGTGCATCGGTGACGACCACGGCTGCAGAGCCCATGAAGGGCATGGCATCGACCAGGTTCTCCCAGGCGATCTTCGCGAGACCGCAGACGCCGATGCCCCACGCGAGCGGGTCTTGCCGGTCGACGATCTGCCGAACCACCGCGGCGGCGGCAAGGGCGTGCAGCACACCGGACAGCCCGAGATACTGATCGATGCCGGAGAGCCACCACAGCATGCCGTCGATGGCGACCATGGCCGCGACCACGATCGCCGTGACCGCGCGCGCCTTGAACAAGCTGCCGAAGAGCGCCCACAACAAACCGAGCGCCGCGACGTTGAGCGCCGCGTGCGCCAGATCGAGATGCACGAAGTGCCCGGTGACGAGCCGCCACCACTCGCCGCGGACGATATCCCCGTGCGACCACTGCAGGAACTGTCGTGCCGGCTCGCCAGCCATGGCGAGGACGAGAACCACCAGGCCGACAAGCAGCGGCGGGACGAAGCCGGACAGGCGGCGAGGAGAACCATCCCGTCGATCCGTCAAAGAAACCGTCACGACGACGGTACGAGCCGGTATGTCGCCACCGCCGGCGGTGCGCTGCGGGTGTTCGACAGCAGCGCCACGGCAGCGTGACCGGCAAGGGGCAGCGCGACCGACCAGACCAGCGCCCGGCTGGCCGGCTGCTGCGGCAACTCCACGGCACGGGGTACGGCATCGGTGCCGACCTCGATCGCACTCGCCACCCAGGTGAAGCCGCTGCCGGCGGCCTTGAGCACGGCTTCCTTGCGCGTCCAGCCGCGCAGGAACGCGGTATCGCGCGCTGTCTCGCCGACGGCGGCCGCAGCCTCGAGTTGCAGATTCTCGGCGGCACTGAAGACGCGCGAAGCCAGCCGGGTGGCGTTCGGCACCGCATCACGCGTCTCGATATCCACGCCTACCGCTTCGCCGCGGGCGACGCCCAGCAGCCAGATGCCGCGGCTGTGGCTCAGGTTGAAATGCAGCACAGGTTCAGCGCCGTGCCAGCGGACGGCAGGTTTGCCGTGGGCGCCGATGACGAGTTCGAGATCGGCAGGCGGCCGACCAAGAAGGGTGCCGAGCACACGCCGCAGCAAAATGCGCGAAGTGACGAAGTCGGCGCGCACGGCGGCGGCGGACATCGCCGCCGCGCGCTGCGATTCAGCGGCACCGAGCACGACTGCTGCAGCCGGGTCGGACAGCCGCGCGTTCCAGTCGGCGAGGTCGGCGAGCCAGAGGGTCATGCCGCCGGTGTCCGCCGCAGCGGCGAGAGGCGGGAACTCGCGGAACGACTGCTGCAACCAGGGCGACGACACGATGCCGGGGACTATGCCCTTGTGGGTCCCGGCCGTGCAATACTCGACCACGATCGGGTCCCTTATCAGACCCGACGGGCAGCCCGACATGTCGTTCATCCTCGATGCGCTGAGAAAATCCGAGAACTCGCGGCTGCGGCAGGATCACCCGGCGATCTTCGCGGCTCGCACCGCGGCGGCGCGTTCCCGTCTGCCGATCTGGGCGCTGGTGCTGGTTACCCTGCTGGCGATGAACCTGCTGCTCGTCGCGTATGTGTTGTGGCGCGATAGGGATGCTCCGACGCCGGCCGCATCACTACAGGTGGAAGCGCCCGTAGCGGTGACGACCACAGCGGCACCAGCGGCGGCATCTGCGTCGCTGCCCGCAGCCGCACAGACCATGGTGCCGCCAAAGACCAACTTGCAGGCGACGATACCTTCCCCCAATGCCGCGCGTGCGGTCGTGGACGGCGGCGCAGCGCCACGTACCGAGCGACCGGCCCGCAGCGCGACACGTGACGACCTGCTCGCGCGCGGTACCAACGTGCCGCCCACAGAGCTCAACATGCACGTCTACGACGCCGACCCGCGTGCGCGCTTCGTGCTGCTGAACGGACAGCGCCTGCGCGAGGGTGACGCGTCGCTCGAGGGACTCTCGGTCGAGCGCATCACACCGGAGGGTGTAATCCTGCGCTTCGGCTCGGCTTCTTTTGCCGTCACCCTGCAATGATCGGGGGACCGACAGCGTGAGCGTCTCCGCCCTGCCGTCCGGAACGCCGGTGATACTCCGTGAACTCGATGGCCTGCAGCTCGCAGACGTCCTGCGCGCCGGCATCTACCGGCTCTTCGAACAAACCGACCACCTCAACAAGATCAACGTCTTTCCGGTACCGGACGGCGACACCGGCACGAACATGTCGCTGACATTGTCCGCGGTGCTCGCGACCCTCGATCGCGCGCCGGAGCCGCATGCCGGCAGCATGCTGGTGAGAGCGGCGGACGCGGCACTCGACGGCGCGCGGGGCAACTCGGGCGCGATCCTTGCGCAGTTCCTGCTGGGTGTCGGCGATGGCGCCGGCCATCTCGCGCGCATCGGCATCAGCGAATTCGTGCTCGCGCTGCGCAAGGGCGCCGGCTATGCACGCGATGCACTGGCGCAGCCGCGCGAGGGCACGTTGCTGACCGTACTGCGGGAATTCGCGCTCGCCGCCGAGGCGCAGGCACCCCACTGCGGAGACTTCCGCAGCCTGTTCGAAAGCTCACTGACGCGGGTGCGCGCGGCACTCGAGGCCACCCGCGGACAGCTCGAGGAACTGCGTGCGGCCAACGTCGTCGACGCCGGCGCGCTCGGGTTCGTCGAGGTGCTCGAGGGAATGCGGCGCTTCCTGCAGACCGGTGAACTCGGCACGGTGGTGACGCCCGTACATGCCGGCGACGAGACGATGGCCGGTGTCGCAGCGGCCGCTGCGGATCAGGATTACCGCTTCTGTACCGAATGTCTCGTACTTGCGCCCGCGAACGGCGAGATCGACCTGCGGCAACTGCGCGAGACGCTCGCGTCCGCCGGGGCGAGCCTCGTGGTCAGCGGCAGCAAGCGCAAGGCGCGCATCCACGTCCATGTCGATGACCCTGAAATCGTATTCCGCATCGCCGAGCAGTTTGGCGCGGTCGGCAGCCAGAAGGCCGACGACATGCGCATGCAGCAAAGCGCTGCTCATCATCGGCGCACGCAGCGGGTCGCGGTGGTCACGGACTCCGGCGCCGACATTCCCGAAGAATTCGTCGAACGGCTCGGCATCCACGTGGTGCCGGTACGCATCCACTTCGCCAATCACTCTTATCTCGACAAGGTGAGCATGACGCCGGCGGAGTTCTACCGCGAACTCGTCCGCAACCCGGAGCACCCCAAGACGTCGCAGCCGCCGCCCGGAGACTTCCGGCGCATGTTCGAGTTCCTCGCCTCGCACTACGACGCGGTCGTTTCGGTGAATCTCACCTCGCGCCACAGCGGTACCTGGGATGCCGCCAACCGCGCGGCGCAGCGTGTCGGCAACGAGGGCAAGCCGGTCACGGCCCTGGACAGCCGCAATGCCTCGGTGGGGCAGGGCCTGGTGGCGATCGCCGCCGCGGAGGCAGCAGCCGCAGGCAAGGACGCCTCGGCAG
>JBIKVA010000332.1:0-2555 GCA_044357085.1 Steroidobacteraceae bacterium | reverse complement strand
CGTGCGTCACCACCACCACGGTCTGCCCCTGGGCGTGCAGCGCATCGAACAGCGCCATGATCTCCGCCGAGGTGCGCGAGTCGAGGTTGCCGGTCGGTTCGTCGGCGAGCAGGATCGACGGCTCGCCAACGAGGGCGCGTGCCACGGCGACGCGCTGCCGCTGCCCGCCCGAAAGCTGGTTCGGCCGATGATCGAGGCGGTCGCCTAGCCCCACCTTGCGCAGCGCCTCGGCTGCCCGCTCGCGACGCTCGGCAGGCGGCATGCGCCGGTAGACCAGCGGCTGCATGACGTTCTGCAGCGCCGATTGCCGCGGCAGCAGGTGGAAGCTCTGGAACACGAAGCCGATCTCGCGGTTGCGCACCGCGGCGAGTTCGTCCTCGCTCAGCGATGACGTGTCGCGGCCGTTCAGGATGTAGCGGCCTTCGCTCGGCGAATCGAGGCAGCCGATGATGTTCATGAGCGTCGACTTTCCCGAACCCGAAGGGCCGGTGAGCGCGACATATTCATTGCGACCGACGAAGAGGTCGACGCCAGCGAGTGCAAGGACCGTTTCATCGCCGAGCACATAGCGCTTGACGATGCCGTGCAGCTCGATCATTCGGCGTCGTCCTTGCTCTCGCCGTCCGCGCCCCCTGCCTTCGACCGATCCTGCTTGCGCTCGGTCACGCTGTCGCCGTCCCGCAGCCGTCGCAGCGTCTTGCCCGGCCCGACGATGACGCGCGCACCGCTCGCAAGGCCCGATTCGACCACTTCCCAGCGATCGTCCGAGAGGCCGGTGACGACGGCGGTCTTGCGCGCCACACCCTTGTCGTCGCGCCAGACGTAGCGCTTGACGATGTTCTTCTCCGGCGTTTCGGTGACCACAGCCTCGACCGGCACGGCGAGTCGGCGGGTGCCGTCGCCGAGGAAGACGAGGGCGCGGGCGCTCATTCCCGAGCGCAGCAGCAATTCTTTGGGCGTGTCGATGGCGAGCGTGACCTTGTACGAGCGGCCCTGGCCATCGACGGTGGGCGTGAGCGCGATCTTCTCCACGCGACCGCGCAGCGCGGTGTCCGGGTACGCTGCCGCGAAGACATCGGAGCGCTGGCCGAGGGTGATCTTGGCGACATCGGCCTCGTCGACCTTCACCTCGGCGAGGATCGCCGACACGTCGGCGATCTTCATCAGCTGGGCGCCGGCCAGCGAGGCCGTGGACGGGATGGCGACTTCGCCGACCTTGATCGGCAGCGCGACGATGCGCCCGGTGATCGGGGCGCGGATCTCGGTCTTGGCGCGCTGTTCGCGGGCATCGCCGAGCACGGCGGTGGCGCGCTGCAGGGCCTCCTCGGAACTCTTCAGGTCGGCCTCGGCGACGATGTACTGGTTGCGGTCCTCGTCGAGCCGGTTCTTGTCGATGAGATTGGCGGCCGCGAGCTTCTGGCTGCGCTCGTATTGCTGCTTGCGCAGCGCCACGACCGCGCGCTGGCGCTCGATGCTGATGCGGTTCTGCCGCACGCCGGCTTCCTCGCGGGCGATGATGTTGTTGTAGGTCTCGGGGTCGAGTCGCAGCAGCAACTGCCCTTTTTCGACCGTGTCACCCTCTTCGACCAGGATGCCCGACACCTTGGCCGTGACTTCGGCGGTGAGATTGACTTCGTTGCGGTAGGCGAGGGTGCCGGAGGCGAGGATGCTGGGCCGCACCTCCTGCGCCGACACGCTCACCATGTCGACCTCGGTGGCACGGGCCGCGGAGTAACGTTTGACGGCCAGGGGCACCGCGATGGCGAGCACGACTACGCCCGCGCCGATCCAGCGTTTGTCCAGTTTCATGTCACTTCAACATGGCGCTGACGGCCATGGCTCCGTAGATGACGAGGGAGGGCAGGGTGCCGACGACGATCGATGCGGTCCAGCCCGCCGCCTTGCTCCAGAGCTTCCAGCCGAGCGCAGCGAGATAGATGGTCCAGATCGACAGCAGACTGAAGGATGTGGCGAAGCCGAACCACGGGTGATCGACCGGCAGGTGCAGCAGCAACGAATCGAGGCTGGTGAGCGAGAGCGACTCGAGCGGTGTTTGCGGCGTCATGCCGAGGACCCCGATCAGCATCAGCAGCGAATTGATCAGCAATGGCATCTGCGACCATGTCGCGAGCGCAAGACCTTGCCGGAACGAGACTTCGGTACTGGTGACCTTGCCGGCCAGAAGGAAGTAGACGCCGTAGACGAGCATCGCGATGGCCAGCCCCGCGGCGCTGCCGATCATGGCGCTCCACTTCATGACGCCGGCGCTGCCCGCGCCATCGCGGATTGCGGCCAGTTGCTGTTCGGAGAGTTCCTGACCCGAATGCAACACGCTCTGCTCGGTGAACCAGCCCGCATCGACGCGGTCGAAATAGAGGAAGGTGACCAGCATCGTCATGCCGACGAGCACCGCCAGCGGCAGCCACCAGCGGGGCTGGTCACGTTGCCTGCCGAGCACGGTCGCGGGCTGCAGGAAGATGTCTATGAGGTCCTTCATGTTCGCCCCCCTCCGGGCGTCCGGTCCGACGGTACTGGTGGTAATCCGCATTGTGCCA
>JBIKVA010000078.1:0-10254 GCA_044357085.1 Steroidobacteraceae bacterium | reverse complement strand
TCGAGCAGCTCGTGTTCCTCAACCGTCGCGTGCGCTGAGACGGCGCGCAGGCTGCGCGGCGCCCGGGCGTGCTGGTACGTTTCTTTTTCGAGCTGCGCGAGGCGGGCGTCCCCGTCTCGCTCACCGAATTCCTGGCGCTGCTGCAGGGGCTGGAGGCGCGTGTGGCCACCTGTTCGGCCGAGGAGTTCTACTGGTTCGCGCGGCTCGCACTCGTCAAGGACGAGCGTCATTACGACCGCTTCGACCGCGTGTTCGCGGCGCATTTCGAGGGTGCCGAGCGGCTGTTCGCCAAGCTGGTGGCCGAGGTTCCGGCTGAATGGTTGCGGAGTCTCGCCGAGCGCTTGTTCACCGCCGAAGAGCGCGCCAAGGTCGAAGCCCTCGGCAGCTGGGACAAGTTGCTCGAGACCTTGCGGGAGCGACTCGCCGAGCAGAAGGAACGCCACGAGGGCGGCAACAAGTGGATCGGCACCGGCGGGACCTCGCCGTTCGGATCGGGCGGCTACAACCCGGAGGGGGTTCGCATCGGCAACGCCGGTGCACGCCAGCGTCGTGCGGTAAAGGTCTGGGAGTCCCGCGAGTACCGCAATTTCGACGACCAGCGTGAACTCGGCACGCGCAACCTCAAGATGGCGCTGCGACGGCTGCGCAAGTTTGCCCGGCAGGGCGCCGCTGACGAACTCGATCTCGATGGCACGATCGAGGCGACGGCGCGCAACGCCGGCTGGCTGGATCTCAAGTTGCGCCCCGAACGCCGCAACGCCGTCAAGGTGCTGCTGCTGCTCGACGTCGGCGGCTCGATGGACGACCACGTGCGGGTATGCGAGGAACTGTTCTCGGCCGTGCGCGGCGAGTTCCGGCACCTCGAGTATTTCTACTTCCACAACTTCATCTACGAGACGCTGTGGAAAGACAATCGGCGGCGCAATGCGGAGCGCACGCCGACGTTCGATCTGTTGCGCACCTTCAATGCCGACTATCGCGTGATCTTCGTCGGCGACGCGACCATGAGCCCGTACGAGATCGTCCAGCCGGGCGGCAGCGTCGAGCATCTGAACGAGGAGGCCGGCAGCGTCTGGATGCAGCGCATGACGGCGCATTTCCCGCATCTCGTGTGGCTCAACCCGGAGCCCGAGGAGCGTTGGGAGTGGACGCCGTCGGCACAGCTCGCAAGACAGCTCGTCGACGGGCGGATGTTTCCGCTTACCCTGGAGGGGCTGGATCGCGCGATCGCCGCGCTGCGCAGGAAGACCGTTTCCGCGTGAGCCGGGCTCGGGACCGGCTCAGCGCAGGAAGTCGAGCAGCACGCGGCGCTGCGTGATGGCGTCGGCGTAGCCGCGTTCGATGAGCTCGCGCGTGTAGGGCGCCTCGAACAGCAGATAGCTCGCAAGCAGGCTGCCGGGCTCGCCCCGGGCTCCGATCACGGCGAGCAGGGTGCGCAGGGCTCGTGGCAGGGAGCGGATGTGGCGGGCGGCAGCGGTGCGCGGATCAGACCCCGGCACGAGGCGCAGCGCACTGATCTCGCGCAACCCGTCGAGCGGCGCCGCGGCCTCGCGGACCATGCGGTTGGTGCGCTCGAGCTGGTCGAGGTCGGCATCGACCTGGTCGCTGAACAGCGTATCGAGCAGGAAGCCGAAGATTTCGCCCGACGAGGGCGCGTGATCGATGCCGATCGTACCGCCCAAACCCGCGGCATCCTGGGCACGTACGCCGATCACGAGCAGGCGGTCGGCGCCGAGGTGGATCGCCGGCGACAGCGGAGCGAGCTGACGCATCGCACCGTCGCCGTAGTAGGCATCGCCTATCCTCACCGGCGGAAACAGGAACGGGATCGCGGCACTGGCCATAAGGTGATCGAGATCGAGCCGTTCGCGGGTACCCGCCCGCCGGACGCCCCGCCAAGTCGATACCTCGGGGGCGGCTTCGAAGAACACGCGATTGTTTCCGCCGGCGTAGCTCGTGGCGGTGAGGGCGAGCGCGCGCAGGCGCCCTGCCGCGATGTGATTGCGGATCACGTCCCAGTCGACGCGCTCGTTGAGCAATTTGCGCAGGGGGAAGTTGTCGAACAGGGCCGGCGGTGCGGCCGTCAGCTTCCCCCCCGAAACGGCCGAAAGGCTCCAGCGCAACCCGGCCGCCAACATCGCCGCGAGGTCGGCGCGAAACACCTGCTCGACCGAAAAGTCCGCCCACACCTGCTCGAGCCGCACGATGCCCTCGCGCCAGTTCCCGGCATGGGTTGCGAGCACGGCCGCGCATACGGCGCCCGCCGAGGTGCCGACGATGATGTCGTAGGGCGGCTCCTCGCCCGGCCAGATTTCGCCGAGGGCCTTCAGCACGCCGACCTGGTAGGCGGCGCGCGCACCGCCACCCGACAGGATGAGGGCCCGATGCCCTGCTCCGGGCTCGGTGGCATCGCTCACGTTGCGGACGTCATCGCGGTCGGTCACGAGAAGTATTGTGCCGCAGGTTGACAGCCGGGAAGATACACCCTGTCCGACATCCGGACATCCAAGGAGGATCTTGCGATGCTCATGCGACGACTTTCCATCCTGCTGGCGGCCGGCGTGCTATCCGTCGGCCTGATGATGCCCATCGACGGTCATGCCGATGCGCCGAAAGCGGGGCAAGCGGCTCCGGACTTCCGCCTGCAGGACCAGACGGGCAAATGGGTCACCCTCAAGGAGCAGCGCGGCAAGTGGGTGGTGCTCTATTTCTACCCCAAGGACAACACGCCCGGCTGCACCACGCAGGCCTGCGAGTTCCGGGACGACATCTTCGCCTTTCGGCGCGCCAACGTGGTGATCCTCGGCGTCAGCGTCGATGACCTTGCGTCCAAAAAGGATTTCGCCAAGGAACACAGCCTGCCGTTCCAGGTACTGGCCGATCCCGACAAGCAGGTGACCAAGGGGTACGGGGTGCTCACCAGCATGCTCGGGCTGATGGAATTTTCCCGTCGCGACACCTTCATCATCGACCCCGAGGGCCGGATCGTGCGCCACTGGGAAAAGGTCGATGCCAAGGGACACTCGCAGCGAGTGCTGGCGGAGTTGAAGAAACTGCAGGCGCCGGGCGCCTGAGAGCGCCGCGGCATCACGCGTGCATCATTCTGAACAGGGGGTAACTGCACATGTCAAAGAAAACATCGGAAACCGTTTCTGCTCGTCGTGACTTCCTCACCACTGCGGGAGGCCTGGGCGGGGCGCTGGCGATCGGTGCCTCGGGTCTTGCCGGCATGACGCTCGGCGGGCCTGCCGCGATGGCTGCATCGGCGATGACATCCCGGTACGGCACGGGCCCGGGTCTCAAGGGGCCCTATCTCGATCTGTCGACGGGGCGCGGCAACCAGCTCGCCTATGCGCGGATTCAGGGCGACCTCGACTTCGGCAAGCAGAAGTACTTCTGGTTCAAGGGCTACCTGATGGCGGTCGAGCCCAACAAGAAGGTGGTCGACCTGATGGGCACTTCCGGTTTCGGCGCGATCCGTCTTGCCCAGGGTCCGGATGGCGCGATCCGCCGCATGTGCCGCGAGATCATCGTCTACACCGACCTGCGCAGCGGCGAGGTGCTGGACGACTGGAAGAACCCCCTGAGCGGCGAGACGGTCAAGGCGGTGCACGTCGACAACGATCCCTTCAACTATCTCATCGAAGACCACTTCCCGCAGCCACCGAGTTTCGGCGGTCTGAACAAGGAAGCACCGCCGAAGATCCCGTTCATCCTGCCCTGGTACCAGCACGGCGACCTGGCCGAGATGGAGATCCACATCCACCTCGCGTACCCGAACGCACTGCAGCCCGACAAGTGGCCGCGCGAGTCTTCGGGCCCGATCGTCCAGGTGTCCGAATTCTTTGCCCACCACATCAAGGTTGCGGACCTGCAGAACCCGAAGCTGACCACGATCGACTACACCGGGACCTGGAACCGCATCACGCCGTGGCTGCCCTGGATGCTCATGGGCCAGCGACCGGGCTTCTGCCAGTACGCCTGCTTCATGGGCACGACATCCGATCTCGAGCAGGTCCTGTCGCGACAGGTGCTCGACTACGCAAACAAGAACTACGCCAAGTATTTCGAGGCGCCGACCGAGTGGTCCGACGCGCACAGTCTCTCGAGCCTCGAGCACTACGCGCTGCGTGCCAAGCCCGCACCGGTCAAGCCGGCGGCAAAGTAGCCGCGCGTGCTCAAGGGGTTGCAGCGGATCATTGCGGCGCAGCGCACCTCCGACGGAGCGGGGGTGACGCTGTACCGCAGCCTTGGCCAGTCGCCGTTTGCACGCCTCGATCCGTTCCTGATGCTCGACGAGTTCGGCAGCGATCGTCCGGACGAGTACATCGCCGGCTTTCCGCCCCACCCGCATCGGGGCTTCCAGACCGTGACCTACATGCTCGAGGGGCACATGCTCCACGAGGATCATCTCGGCAACCGCGGGCACCTGCGCAGTGGCGGCGTGCAGTGGATGACCGCTGGCCGCGGCGTGATCCATTCGGAGATGCCGCAGCAGGAGAGCGGGCTGATGCGCGGGTTCCAGCTCTGGGTCAACCTGCCGGCCCGCGAAAAGATGCGTCCGGCCGCCTACGAAGACATCGACGCGGGGCGGATTCCCGTGGCGACTGAAAACGGCGTTCGGGTTAAGGCGGTGGCAGGAACCTTCGGGGCGGGTGCCGGCAGCATCACCGGACCCGTCAAGGGCGTGACGACCCGCCCGGTGTTCTTCGACGTCAAACTCGATGCCGGAGTCCGCTTCGAGCAGCCGCTGCCGGGGCCACACAACACGTTCGTGTACGTGTTCGAGGGAGAACTTGCCGCCGGCGTGGACAGCAGCCTGCCCAAGGCGCTCTCACGCCGCGAAGGCGGGGTGTTCGGCGCAGGCGATGGCATCGTGCTGGTCGCCGGCGGGTCCGGCGCGCGGTTCCTGCTGCTCTCGGCCGCTCCCATTGGCGAACCCGTCGTCCAGTACGGGCCGTTCGTGATGAACACCCGGGAAGAAATCGACCAGGCGGTGCGTGACTATCAGTCCGGTCAGCTCGTCGCGAGCGGCTCGAGCGCGTAGGCCGGAATCGGCTCAGGCACGCCCTTCAGCTTCAGTTCGCCCACGGCGCGCAGTCCGGCCGTATTGGCGAGCCGGGCGTGGGTCGTGCCGCTCACCAGAATGGTGGTGTCGAATTCCTTGTTGGCGGCTTCCAGACGCGCGGCGATGACCACCGTCTGCCCGTACGCCGTGTAGTTGAACCGCCGCTGTCCGCCGAAGTTGCCGACGAGCGCGTCCCCCGAGTGGATGCCGGCGCGGGTACGACCGAGCTTGAGGCCGTAGTCCCGCTGCACCTGCGCGCAATAGGCCGTGGAGAATGCCTCGATGTCGCGCGCGCAGGCGACTGCCCGATCGGCGTGGTCGGTATGCAGCACGGGGGCACCGAACAGCACCACGACGCCGTCGCCGGTCAGCTTGTCGAGCATCGCTTCGTGCCGCCACAGCACCTCGAACAGGCCGTCGAAGTAGCCGTTGATGATGGGCGAGAACTGCTCGACCGGCGTATCGGCGACGAAGTTCGAAGAATTCTCCAGATCCGTGAAGAGCACGGTGATGTTGCGGATGCCGGCACCGAGTTGCACGGGTTCGGAGCCGTCCTCGATGCGCCGGATCACCTGCGGGGCGAGGTAACGCTCGAGCGCCGTGGCGTACAGCTTGCGCTCGTCTGCAAGCTGGTTCGCCGCCACGCGACTGACAACGAAGAACGACAATGCGAAGGCGGTGAAGGGGGTCACCATCGGCATCATCAGACTGAATTGCCACATCGCCACGCCACCGGCGGCAACCACGACGATGATCCCGCCCGCGAGCCAGCGCAGCGAACTCGCCCAGCCCGATACCGAGCGCCCGAGTGCCGCGCCACCGAGGGCGGCGAGCAGCGCGAAGATGGCTACGAACGGCAGGGAGGGAATCCGCACCGAGTCGCCCTCGAGCAACTGCGCGAGGGCGTGCGCGTGGACCTCCACCCCCGGTGTGCCGTCGAGGTGACCCGGGAGGAAGCGCAGCGGCGTGACGTGCATGTCCTCGTGCGGCGTGTCGGCGTCTATACCTGCGGAGCGGGTCACGCGGCCGATCAGCACGGTCTTGCCCGCGAAGAACGTCGACGGCAGCAGTTCCACGTCCGCTGCCGAGAAAGAGGGCCCTATGGCACCGGCGTTCTCATTGCGGACCGAAGGGTGCGGAGAGCGGAAATGCAGCAGGAATTGTCCGGTCCGTGTCGGCCTCGGGCCGGACGCTTCGGCGAGCGCAAGGGCGAACGATGGAATCTTGCCGGGGGTGGCATCGTAATGACGCACGACGTCGTCGTAGAACACGCGCACCAGGGCGCGGGCGTCCGCGTATCGGACTCCGGGCAGCACCGGGAAATCCTTGCCGGGCTCCAGGGTCGGGTCGGCGACCACCACTACCGGCATGCCAAGCGAACCCAGTCGCTGCGAGACGGCCGCAAACTCCTCCGGGGACCGCCAGGTGTCGAACAGGTAGTCGACCCCGACCGCGCGTGCACCATGGTCGGCCAGGGCGCTGATGACGTTGGTCAGCCAGACCTTGTCGATCGGCTGGATGCACCCGCAGGCGCTCTGCGCCCGCATGTCCTCGATCGCCCGGTCGTCGACCTTGACGATCACCAGATCGTCGCGGGCCGGTGGCGCCGCCATGGCGATCCGCAGGTCGTATGCCAGGTTTTCGGCATACCGGGCGGGCGTGGTCTGATCGAACAGCAGCGCGAGTACGGCCGCGCCGACGGCCACGATCAATGCAATAATGTTCCTGGATTGGGGAGTTGTGACGGCCATCGCGTCCAAATATGCCGCAATCAGCTAGATTGCGGTTTGGATTTTTTCGTACCTGCCGGGGTGGAGATTCTCAGGATGGGGCGCGGCGCAGGTTCAGTCGCGGTGTTGTGGGGCGTTGCCGGGCTGCTCTCGATGTTCGCCCCGACGACGCTGCACGCCCAGACCGGGCTGACCCGGGACGAAGTGCTGCGTCTGCCGGCGCAGTTGCGGGCAGCCGCGTCGGACTATGGATCGGTGCGTTGCGACGCGACGCCGGTCGTGGGCTTGCAGCCCGGCGAGACCCTCATTGCCACCGTCCTTTCGGTCGAACCCCAAGGCATCACCGTGCTGCCGGAAGGGGATTTCGCGCGGCTGGCCTCGGCGCTGCCGCAGGCGCCGGTGAGCCGGGAGGGTCTCGCCCGACTTGCCGCGGCGATCGAGTGCCGTTACCGCGAACTCGGCTACGTGTTCGCCCGCGCCACCGTACTCGCGGATCCGTCGGGTGAAGAGGGCCGCTACCGGGTGTCGATCACCGAGGGTGTCGTGCGGCGCGTCGAGGCGCTCGCCGAGAGCGAGAGCCTCGCCCGGCTTGCGCTGCGCGCGTTCGCGGGTCTTCGCGAAGGCGTCCCGCTGCGCGCGGCCGATGTACGCCGCGGACTCGCCCATGCCGCCTCGGTCGGCCTTACCGACCTCAGGCCCACGATCCGGCGCTCGCGTCTCGACCCGTCGGGGCTCGACGTGGTGCTGATCGTCAGCTCGAACGCCGACCAGCTCTTCACCCAGGCACAGAACGGCAATTCCAAGGCGCTTGGTCCGGTCGGTCTGCTCGCCGGAGCGCAGATCGCAGGGTTGACGCCGCTCGAAGAGCGCACGACCCTCGGCGCCTATGTGGCGACCGACATCCGCGAGCAGTGGTCGCTGCAATTCGACAGCGAGGCCCTGATCGGCGGTGGTGGCCTGAAGGGTCGCTTCGGCGGCGCGTACTCGCGTGCCCGGCCCGGGGCAACGCTCGCACCGCTCGAGATCGATGCCAAGACCCTGTACCTCGTGGGAGAGTTGTCGGCGCCACTTCTGGTGCGTCGCGGTCTGGTGACTTATTGGCGCGCCGGCGTGGAGAGCGTCGACCAGAAGACGTCCTACCTTGGCGGCTTGCCGCTCGGCAACGATCGGCTGCGCGTCGGTTATGCGGGTCTGCGGGCCGACGGCCTGTTTTCCTCGGGCGGAGTTTGGCTGACCGATGTGCAGGTGCGTCGTGGCCTCGGCGCGCTCGGCGCAAGCCGGCGCGGTGCGACCGATCTCTCGCGTTTCGATGCGAACCCCCGGGGACTGGTGGTACGCGCGGACGGCGAGTTCGGCACTGCGTTGTCGCGCAACGTCACCCTGCGCGGTACGCTGCGGTCGCAGTGGACACGGGATCCGCTGATGGCCTTCGAGCGGATCAGCTTCGGCGGAATGAACAGCGGGCAGGGTTTCGACCCCGGTGCGCTGGTTGGCGACTCCGGCGTTTCGGCGACGGTGCAACTCTTCTTCGCTCCCCTGTCCGTCGGCTCGCTGGGCAGCGTGCGGCCGTTTGCACAGGTGTCTGCCGCAAAACTCTGGACGACGGACGACCTCGGTCTTGCCTCGGCGCGCGGCGCATCGCTCGGCCTCGGCGTGCAGTGGGCGCTGGGTCGTTCGTGGCAGGTCGAGGCGAGCGTAGCCGAGCCCTTTGGCCGTATCGAGGGCGTGGGCGAGGATGCCTACGGCCGGCGCTTCCTGCTCAAGATCACCGGTTCCTTCGAATGGCGCGGTCGCCGTCCGTTGGCGGACGAGGCACCAAAATGACCATCGCCATGCGCATCCGTTCTCTGGTCATCGGCATCGTCGCGATCACCCTCGCCGACGTTACAGCCGTCGCGCAGTCGATTCCGCCGGCACTGCTGCCCGTGAATCCGCAGGTCGAAGCGAGTTCCGGCGGCAGCACGACCTTCAACTCGACCAAGACACGCCTCGACGTCAATTCCAGTTCGAAGCGTGTCGTCATCCGCTGGGACTCGTTCAACATCGGCGCGGGCAACGAGGTCGTGTTCACCCTCCCCGACGGCCAGTCGATCGCCGTCAATCGGGTTGCCTGCGCCGCCAATTGCCTCTCGAGCAACATCAACGGTTCGCTGCGTTCCAACGGCAACGTCTGGATCCTCAATCCCGCCGGCGTCCTGTTCGGGGTGGGCGCGAGGGTCGATGTCGCCGGTCTGCTGGCAACGCCGGCGGGCATCGACGACATCCGCGGCTTCGTTTCGGCGTCGACCGATGCCCCGATCGCGTTCAGCATGCCGGCAAACCCGGGGCCGGTGCTGGTCAGCGGCGGCGCGCAGATCCTGCTGCGCGGCGGTCCCGCGGTGCTCGTCGGGCGGAATGTCACGGTCAGCGGGACGGTGAAGGCCGCCGACGATTCGAGCGATGCCGAGAAGGCGTCGAGCCAGGTGCTCTACGGCGCGGCGGGCAAGTTTCGTCTGGTGCTCAAGGAATCTGCGCCGAGCGCGATCGCCAGCGGCGATCTCGATCTGTTCGACTTCATCATCGACGAAGGTTTTTCGCAGTCTGCGGGCCCGAGCGGTTCGCCCTCGGTCGACATCAACGCGGGTTCGGTGACGCGGGCCGGACAGGTGCTCGTCCACGCCAAGTCGGCCGGTACGGCCGGCGCGGGCTGCAGTGGCTGCATTTCCATCGAGTCTGCGCTCGAGGCCACGGCTGCCGACCGCAGTGGGCCGCTCGCGGCGGCGATGTCGGTACGCGGGGAGGGCGTCGATCTTTATCTGCAACGGACCGCGCGGTTCAACGCTGCGGGTGCCGCGACGCTCGACCCGGTGGTGGCCTTGAGTTCGCGCGGGTCCATGAACCTCAGCGCGCGCGGCATCTTCGCGCCCCAACTGGTCAGTCTGCGCTCTTCGTCGGCTTCGTCGGCGGTGGCGCTGCCTGATCACGTCACCGTGGATCTCGCTGCCAGCGGACCGATTTCATTGACTGCCGACGAATCGATCCTGTTGACCTCGGTGAAGCTGGGCGGCGCGCGGCTGAACGCGAAAGGCGACGTCCTGATCGCCTCGGCGATCGCCGACCCGAACGCCGGCGCCATCACGGCTGGTGGCAGCATCCTGCTCACGGAGTCCGCTGATGCCGACGGACGGAATCGTGCGCCCGCTGCCGACATGACCGTCGGTGACCTGAAGGCGGGCGGCGACGTATTTGTTGATTACCGCAGGGGCTTCACGGCCGGCAACACGGTGGCGACCGGCATCGTCGACATTGCCGCGGACAATGCCATCCGTGTCGGCAACGTGACGGCAACCGAGGCCGCGCTGCGCTCGGCCAAGGGCTCCATACAGGTCGGCAATGTGAGTGCGCGAACGGTCGCGCTCGAGGCAACGGCCGGTGCGCTGCGCGCGGGTAGCGTGACTGCGACGACGGCCGGTGTAT
>JBIKVA010000331.1:0-2557 GCA_044357085.1 Steroidobacteraceae bacterium | reverse complement strand
ACGATGAAGCGGCTGCGGCATACCGCTGCGGTGTCGCATTCGCGCTTGTCGGGGGTGCTCGAGCCGACAAGGTTGACGTGCATGCCGGGCTCCAGGTTCTCACCCCCGAACACCGGCGCCGGCGAGGAGGTCACCGCGCACACCACGTCGGCGCCGGCGAGCGCCGCAGCCACCGTGGCGCAGACGCGAATATCCGCAAAACGCCCGGCCTGCCGCTCCGCCAGCGCCTGCGCTGAGGGCTGCCGCCGGCCCCAGATGCGTACCTCGGCAAAGTCGCGCACCGGCGCCAGCGCCTCCAGATGCGACTCGGCCTGCTCGCCGGTGCCAAGGACGGCGAGCACGCGGGCATCGGATCGTGCGAGCACATCGGTCGCGACGGCGGTCGCCGCCGCGGTGCGCAGGCTGGTGAGCGTCGCGCCGCAGAGCAGCGCGCGCGGCACGAGTCCGGCGCCGTCGTAGAGAATCATCAGTCCCAGGTGACTCGAGCGACCCTCGCGCAATGCGGGCGGCACGAGGCTGATGAGCTTGATTCCCGCCGCGTCGGCCGGACCGTACCAGCCGGGCATCATGCCGAGCATCCCGCGTGACTGCGGCAGGGCGAGCGCCCAGCGCAACGGCATCTCGACCTCGCCGCGGCTTACCGCGACCATCGCCTCCCGCAGGATGCCGCGCAGGTCGAGACGCGAGGCGATGCGCAGCATGGCCGCTGCCGGAACGATTCGCAACTTCATGGCGCCGCCTGCCGCTGCACGATGCGCCCGTCGCCAGCGGCGCCGTCGATTGAATTGCCGCTGCCGTTGGCGCCGCCGAAGTCCCCAGGGTAGCGGCCGAGCGCAAGAAACAGCCCAGCGCCGACGACGAACATGGCCGAGGCGGCGATCAGCGCCGGCTGGTAGCTGCCGAAGACGTCGAACACGCGGCCGGCGAGGAACGGCGCGATCCCCGATGCGGCAAAGAAAACCGCCAGCAGCACGGCGTAAATCCGGCCGTAGTGCCGCAGGCCGAAATATTTGACCGTGAGGAAGGGCATGAGGTCGCCTTCCGCACCGGTCGCGAGGCCGATCAGCAATCCCGCGGTCAACGCCATCGCGACGGTCAGGTCGGCGGGCAGCAGTATCCAGCACGACGCGGCGGGCAGCACCAGCAGTACGCAGGCGACGCCGGGAGCCCAGTAGCGATCGACCAGGAGACCCGTGACCAGACGGCCCGCGACGACCGCGAGCCCCACGGCACCGGCGATCCATGCGGCTCGCTCCGGGGCGATCCCCGCATCGGCCAGGATCGGCTTGAAGTTGATCATCACACCGGAAATGCCGAGAGTGACCAGCACGACGCCCAAGGCCAAAGCGTAGAACCGCAAGCCGCGCAGCACCTCGCGCAAGGTGAAGCCGGCGGAATCGATCGCGGTCCGCGCGGGGTCGGCGCTGCGATCGGGCGAGCGGAAAAAGAAATAGAGCGGTGGCCAGCACACCACCAGCACGATCGCCGCCATCACCACGAACATGGTCCGCCAGCCGTAGCGCTCGACGAGCAGCGTCGAGACGACCTGCTGGAATGTGAGCACCAGGCCGCCGAGACTGAGGCACAGCGCAAGCGCAAGACCCCGCCGCCGGCTGAACCATTCGTTGACCACGCGGGTGTAAGTCACGGGCGAGGCGGCGGCGCCCAGCACACCCAGCAGGACCCACAGCACATAGAAGCCCGGTAACGAGTCACCGGTGAGCGCGATGCCGGCGAGGCCGAGCGCCGAGGCCGGCACGCCGATCAGGGCGAGCGGCCGTGCACCATGGCGATCGATCAGGCGGCCCACGAGCGGAAACGACAGCGCACTGATCGCGGTGAAGAAAAAATATGACAGGGTGATGTCGCCCCGACCCCAGCCGAACTCCTGCTGCAGCGGCAGGATCACCGCGCCGAGGATGTTGAAGGGTAGAGTCGTGGTGGCGAACGACGTGGCGATCGCGGCCGCAAGCAGCGGCTTCCAGCCGGCGGCGAACTCGTCGGGGGCCGTGGTCACGTCACTCAAGGACCCGCAGCCGAAGCCGTGGAACCGCTGCCGCCGTCACTGCGCATCACCACTGCCCCCTCCTTCATGACCAGCAACGGACGACGCAAGGCATCGAGATCATCGAGCGGGTTCGCGGGCAAGGCAACGAGATCGGCGAAGCCGCCCACCTGCAGCCGCCCGCGATCGGGTGCCACGCCCAGAAGTTCGGCGGCGTTCACCGTCATCGCCTGCAGCGTCTTCAGGTTGCTGACGCCCGCATCGCGATAGGCGGCGACGAACTCGACCATCATTTCGCCACGCGTCCGCTGCGGATCGACCCACACGATGTCGGTACCGAAGGCCAGTTTGACGCCTATCCTGTCGGCACGCTGCAGCCGCGCCTTGATGCGATCGGCCCACATGCGCGCAATAGTCTCGTTGCCACGGAAGATGACCCGCAGCTGCGGGAAGCTGAAATCGGTGGTCGAGAGGAAAGTGCCGCGCTCGCGCATCAGCTCGAGGTCCTGCGTGGTCAGGTCGAAGCCGTGCTCGATCGAATCGGCACCTGCG
>JBIKVA010000330.1:0-2566 GCA_044357085.1 Steroidobacteraceae bacterium | reverse complement strand
CCGGGACCGACGTGCTGCGCCACGATTTCCGGCACGGCGGCGTCGGCATCGCGCAGCACGAAAGCATCGACCTGCATCGACTCCAGCGTGGCCACCGTGTCGAGTACGCTTTCGCCCTTCAGACGCGAGGACAACTGCACCTCGATGTTGACCACGTCGGCGCCGAGCCGCCGCGCCGCGAGTTCGAAGGAAACGCGGGTACGGGTGGAGGGCTCGGCGAACATCACTGCCACGGTCCGGTCCGCGAGGGACGTGCTGCGGGCCGCCGGTGCAGTGGCCGGCACGGAGAAGTGCTGTGCGCGCTCGAGCAGTCGAGCGAGGATGCGCGGCGGCAGCCCTTCGAGGGTGAGCAGGTGGCGCAACGAGCCGTCGGTGCGCAACTGCACCGCCTTGGGCTGCGGAGACTTCTGCGGCGTGTGCTCGGCCATCGGTTGGGCGATCAAGGGGTATCCTGCAGTGTCCGGTCGGGGCGCCCGTTGCCGCCCAGCCAGCGTTCGAGAATGACGGTCGCCGCCGCGCTGTCGATGTCTCCCCGGCCGTAGCGACCGCGCTCCCCGGAGCGACGCCGTTCGCGCAGCGCCGATTCGGCTTCGATCGAGGAGTAGCGTTCGTCGACCAGGTGCACCGGCAACTTCAGCCGCTGCGCGAGCTCCCGGGCGAAAGCCTGCGCCCGCCCGGTCATCGCGCTCGGCGAACCGTCGGCATTATAGGGGCAGCCGACCACCAGTTGCTTCGCGCCCGCGCCGGCCACGGCGACTTCGAGCGAGCGCCACTCGGTCGTCGAGATTGCACCGCCACCGCGGTGCAGCGCCTGCAGGGGCCGTGCGCTGCCAGTGAGCGTGTCGCCGACGGCGAGCCCGATCCGCCGCAGGCCGAAGTCGAAACCGAGCACCACCTCGATCGCGGTCCGCGGGCCTGATCCGGCGTCGTCCGCCTCAGGCGTGGCCGGCGACATGGCTCATGCGGCCGATGTCCACCCCGAGCTGCCGCCATACGGCATGCCAGCGCTGCTCGAAGGGCATGTCGAACACGATGCTCTCGTCTACCGGCAGCGACATCCAGGCGTTGTCGCGCATCTCGCGCTCCAGTTGCCCGACTTCCCAGCCGGCGTAGCCAAGAGCGATGAAAGCGTCCGGCGGTCCCTCGCCGCGAGCCATGGCCGCGAGCACGTCGCGCGAAGTGGTGACGTGGATCTGTTCGGACACGGCGTGCGAGGAGTCCCAGCGTCCGCCTGGGCGGTGCAGCACGAAACCGCGATCGCGATGCACCGGCCCGCCGCGCAGCACGCTGCGGCCGGCGAGTTCGGTGTCGGTGGTCTGCAGCTTCATCTGTTCGAAGATTTCGCCGAGTGTCATCCCGGTCGGTTTGTTGATGACGATGCCGAGCGCGCCCTTGTCCGCGCTGTGCTCGCATACCAAGGTGACGGTCTGCGAGAACTCGGGGTCTGCAAGCGAGGGCATGGCCACGAGCAACTGGTTGGTCAGGCTGCTGCCGTTGCTCATGTACGCCTTCCCTCGAGGCGACGTCGGATCGCGGCCATCAGGGCGCCGGCGATGTCGATGCCGAACTGCTTGTCGAGTTCGCGGATGCCGGTAGGGCTCGTGACGTTGATCTCGGTGACGAAGTCGCCGATGACGTCGAGACCGACGAACAGCATGCCCTGCTCGGCGAGGCGGGGCCCGATCTGGGCGGCGAGGAACCGATCGCGCTCGTTCAGTGCGCGACCGACGCCCGTCGCGCCGGCAGCGAGGTTGCCGCGGTTGTCCGAGCTGCTCGGGATGCGCGCGAGCGCAAAAGGCATCGGCTCGCCGTCGACGAGCAGGACCCGCGAATCGCCGCCGGTGACGATCTCGGGCAGGTAACGCTGCACGATGGCGAAGCGCGAGCCGTAGTCGGTGAGCGTTTCGAAGACGACGTTGGCGTTCTTGTCGCCGCGCTCGATGACGAAGATCGAGCGTCCGCCCATGCCGTGCAGGGGTTTGCAGACGATCTTGTCGTGTTCGCCGAGGAAGCCGTGCATGTCGCCCATGTCGCGGGTGATCAGCGTCGGCGCGCAGCACTGCGGGAACCACGCCGTGTAGACCTTCTCGTTCATGTCGCGCAGCCCGCGCGGGCGGTTGACCACCAGTGCGCCCTGGTCCTCGGCACGCTCGAGGATGTAGGTGCTGTAGATGTATTCGGTGTCGAACGGCGGGTCCTTGCGCATCAGGATCACGTCGAGATCGCCGAGGCGCACCGTTCGTGGTTCGCCGAGTTCGAACCAGCGTGCCGGATCCTTGAACACCGTCAGCGGCCGCGCCCGGCCGCAGGCCACGCCGTCGCGCAGCCAGAGATCGGCAAGTTCGAGATAGAGCAGGTCGAAGCCGTCGGCTGCCGCTGCCCAGAGCATCGCCAAGGTCGAGTCTTTGGCGTACTTGATGTCCGCGATCGGATCCATCACCACGGCGAGAGTCGGTCTGGAAGTCATGTCAGGTCTCCTGCCAGACATTGTAGTGCGGCGAGCGCGGCAATCCCTGCCGTTTCCGTCCGTAGCACCCGCGGACCGAGATGCGCGACCCTGAACCCG
>JBIKVA010000329.1:0-2571 GCA_044357085.1 Steroidobacteraceae bacterium | reverse complement strand
CACGCCGGCGGTCGGCCCGCAGTACACGCATCTCGAGGTCGCCGATGAGCACGGTTTCGCCGCGTCGGGGCATATGGCCCAACTGCTTCATGACGAGACCGGCGACCGTGTCGAACTCGGCGTCCGGGAGTTCGGTGGCGAAATACTCGTTGAACTCGGCGATCGGCGTACCGCCACGCACCACGAACTGGCGATCGCCCTCCTTGCGGATGTTCTGGTCGTCATCGACATCGAACTCGTCGTCTATGTCGCCGATGATCTGCTCGATGGCATCCTCGATGGTGACGAGGCCGGCGACGCCGCCGTATTCGTCGACGACAATCGCCATATGGTTGCGATTGCGCCGGAATTCCTTGAGCAGGACATTGACGCGCTTCGACTCGGGCACCACCAGCGCGGGACGCATGCACTCGCGGATATCGAACTCGTCCTCGCGGCCGGTCGCGTACAGGCGCAGCACGTCTTTCGCAAGCAGAATACCGACGACGTCGTCCCGATCGTCGTCGACCACGGGAAAGCGCGAGTGGCCGGACTCGACGATCACGGGAAGCAGTTTCTGCGGCAGATCGTCGCGCCGCACGGAGACCATCTGCGCGCGGGGGATCATGATGTCGCGGACTTGCAGGTCCGCGACGCCGAGCACACCTTCGAGCATCTGCAACGCGTCAGTGTCGATCAGGCCGCGCTCCAGCGCCTGTCGCATCAGCTGGACGAGATCGTCGCGATGTTCGGCCTCACCAGACAGGGCCCGACCGAGCTTGCGGATCCAGCTCATCGAACTGTATCGCGGGTTACTCATTCTGGCTCCGAGACCGATGACGAAATCCGGTAGGGGTCGGCGATGCCGAAGCGCGCGAGAACACGACGCTCACGGCGCTCCATGCGTTCGGCGTCGATGTCGTTCTCGTGATCGTGGCCGAGCAGATGGAGCGCGCCATGCACCAACAGGTGTGCCCAGTGGTCATCGACGCGCTTGCCTTGCTGGCGTGCCTCGCGGCGAACGACCGGCGCACAAACGACGATGTCGCCCAGCGCCCGACGGGCATGACCGCCAAGGGTCCGCGCAGGTGCCGGGAAGGACAGGACGTTGGTGGGGTAGTCGCGATTTCGCCAAAGCAGATTGAGGCGACGGCCTTCGCTGGCCCCGACGATCCGCACGGCCACTTCAGCGCCGTGGCCGCGCGCACCGACCGCCTCGCGAACCCAGCGGGTGACGCGCACGGAACCCGGCACGTCACGGCGGATGCTGCTGCGCAACTCGACCACGAGCGGGGCGCGCGACGGCCTCATGTCGCGTCGGTCTCGCGGGCCTCGTAGGCCTGCACGATACGTTGCACCAGCGGATGGCGAACCACGTCCCTGGCCTCGAAAAACTGGAACCCCACGCCCTGCACGCCACGCAGCACATCGAGGACGTGGCGCAAGCCGGAGAGCTTGCCAGCCGGAAGATCCGTCTGGGTAACGTCACCGGTGACGACCGCTCGCGAACCGAAGCCGATACGCGTCAGGAACATTTTCATCTGTTCGACGGTGGTGTTTTGCGCCTCGTCGAGGATGATGAAGGAATCGTTGAGGGAACGCCCGCGCATGAAGGCCAGCGGCGCGACTTCGATCACGTTGCGCTCGATCAGCTTGGCGACACGGTCGAAGCCCATCATCTCGTACAGGGCGTCGTACATCGGCCGCAGGTAGGGGTCGACCTTCTGGGTGAGGTCGCCCGGGAGAAAGCCGAGTCGTTCACCGGCCTCGACGGCCGGCCGGACCAGGACGATCCGCCGTACACGGTCGGACTGCAGCGACTCCACTGCACAGGCGACGGCGAGATAGGTCTTGCCGGTGCCCGCCGGACCGACACCGAAGGTGAGATCGTTGCGACGGATACGGCGCAGATACTCGCGCTGGTTGGCACCGCGGGCCCGGATCGTGCCGCGCAGGGTCCGAAGCTCCGCCTCGCCGTCATCAAGTTCGGCTGCTGCAGCGTCGCGACCGGCGGCGTCCGCGGTCCCGGTCTTGCCGGCGGCCGGTGATGATGGCGGCGCGACTCCGGCGGGAATGCGACTGGTCTCGGCAGTCGTCCCATCGTGATCGCGCAGTGCGAGGTGCACGGTCTCTGGTGTGATGTCCTCGGTCCGCGTCATGCGGAAAAGTTCGCGCAGCAGCGACTCCGCTGGAATGACCTTCGCACCCTGCACGCGGAACGCGCTGCCACGCCGCCTGACTTCGACGCCGAGACGGGACTCGATGAGACGCAGATTTTCGTCGAGCGGCCCGCACAGGTTCGCCAGCCGCTCGTTGTCGGGCGGTTCGAGGGAGAACTCGCGCAGCGCCGAGCCTGGGGAATCAGCCACGCACGACCTCTGCAGCCACGATCCGGCCCCGCAGCGAATGCGGCCTGGCCTCGGTGATCTCGACGTCGACGAAATGACCCAGCAGTCGTGCCGGCCCAGGGAAGTTGACCCAACGGTTGTCTTCGGTCCGCCCGGCGAGTTCCGCCTCGTCCTTGCGTGAAGGTCGCTCCACCAGCACGCGCTGCGCGCTGCCGATCATGGAGCGGCTGCGAGCCTGCGCATT
>JBIKVA010000328.1:0-2575 GCA_044357085.1 Steroidobacteraceae bacterium | reverse complement strand
GCAGGATGCGTACCGGATCCTCGATGAAGGCGGTCGAGACATGACGCAGCACCCTTCGTTCGAGATCGGCGCGGCCGTCGAAAGGATCGATCAGCCTGCCCGCGGCGTCGCGCGCCATCGCGTTGACCGTAAGGTCGCGGCGGGCAAGGTCCTGCTCCAGCGTCACCGTCGGTGAAAACTCGGTGGTGAAGCCTCGGTAGCCGGGCGCGACCTTGCGCTCGAGGCGCGCGAGCGCGTATTCCTCGCGGCTCTGCGGATGCAGGAACACCGGGAAATCCTTGCCCACGGGCAGGTAGCCGCGCGATTCGAGATCCGCGGGGGTTGCACCGACGACGACCCAGTCACGTTCGGCAACCGGGCGCCCGAGCAGTTCGTCGCGGACTGCGCCGCCAACGAGGTAGATGTCCACGCGCCGATGTTAGCGCGGCGGACGGCGAAGATAGGTGGGCGCGATGCTGTCGAGGGAGGTGGGTGCGATCCCGAGGCGTGCGAAACCGTTCTCGCGGCAGACGTTGTCGACGGTCAGCGAGCGGAAGTTGTCGGTCGAGAATGGCTTGCCGGGGATGAAATCCATCACGAACGCCTGCGCCCGCCCGATCGCATCGGGCAGCGGGATGACGTGCGCGCGCGTGCCGCTGAACTTGCCGGTGCGACGCACCAGCTCGGCAAGGGTCATCACTTCGGGTCCGCACAGGTCGTAGGACTGCCGGCTGGTCGGGCCGCCGTGCAGCGCGAGTTCGAAGGCCGACACGACGTCCTCGACCCAGACGGGCGCGAAACGCGCATTTGCGCGGGCGAGCGGCATGATGCCGCCACTGAGCCGCAGCAGTGCGGCGAAGCGGTTGAGCAGCGAGTCGCGGCTCCCGAAGATCACCGAGGGCCGCAGGATCGTCCAGTCGAGGGTGTCCGGCGCGGCGCGGACATGCCTCTCGGCGACGCCCTTCGAGCGCTGGTAGTGACTCGGCCCGTTCTCGTCGGCGCCGAGCGAACTCATGTGCAGGTAGCGGCGGGTGCCGGCCTCGAGGCAGGCGGCTATTGCCTTGCGCGTCAGTTCCGCGTGGGCTTTCAGGAAGCCTTCGCCGGAGGAGCCTTTTTCGTTGAGGATACCGACGAGGTTCACCACCACGTCGCTGCCGGCGATCACGCTGCGCAGTTGCGCCGGGTCGTGGACGTCGGCGCGCAGCCGCTCGACGTTCGGCAGCACGGCGAGGTGGCGTGCGCCGAGCGGATCGCGGGTCGGCAGACGCAGACGGTGCCCGGCCGCGGCGAGCCGGGATACGAGCACGCTGCCGACGAAGCCGGTGCCACCGAGTACAGTGATCGTGAGTGCCTTCATCTTCAGCGCAGCAGGATGATGGTGGTTTCGCCGCCGCGCCGGACCTGCAGCACCAGGGTATTGCCGCCGCGGTTGGCCGCGGCCCGCCAGGCATTGCTGAGGTCGGTGCGATTGCCGACGCGCACGCCGTTGGCGGCCACGATCAGATCGGAGGCTCGCAGGCCCGCGTTGGCAGCGGGACTCCCCGGGGCGACCGCGCGCACGAGCACACCACCGGCCGCACCGCCGCCGTTGCCATTGCCGGCGGCGTCCTCGAGTTGTGCGCCTTCGAGTGCCCGATGCTGTCCACCCTCGGGGACTTTCGCGGGGTCATCGCCCGACGCATTCGCTGCCGTCTGTGCCGCCGGATCGGCGACCTCGGCGGTCAGCTTGCGCGACTGTCCGTCACGCAGCACCGTGACCTCGACCTTGTCGCCGACCCGCAGCAGGCCGATGGCGTTGCGGAATTCGGCGGCCGACTTGACGTTGCGACCGTTGACCGCGGTGACCACGTCACCGGCCTTGATGCCGGCACGCGAAGCTGCGGAGTCCTTCACGATCTGGGTGACGAGGGCGCCGCCGGCGGTGCCGATGCCGAGCGCCTCGGCGATGTCGGGGGTGACGGGCGCGATGGTCACGCCGAGCTGTCCGCGCTTCACGGACCCGTACTTGATGAGCTGATCCATGACGCTGCGCGCCATGTTCACGGGAATGGCGAAGCCGATGCCGATATTGCCGCCGCTGCCCGAGAGGATCATGTTGTTGATGCCGACCAGCTCGCCGCGCAGGTTGACGAGCGCGCCACCCGAGTTGCCGGGGTTGATCGACGCGTCGGTCTGGATCAGGGCTTCGAAGCCGTCCGGATTCATGCCGGAGCGCCCGAGCGCGCTGACGATGCCGTAGGACACGGACTGCTGCAGTCCGAAGGGGTTGCCGATCGCGGCAACGTAATCGCCGGGCTCGAGCCGATCCGAGTCGCCGAGCACGATCTGCGCAAGGTTCGCCGCCTTGACCTGGATCACGGCGATGTCGGTACGCGGGTCGCTGCCGACGACCTTGGCGGGAAACTGGCGCTGGTCGAAGAGCGTGACCGTGATTTCCCGCGCATTCTCGACCACATGTGCGTTGGTGATGATGTAGCCCTGCCGGGCATCGACGATCACCCCCGAGCCGGCGGACTGGAACGGTCGTTCGCGGGTGCCTGCGTCCGGCGGGGCGTTGAAGAAACGGCGAAAGAACGGATCGTCGAAGAGCGGGTTG
>JBIKVA010000326.1:0-2577 GCA_044357085.1 Steroidobacteraceae bacterium | reverse complement strand
CCTGCGGCCGCTCGAGACCCGCTTCGCGGGCTATGGCTGCGGCGGTGACCGGATAGTCGCCCGTGATCATCACGACGCGGATTCCGGCACTGCGGCAAGCGGCCACGGCATCCGGAACCTCGGGGCGCAACGGGTCGACGAAGGCGACCAGACCGAGAAACCGCAGCGGCACCGAAGCGAGGAAATCGGTATCGACCATGCCTGAGCTGGCGATGTCTGTACCGGCGATGTCGGCGCTGGCTACCGCGAGCACGCGCAGGCCGTGCGCAGCCATCGACGATACCCCCTGCTGCATTTGCGCGTGGGCCTGCTGATCGAGCCGGCACGCCTCGGCCACGGTCTCCGGCGCACCCTTCGCACAGACGCTGACCGTCCCGAGCAGCGTGTCGCGACCGACCCAGGCCACCATCGGTCGCGCCGAAGTCAGCGGATATTCCTTGAGCGGTTGCCATGCATTGCGTGGATCGCAGTCGATGCGTGTTGCCGCTTCGACGAGTGCGTGCTCCATCGGATCGACTGCATCGGGCTGGCTTGCCCGGACGGCAGTCTTCAGGACCGTCAAGAATCCGTCCGGCAGCGGCGCGTCGGTGGCGAGGTCTATTTCCTGCGAACCGGCGACGATGCGGCTCAGGGTCATGTGGTTCTGCGTCAGGGTGCCGGTCTTGTCGACGCAGAGCACGGTTGCTGCTCCCAATGCCTCGATCGCCGCGACACGGCGTGTCAGCACATCCGCACGGGCGAGACGCCAGCCGCCGAGCGCGAGGAATACGGTGAGCACGACCGGGAATTCCTCGGGCAGCATCGACATCGCCATGGCGATGCCGGCGAGACCGCCTTCCTTCCACGCGTAGGCATCGCCGCCGCGGGTGCTGGCGTAGACGAGCGCCACCATCACGGAAGCGAGCAGCGCGGCGACGGCGAGCCAGCGTACGACCCGTTGCGTCTCGCGCTGCAAGCGTGTCGGCTCGTTGGCGATCGCCGCCAGCGCATGGCCGATGCGGGCCATCTCCGTGCGGGTACCGGTGCGTACGACCTCGCAGAGTCCGCGGCCTGCGGTCACCAGCGTCCCGCAGTAGAGCGCGTGTGCCTCGCCGGTGCCCGCCGGTTCGAGGCGGGTGACTTCGAGCGAGGGTTGTTTGACGACCGGGACGGATTCCCCCGTGAGCAGTGATTCGTCGACGCCCAGATGCGTCGCCCGCCGCAGCACCGCGTCGGCAGGCACACGATCTCCCTCGGTGACGATCACGATGTCGCCGACCACGACGGCATTTCCGGGGATGCGCTGCTCGACACCATCCCGGATCACCCGGGCGCGCGGACTGGAGAGTTCCGCGAGCGCCTCGAGTGCACGATCGGTGCGACGCTCGTGATAGAGCGTGAGCGAGATGACCATGACCACGGCGGCGAGCAGCAGCAGGCCGTCACCGATTTCGCCGAGAGCCAGGTACAGCGCGGCGCCGGCCACCAGCATCGCGAACATGGGTTCGCGGATCACCTCGAGCGCAATCCCCCACGGCCCTCGTCGCCCGCGCGGCGGCAGGGCATTCGGACCGTCACGGCGCAGGCGCTCTGCCGCTTCGGCACTCGTCAGTCCGTGATCGTGGATCCTGCTCATGATCACCGACTATCCCAGCACAAGGGTTGGGGGTTTGCCATGCGGCATATCCGAACCAGGCTGCGCACGGCGCAATGGTGGACGCGTGTAACCTTCGTGCCGGATCACCTCGCAGCAGACCCGTACCGACATGACGATACGGGCACGACTCGACGAGCCCCGGGTTGGCTCGCGCGCGTGGCGTCAGGGCCCTGCAGGGCGCAACTGCCGTTCGAGATCCTCGATCAGCAGCAGCGGGTAGAACCCGGGCTTTTGCTCGCGCGCTGCAGCGAGATGGCCCAGCAACTCGACCGGCGTCGGTGCGTCGCTGCACTTGCCGAACGAACCACCGAGATGCCAGGCCGCGAGGCCCACCTGCGCTGCCATCCGTCGCTGGGCGGCCGACTCGCGCAGCAGGCCGAGCGCCCGACAGCGATCGACGGGTGCTTTCAGTCGTCCTTCCAGCAGCAGGTATGCAAGCACGAATTGGGCCTGCGGATAGGCGGACTTCGCCGCGCTGTCGAGCAGCGGGAGGGCCTCGTCGATGGCGCCCGAGTAGGCGAGCGCACGACCGAGTTGATATTGCAGGCGCGGATTGCGGCTGTCTTTCGCGAGGTCGGCGCGACAGGCCGCAATGGCCGCCGGCAGATCGACTTTCGATTCCGGGACGCCCGGTGCCACACGATCCGGATCCTCCCCGTGCGCCGCGAGCCGATCGCAGTCGGTGACCGCCTGCGACCAGGCGGAGCGGTCATAGATCGATGGCGCGGCGACGGCAGTGCCGAGGCCGCTACCCAGCAGGGTCGCCGCAATCAGGAAGGTCTTCGTTTTTGTGAGGCGTGATTCGTTCATTGGGCTCACCGGGTTCGTGGACAAGTGGGTGCCTGGCGGATCGCTCGCTCGGCCTGCCGGACATTCTAGAAGCTGTTCGGAGCAGCCAACCAGTGGCTCTCCCGGTTCAGCGGGATGAACCGCCCAGGTTG
>JBIKVA010000327.1:0-2577 GCA_044357085.1 Steroidobacteraceae bacterium | reverse complement strand
GCTGCTGCAGCGTTGCGCCGCGGGGGTGCAGGCCGGGTGTTCGCGCGCTCGACACGCGAGGCGGTCGATGCCGGAGCGCAGCTCGCGATCGTTGCCGCCATCGAGCGTGCCGTCGTCGATGCCGAGGAACGTCTCGGCCGACGGCCGCAGCTGCTGCTGACAGGCGGCGATGCCGTGCGGCTCGCCCGGAGCATTCGAATTCGTCACGAGATACGGCCCGCACTGGTCCTCGAAGGACTGGCCGGGATTACCGCGGCGGCGCACTCGCCGTCGCCGCGCTGAACACGACACGACAGGAGCCAGCCGAATGACCAATCCACCGACTTACACGCCGCCCAAGGTCTGGGTCTGGGAGCGCGGCAACGGGGGACGCTTCGCGAATATCAACCGACCCGTGTCCGGTGCCACCCACGACAAGGAATTGCCGCGCGGGAAGCATCCGCTGCAGCTCTATTCCCTCGGCACCCCGAATGGCGTGAAGGTGACCATCCTTCTCGAGGAGCTGCTCGCACTCGGGCACGGCGGCGCGGAGTACGACGCGTGGTTCATCGACATCGGCGCGGGTGACCAGTTCGGCAGCGGCTTCGTCGGCGTCAACCCGAACTCCAAGATCCCGGCCTTGCTCGACGCCAGCTTCGAGCCCGCGGTGCGGGTGTTCGAGTCGGGGGCGATCCTCACTTATCTCGCCGAAAAGTTCGGTGCTTTCCTGCCGGATGGCGGTCCCGCGCGCGCCGAGTGCCTCTCATGGCTCTTCTGGCAGGTGGGCAGTACGCCCTATCTCGGCGGTGGCTTCGGCCATTTCTATGCCTATGCGCCGGACAAATGGCAGTACCCGATCGACCGCTTCGCCATGGAGACGAAACGCCAGCTCGACGTGCTCGACCGCAATCTCGCCACGCGGCGCTACATCACCGGCGATGACTACAGCATCGCCGACATGGCGATATTTCCCTGGTACGGCGGCCTTTTGCTGCAGAACCTCTACGGCGCCGCCGAGTTCCTCGAAACCGCTTCCTACCGCAACGTGCTGCGCTGGGCGAACGAGCTTGCCGCGCGGCCGGCGGTCAAGCGGGGCATGCGGGTCAATCGCACCAAGGAACCCGACGCGGTACGCGAGCGGCACGACGCGGGCGATCTCGACGTCCCCGGATCGGCGGCGGCAACATGAGCCCGCGCCGCGGTCTCGGGCCCGCGGCCGCGGTTGCGATGGTGATCGGCAACATCGTCGGCTCCGGCATCTTCCTGTTGCCGACGACGCTTGCTCCCTATGGCTGGAACGCCGTGATCGCGTGGGTCTTCACGCTGTCGGGAGCGCTGTGCCTCGCCTGGGTGTTTGCGCAACTCGTGGCGAAGTCGCCGAGCGGCGGCGCGCATGGTGCCGTCACCAGCGCTTTCGGCGATACCGTGTCGTTCTACACGTCCTGGGGCTATTACGCGGGGATCTCGACCGCTATTGCGGCCATCACGGTCGCCGGCGTCGGATACCTGCAGCGCCTCGTGCCGGCGATCGACGCATTGCCCTTCGGACCGCAGGTCGTGGCGCTCGCGCTGATCATCACGATCGCCTGGCTCAATACGCGTGCGCTGGCCGGTGGCATCCAGATCGTTGCGACGATCATCAAGATGTTGCCCTTCGTGCTCGTGATCGGTCTCGGGGCGTGGCTGCTCGCCTACCGGGGCGGGGCCGTGCTGCTGCCCGTCGAAGCGGTGCCATTCCACCCGTCGACGGTTTTCGCTGCGGTCGGCATCACGCTCTTTGCCATGCTCGGTCTCGAGGGCGCGTCAATGCTGGCCGATGCCGTCGATCACCCGTCGCGCAACGTGCCCCGCGCGACGCTCGTCGGTACCCTCATCGCAGGGGTCGTGACCCTGCTGTCGAGTTCGGCAGTGGCGTTGATGCTGCCACCGGCGGCACTGGTCGCTTCGACCGCACCCATCGCGGATTTCATCGGCGTTTTCGTCGGCAGCGGCGCGGGGATATTCGTGACGGCCTGCGCGGTGGTGAGTTGCGTGGGGACGCTCAACGGCAACCTGTTCCTCGGCACCGAGCTGCCCGCGACCATGGCGCGCGCCGGTGTGCTGCCCGGCTGGTTCGGGCGGGTCAACGCGCTCGGCGTGCCCGTGAATTCGGTCTGGCTGGGTGCCGCAATGGCCTGCGGGTTCGTGATGCTGTCGGCATCGCGCGGGGGTGTTGCGGCCTTCGAGTTTCTGGCATTGGTGACGACCGTTACCTCGCTGTTCCTCTATCTGGCCGCGACGCTGGCCGCCGCGCGCTTTGCGCGGGACGGCCGCTTGGCGTCACGAGCCTCGCTTTGGGTCGCCATCGCGGGCGGGTTGGCCTTCGCGATCGTCGCGACCCTGAGCTGCGGTCTCGAGGCCGTGCTCTGGAGCTTTGGGCTGCTGGCGCTCGGTTGGCCGCTGAGGCATCTGGCTGCGGTAGAATCCCGCGACAAGGCGCCGGGTTAGCACAGTGGTAGTGCAGCAGTTTTGTAAACTGTTGGTCGGGGGTTCAAATCCCTCACCCGGCACCATTTTTCAAGGGCTTAGCTAATCAGCTTTCGCCTGATCCGACGTCCC
>JBIKVA010000077.1:0-10382 GCA_044357085.1 Steroidobacteraceae bacterium | reverse complement strand
GCGTGATTCCGCACTCCACGAGCGCGAGTTGACGCGGCCACTCGACAGCGCGGGCCAGTCGGCGCGCGTCGTCGGCGACGTCGAAAAGCTGCGCGCCGCCGCCGCCGAGGGCAACCGTTGGCTGCGTGCAGACTATTTTGCGCCATTCCTCGCGCACGCCGCCCTCGAGCCCATGGCCACGACGGTCTGGTTCCATGACGGGATCTGCGAGCTGTGGGTGGGAACGCAGGCACCTTCGCGGGTGCAGGATGCGGCGGCAGCCACCGCCGGTTTGCCGCGGGCGCAGGTCAAGGTCAACTGTCTGCCGATCGGCGGCTCGTTCGGGCGTCGTGGCGAGCGCGATTACATCATCGAGGCCGTGACGGTGGCGAGCGCCATGCCGTCCATCCCGGTCAAGGTGGTCTGGAGCCGTGCGGATGACATGCGCGGCGACTTCTACCGTCCAGCGAGCGCCCATCGGCTCGAGGGTTGTTTGAGCGACAAAGGCGAATTGCTCGGCCTCGCGCATCGCATGGCCGCGCCATCGGTGGCCCGCCGCCGGGTGCCCGAGATGCTGGCGCGGGGCCCCGATCACCTGATGGCCCAAGGCAGCGACGACACGCTCTACGAGGTGCCGAACCTGCGGGTCGACTGTCACGAGATCGATCTCGGCGTTCCCGTGGGTTTCTGGCGCTCGGTAGGTCATTCCTACAACGGCTTCGTGATCGAGAGCTTCATCGACGAGCTGGCGGTTGCGGCGCAGCGCGATCCACTGGATTTCCGTCTCGGTCTGCTCGGCAAGGAGCCGCGCATGCAGCGTGTGCTGCGCGCGGCGGCGTCCGCTGCCGGCTGGGGTCGCAAGCCCGCCGCGGGCACCGGCCTCGGCATCGCGGCGATGATGAGTTACGACACCCGCGTCGCGTTGGTCGCCGAGGTCGTCGTCGACGGCAGCGTCTGGTCGGTGCGGCGCGTGTGGTGCGCCGTCGACTGCGGCAGCGTCGTGCATCCCGGGATCGTCGAGCAGCAGATCCAGGGCGGCATCGTCTTCGGCCTGACGGCGGCGATGTACGGCGAAATCACTTTCGCGGGTGGGGCCGTCCAGCAGTCGAACTTCAACGACTACCCGCTGTTGCCGATGTCCGCGATGCCACGTATCCAGGTGCGCATCATCCCGAGCGACGAGCCCCCCACGGGTGTCGGCGAGCCGTCGACGCCGTTGATCGCGCCCGCCGTCGCCAATGCGCTGTTTGCCGCCAGCGGCCAAAGGCTGCGACGCATGCCGCTGGTGTTGCCGCCCGTGCCGGTCGAGACGAGCGGGACGGCCGAGCAGGCGGATACGGCCGCACCCGCCCAGACGCCCGCACTGCCGCCCCTGCCTACCGGTTAATCCTTGCGCCCGGCGGCCGGCGGCCGATAAAGTTCGAAAGTTTTACCAAGCGCGGATTGCATTCCTATGGCGGCTTCTCCCTGGGTGGTTCACAAGTTCGGCGGTTCAAGCGTCGCGGATGCGGCGTGCTTCCAGCGGGTGGCGGCCATCCTTGACGCGCAACCTGCCGGTCGTCTCGGGGTCGTGCTGTCGGCCTGCAAAGGGGTCACCGACACGCTGCTCGGTCTGGTGGCTCAGGCCGAGCGTCAGGACCTCGGCTACCGCGCGGGACTCGACGCCCTGCGCGAGCGCCATGCGCAGATCGCCGGCACTTTGCTCACGGGCGAGGCGGCTAACCTCTACATGTCGGGCTTCGATCGCGATCGCCACGACATCGATGGCATCCTGCAGGCGGTGCGGCTGACGCGCTCGGCCGGTCGCCACATTACCGATCTCATCGCGGGATTCGGCGAGATCTGGTCGACGCGCCTGTTCCGCGAGTTCTACGAGTCCCGTTCCGCGGCGGCGGGTGCGAGATCCGGCAAGGTTCGCTGGCTCGACGCCCGCGAGGTCGTGGTGGTCGAGTGGGGCCCGCTCGGCCCATTGGTGCAATGGGAAGAGTCGCGCCGGCGAATCGACGCCGCCGTGGGTGCCGACTTCGCGGGTACGCTGGTCATCACCGGGTTCATCGCCACCGATACGCGCGGCGTGCAGACCACGCTGGGGCGCAATGGCAGCGATTTTTCAGCATCGATCTTCGGCTCGCTGCTCGATGCCGCCGAGATCCACATCTGGACCGATGTCGATGGCGTCCTGTCGGCTGATCCGCGGCGCGTGCCCGATGCGCAGGTCATCGATTCGCTGTCCTACAACGAGGCGATGGAGCTCGCGTACTTCGGCGCCAAGGTGATCCACCCGCAAACCATGGCACCGGCGGTGGGTCGCGAGATCCCGATCTGGATCCGCAACACCTTCGCGCCTGATCACCCGGCCACGCTGATCTGCGCGAAGCCGCAGTCCGCGCTCGCGGTGAAGGGCATCACCACCATCGAGAACATCGCGCTGCTGAACCTCGAGGGTGCCGGCATGATCGGCGTCCCCGGCACGGCCTCGCGTCTCTTCGGCGCGCTGCGCGAAGAGGGGATTTCCGTCGTGCTGATCTCGCAGGGCAGTTCCGAACATTCGATCTGCTGCGCCGTGCCGCGCGAGCAGGCCGATCGCGCGGTCGCGACAGTCCGCGCAGCGTTCGCCCGCGAACTCGACGAAGGGCAGATACAGTCCGTGGAGATCGATCGGGAACTGGCCATCCTCGCCGTCGTCGGCGACGGCATGGCGGGCATCCCCGGCATCGCGGCCAAGGTATTCAACGCACTCGGGACGGCGGCGGTCAACGTGCGGGCGATCGCGCAGGGCGCCTCCGAACGCAACATCTCCGTGGTCGTGCCGGCCAAGGCTGCGACGCGCGCGCTGCGGGCCGTGCACTCGAGTTTCTATCTTTCCGCGCACACGGTGTCGGTGGGCATCATCGGTCCGGGAACGGTGGGCAAAGTGTTGCTCGACCAGATCGGCTCGCAGAGCGAGCGTCTGCGTCGTGACTTCAAGCTCGACCTGCGGGTGCGTGGCCTGCTGTCCTCGAGACGCATGTTGCTCTCCGACAAAGGAGTGCCGCTCGGCAACTGGCAGGAAGAGTTTGCCGCGGCATCGGCGGTGCCCGATCTTGCGACCTTTGTCGATCATGTCGGCGTCGACTACCTGCCGAACCGGGTGATCATCGATTGCACGGCCAGCGGCGAGGTGGCCAAGCACTATCCGCAGTGGTTGGCCGCCGGCATTCATATTGTCACTCCCAACAAGAAGGCCAACAGCGCGCCGATGGGGTTCTACCGCAGCCTGCGCGAGTCGCGCCGCAGCGGCGGTACCCACTATCTCTACGAGGCCACGGTCGGGGCTGGGCTGCCGGTCATCCAGACACTGCGGGACCTGCGCGAGACCGGCGACGAGGTGACCAGCATCGAGGGCATCTTCTCGGGCACGCTCGCCTACCTGTTCAATGTCTACGACGGCTCGCGCGAGTTCAGCGACATCGTCGTCGAGGCGAAGCAGCGTGGCTACACCGAGCCTGATCCGCGCGACGACCTGTCGGGCATGGATGTCGCCCGGAAACTCATCATCCTCGGTCGGGAGATGGGGCTGGAACTCGAGATGGCCGACGTGAAGGTCGAGAGCCTGGTGCCTGCCGGACTCGAGACGGGTTCGATCGAAGATTTCCTCGGTCGCTTGCCGCAGCACGATGGTGCGATGCGCGCGCGCTTCGAGGCAGCCCGCGCCCGCGGCAAGGTGCTCCGATATGTCGGGCGGCTGGGTGCGGACGGCTCGGCCACCGTCGGTGTGGTGGAGTTCGACGCCAGGCACGCCTTCGCCAACATTGCCTTGACCGACAACGTGGTGCGGTTCGCCACCTCGCGCTACAACAACAATCCGCTGATCGTGCAGGGCCCGGGTGCGGGGCCCGAGGTCACCGCGGGCGGCATATTCGCAGACCTGCTGCGTCTTTCGGCCTACCTCGGAGCGCGGCTGTGAGCGGCTGGCAGGGTCCGCGCGGCCTCGCACGCGCAACGGCGTTCGCACCGGCTTCGGTGGGCAACGTCGGTATCGGCTTCGACATCCTGGGTTTTGCGGTCGATGCGCTCGGTGACCGGATCACCGTGACGCGCAGCAGCCAGCCCGGCGTACGCATCACCGGCTGCACCGGGGTGACCTCCGACTTGCCGCTCGAGCCGGAGAAGAACACGGCCGGGCGTGCCCTGATGGCGCTCAACATCGCAGCCAAGCCGGCGTTCGGATTCGAGATGCACATCGAGAAGGGCATACCGCTCGGCTCGGGGCTCGGCGGTTCGGCCGCATCGGCGGTGGGTGCCGTGGTGGCAGCCAACGCGCTGCTCGATCAGCCTTTCGATCGGCTCGAGCTGCTCAAGTTCGCGATGCAGGGCGAGGCCGTCGCGAGCGGTTCGCTGCACGTCGACAACATCGCGCCTTCGCTCTTCGGCGGGCTCGTGCTGACCGTGGGTATCGACAACCCGCGAGTCAAGCGGATCCCCGTACCGGCCGGGATCTGCGCCATCATCGCCCATCCGCACATGTTTCTCTCTACCAAGCAGGCGCGCGCCATCCTCAAGCGCGAGGTGGCGATGGCCGATTTCGTCTGGCAGACCGCAAATCTCGCCGGGTTCATCTCCGGCTGCTATACCGACGATCTCGATCTCATCCGCGAGGGTCTCAACGACGTGGTCATCGAGCCGCAGCGGCGGCAGCTCATTCCAGGCTTCTCGGCGGTGCGTGCCGCCGCGATCGGTGCGGGCGCCCTGGGGTGCTCGATCTCCGGAGCCGGCCCCACCATGTTCGCGTGGGCCCTGCAGGAGCACGCACCGCTCGTACGTGATCGCATGGTTGCGGAGTTCGCCCGCAACGGCGTCGAGGCCGATCACTGGATCGTCCCGGTCGAGTCGGACGGTGCGCGCATCGTCGCGCAGTGAGGCAGTCGATGCAGTTTCGCAGTACCCGCGGCGCACCCGAGCGGGTGGATTTTTCGAGTGCGCTGTTGCGGGGTCTCGCTCCGGACGGCGGCCTCTACGTGCCTACCGAGTGGCCGCGTTTCACGCTGGCTGATTTCGACGGCGCCGTGTCGTTGCCCGAAGTCGGCGAGCGCTTGATCGCGCCTTTCGCCGCCGGCGACCGGTTGGCGGGGCAGGTGCGCGAGATCGTCGGTGATGCCTTCAACTTTTCGGCTCCGTTGCACGCGGTCCTGGGTACCGAGCCCGGCAGTCGACTGCTGGTGCTCGAGTTGTTCCACGGCCCGACTGCGGCCTTCAAGGATTTCGGCGCTCGCTTTCTCGCGGCCTGTTTCCAGCGTCTGCGCGAGCCGCACGATCCGCTGGTGAACATCCTGGTGGCGACTTCGGGCGATACCGGCGGAGCAGTCGCAGCGGCGTTCCATCGCCGGCCCGGAATGGCCGTCACCGTGCTGTTTCCGAAGGGCCTCGTGTCGCCGACGCAGCAGCGACAGCTCACCTGCTGGGGCGATAACGTGCGCAGCTTCGCGGTGCGCGGCACTTTCGACGACTGCCAGCGCATGGTGAAGCAGGCTTTCGTGGATGACGCCTTGCGCGCACGGCAACGCCTGTCTTCGGCCAACAGCATCAACCTCGGGCGTTTGCTGCCGCAAGCCGTCTATTACGCGGCGACGAGCCTTGCCTGGCGCCGCGAACACGGCGACGAGCTGTCGTTCATCATTCCGAGCGGCAATCTCGGCAATGCCGTCGCCTGCATCTGGGCGCGCCACATGGGTCTTCCGATCGGCGAGATCGTACTGGCACACAACGCCAATCGAACGGTGCCGGACTTCCTCGAGAGCGGCCAGTGGCAGCCGCGGTCGAGTGCGGCCACGCTCGCGTCGGCCATGGACGTCGGTAATCCGTCGAACATGGAGCGCCTGCGCGATCTGCACCCGGATATCGACTCGATGCGTGCCGCGGTGTCTGCAGTGAGCATCGACGACTCTGCCATCGCTTCCCGGGTACGCGAGGATCACGCCCGCTATGGCGAGACCTGGTGTCCGCATACGGCGGTTGGTGCGGAGGTCTGGGCACGCATGTCGCCCGCGCGGCGTCGGGAGCGCTCGTGGTGCGTGGTGTCGACCGCGTCGCCTGCCAAGTTTCCGGAGATCGTCGAGCCGCTGATCGGTGGCAAGGTGCCTGTGCCGGCCTCGCTCGCCGAGTTGCTCGATCGCCCCAGCCGGTTCGAGGAAATCGGCAGTTCACTCGAGGAACTGCGCGCCGCCCTGATCTAGGCGGTTCGCTCTCCCGCATGGATTCCGTTGCCTTGCAACGCTGGGGTTATGTCGCTGTCGCGATCGTCTTCGGTCTGGTGCTTGGCATCGTCGTCACGCTCGGCTGGCGCTGGTACCGGGCCTATCGCGAGCGACTGCGCCGACGCCGACGCATCGAGGCCGTATCGATCGCGCATCTGTGCGACGTTGCCGTCCCCGACGGCAGCGGCGGTACGTTCCACGTCGACTACCTGCTGCTCACGGCGCGCGGGCTGCTGATCCTCGACGTGCGCGACATGGTCGGCAACGTCTTCGGCTCCGACCAGATGGTCGAGTGGACGGTGATGCAGGGCGCGCGGCGCCACACTTTTCTGAATCCGCAAGGCGGCATCTACGACCGGATTGCCGCCCTGAAGTCCCTCGCCGAGGACCTGCCGGTCGATGGGCGCATCGTGTTCGGTCCGGGATCGGCGTTTCCCAAGGGAATACCCCGTCTCACTCTGCGGGAGGAATCGCTCGAGGCCGAGTTCCCACTCGGCGATCGGGAACTGGCCGTGCAGATCGTCGAGGGCTGGCGTCCCGTCTGGGAGCGACTGCGCTCGCAGTTGCCGCGCAGCGACTTCAGGGCGGGCACTTGAGCGGCTGACCGGTGACCACGCGCCGGCGATCTGGCGCAAACCCGCAGTGGCCAAGGGGCGCGGAGCCTAGGCCGAAGCCGCAGTTGCGAGCGCAGGCAGACCGAAGAAATCGCGTGCCGTGCCGGTGGTGTGGGCGGCGAGCTCATCCAGCGTCTCGCCGCGTGCTGCTGCGACCACCGCCGCGATGTGCGGCAGATAGGCCGGTTCGTTGCGACGCGACTCCGGCTTGGGCACGAGGTCGCGCGGCAGCAGGTACGGGCCGTCGGTCTCGATCATCAGTCGGCCGGGCGGCACGAGGTGCACGATGTCGCGCAAGTGCAGACCGCGTCGTTCGTCGCAGATCCATCCGGTGATGCCGATGTGCAGGCCGAACTCCAGGCAGGCCTCGAGTTGCGCGCCGCTGCCGGTGAAGCAGTGCAGCACCGCTCCCGGGAGGGACTCGCGATGCTCGCGCAGCATGGACAGGAAGTCGGCATGCGCATCGCGCTCGTGCAGGAACAGCGGCTTGCCGAGCGCCATGGCGAGCTGCAGCTGGCGCTCGAATGCGAGGCGCTGCTCGCGCGGTGCGGAAAAATTCCGGTGGTAATCGAGACCGGTTTCGCCGATCGCGGACACGAGCGGATCGGTTGCCAGATCGGCGAGGGCTGCGTAAGCGGCCTCATCCAGATCGATCGCGTGGTGCGGGTGGCACCCCGCCGTGGCGCGCAGGATTCGCGGGATGGCGCGTGCGAGTTCGATCGCCGCGCGGGTACCTTCGACCGAGGCGCCGGTGACGACGGACTGCACCACGCCCACCTGCAATGCCCGTTGCAGCACCGCCTCACGATCGGAGTCGTAACTGTCGTGGGTGAGGTTGATGCCGATGTCGATGAGCTCGAAGCTCACTGCCGGGGGTCCTTGCGAGCGAGCATCGCGAGCGCATTGCAGAGCAGATCGACGTCTTCCTCGGGCTGGTCCCAGGACACCACGAGCCTGGCTTCGCCGGAGCAGGCGGCGCCCCAGTCGTAGAACTCGAAACCAAGTTCCCGCAGGCTCGCGGCACCGTTTTCACCGATCCGCACAAACACTTCGTTGGCCTGCGCGGGATGCATCAGCAGTGGCCCGGCCGCCACCGCGAGACGCCCGGCAAGCGCGTTGGCACGGGCGGCGAGCCGCAGCCACAAGCCGTCCTCGAGGTAGGCAAGCAGTTGCGCGGAGACGAAGCGCATCTTCGAGAGCAGATGGGCAGCGCGCTTGCGTCGAAACTCGAAGTCGGCCACGCGACCAGTATCGAAAAACACGACCGCCTCGGCGGCGAGAGCGCCGTTCTTGGTGGCGCCGAAGGAGAGGACGTCGATGCCCGATCGCCAGGTCACATCGGCGGGACTGCAGCCGAGCGAGGCCACGGCATTGGCGAAACGGGCGCCGTCCATGTGCACGAGGAGGCCCCGCGCATGGGCGAGAGCGGTGATGTCGCGCAGCTCCGCCGGCGTGTACACCGTGCCGAGTTCCGTTGCCTGCGTGATCGACAGTGCGCGCGGTTGCACGGTGTGGACCGAAGGCGGGTTGGCGGCGAGCGCCGCTGCGATGGCCGACGGCGTCACCTTGGCATCGCTGCCCTGCAGCAGCAGCAGGCGGGCGCCGCCGGTCATGAACTCCGGCGCACCGCACTCGTCGCGGACGATATGCCCCTCCTCGTGGGTGAGGATCGCGCCGTACGGCGGCACCGTGGTTGCCAGGGCCAGCGCATTTGCGGCCGTGCCGGTGGCGACGGGGAAAACCCTGAGCGGACACTCGAAGACTTCGGCAAAGCGCTGTTCGAGCGTCGCAGTCCAAGGATCATCGCCGTAGCCGCGCGCATAGCCCTGGTTTGCCGCGGCGATCGCCGCCAGAATTTCCGGAGCCGCGGGTGCCGTGTTGTCGCTCTTGAAAAACCTCGCCATCGGGCGCGAATCCTACTCCATCCGCCGCGCCACGAACCACGCACCGCTACCGGATGCCGCGGCATGGCATGATTGCCGCATGGTCGAACAGATGGCGCTCCCGCTCGAAGCCGCTACGGGCAGTGCGACTTCACCGCGCTACATGTTGCGCCGCAGCGCTCGTGCCCGCCGCCTTGCCGTGCGCATCCACCACGATGGCCGTGTCGAGGTGGTCGCGCCGCGCGGCGTGCCCGAAACATTGATCCATGGTTTCGTCGATCGTCACCGACCATGGATCGAGCGCAAGCTGCAGTCCCGTCCGCCGCCGGCGCCGCCGCAGCCGTTTCCGCCGGAGTTCATGGACTTGAAGGCGCTTGGCGAGCGTTACCGGTTGCATTTGGCGGGCGGCCGCGGGCGGCCCGGCATCGCCGCGGCGGCCCCGGGCGTGCTGTCGCTCGGTGGCAACTGGGGTGCAGCCGAGCCGGTCGTGGCGCGGCGGGTCATGCTGCAGTGGTTGCTCGGCTACTCGCGCGACGCGCTGGAGCCGCGCTTGCACGAGCTGGCGCAGCGCGGCGGCTTCCGCTTCAGCGCACTGCAAATGCGGCGTCAGCGCACCCGCTGGGGCTCCTGCTCGAGCCGGGGAGTCATCAGCCTGAACGTCTGCGGCGTGTTCCAGAGTCCGGAGGTGCTGCAGTACCTCATGATCCACGAGCTCGCGCACACCCGTCACATGAACCATTCGGCTGCCTATTGGCGTACGGTGGCCGAGCAATGCGCCGACTGGCGGCGGCTGGACCGCGAGCTCAGTCGCGGTTGGCAGCACGTTCCTCGCTGGGTTTTCGCCGGAGCGGCCACCCACCCGGGCGCCACCGCCTGAATCGCCAGCCGAGCAGCAGCGCCAGCGCGGCGGCATAGAGCAGCGGTTCGCGGATGTCCGCCTTCACCTGCCAGTAGTAGTGCCAGACGCCGAGCAGCGTCACGAGGTACACGAGCCGGTGCAGCGTCTGCCAGCGTCGCCCCAGCCGCCGCATCATGCGGTCGGTCGAGGTGACGGCGAGCGGGATCATCGCCAGCAGCGCCAGCGTACCCACGATGATGAACGGCCGGCGACTGATCTCGCGAGCGACATCACCGAAGTCGAGATCGAGTTCGAGGACCACATAGATCAGGAAATGCAGAGCCGCGTAGCCGAATGCGAACAGTCCCAGCATCCGGCGTGGCCGCTGCCACAGAGCTTGCCCGCTCAGATCGCGTAAAGGGCTCACGAGCAGCGTGATCAGCAACAGGTTGAGCGAGGTCTTGCCGGTGGCGTGCAGCATCTCGCGCACCGGGTTGGGCCCCAACGACTGCCCGGCGATGCCGAACACGCCGGCGACGAGCAGCAACGCCGGCAGGCTCGCCAGCAGGAACACGAGCGGCTTGATGGCGCGCTCGGTCACGGACCGCCGGCTCAGTAGAAGCGCCTCAGGTCCATGCTCCGGTACAGCGCGGCAACCTGGTCCGCGTAGCCATTGAAGGGCAGGGTGTCGATGCGCGAGGCCAGAAAACTGCCACCGATGCGTCGCTCCTTGGCCTGGCTCCAGCGGGGATGATCGACCGCCGGGTTCACGTTGGCATAGAAACCGTACTCGTCAGGGGCAGACATGTTCCAACTGGTGGCGGGCTGGCGCTCG
>JBIKVA010000076.1:0-10420 GCA_044357085.1 Steroidobacteraceae bacterium | reverse complement strand
AGGGTACTGGAGGGCATCTGCGGCAATTCCGGGCGCATTATGCCTGTCAGCGCAAGAATTGGTCGGGACGCCGAGATTTGAACTCGGGACCCCTTGCACCCCATGCAAGTGCGCTACCAGGCTGCGCCACGTCCCGACCGACCAAAACCTTCCAGGGCCATCAACCGCCGACCCTGTCGCGAATCATACCCTGCGGCAGCTACCTGCGCAGGATGCGGAGTATCTCTTCGAGCTCTGTCCGCAGTTGGCGGACGATCTGCTGGCTCTGACTGACGTCGCTGCGGGCTTCCTCGCCCTGCAGCTTGTTACGCGCGCCACCGATGGTGAAGCCCTGCTCGTAAAGCAAGGCGCGGATCTGGCGGATGACGATCACGTCCTGCCGCTGGTAGTAGCGACGGTTCCCCCGGCGCTTCACGGGCTTGAGCTGAGGGAATTCCTGCTCCCAATAGCGCAGGACATGCGGCTTCACACCGCAGAGTTCCGCCACTTCGCCTATCGCGAAATAGCGCTTTCCCGGGATCACCGGGAGTTCGTCGTTATTCTTGGCTTCCAACATAGGCTTCGACTCGAGCCTTGAGCTTCTGACCGGGGCGGAAGGTGACCACGCGCCGCGCGCTGATGGGAATCTCCTCGCCGGTCTTCGGATTACGACCGGGACGCTGGTTCTTGTCGCGCAGATCGAAATTGCCGAAACCGGACAGCTTGACCTGCGCCCCCGAGGACAGCGCGGCGCGGACTTCCTCGAAAAACAAATCGACGAGTTCTCGGGCCTCGCGCTTGTTCAGACCCAGCTGGTCGAACAACGCTTCGGCCATCTCCGCCTTGGTCAACGCCATCTCTCGCCGCCCCGCCGAACCGTGCTTCGGTTAGTCATTGTGGTTCTTGCAATCCGCCCGCACACCGCGCCGCTGCGTGGATCACTGACGGAACTGCGCGCCGAGCTGCTCGCTCAGAGACTCGCGCACCGCCGAGACCACACGATCGACTTCTTCGTCGGTGAGGGTGCGTTCTTTATCCTGCAAAATCAAGCCTAAAGCCACGCTTTTTCTACCCGATTCGATTCCCGGGCCCCGATAGACGTCGAACATCACGACCTGGCGCAGAAGGCTTGACGCAGCGGCGCGAACTCGTGCAAGGATCGCATCGCTCGACACTGCGTCCTCGACCACCACGGCCAGATCGCGTCTAACCTGCGGAAACCGCGATACCTCGGTGTACGGGGGGTAAACCACGCGCAGCGCCTTGCCGATGTCGATTTCGAAGAGCATCGGCGACCCTACGAAGCCGAGTTCGCGAACCAGACGCGGGTGCAGTTCGCCGAGCCAGCCCACGGGTTCGCCGTCGCGCACTATCCGGGCGCTCCGGCCAGGATGCAGAGCGGTGTGGGTGTCCGCGGAGAAACTGAACCGCAAGTTCGGCCCAGTCAGCGACAGCACCGCCTCGACATCGGCGCGCACGTCATGAAAGTCGGTGTCTTCGCGCCCGCCTCCCCATTGCTCAGGCCAACGCGGGCCCAGCGCGAGTCCGGCCAGGCGGTCGCTCTCGGCGGCGCCGACCGGGAAAACCACACCGTGCTCCATCAGCCGAACCCGGCTTTGCTGCCGGCGCTGGTTTTCGAGCGCCGCCTTGAGCAGCCCGGGCCAGAGCGACAGGCGCATCACCGCGAGGTCACTGGCAATCGGGTTCGCTAGCCGGTGCACGGGCACGCCCGGAAACAGCAGCTCCTGCAGGGCGGGGTCGACGAACGCGAAATGCACGCCCTCGAAATAGCCCCGCGCCGATAGCACGTCGAGCAACCGCTGTTCCTCGACGCGCGCGCTCGGCTGCGCGAGGATCGACTGCGGCGCCCGCGCGGCCAGGGTCGGGATCGAATCGTAACCGGCAAGCCTCGCGACCTCCTCGATGAGATCGCGCTCGATGTTGATGTCGAAGCGATGCGAAGGCGATTGCACCACGAGCGTCTCCGCGTCCTGTCCTGCGCTCACCTGCATGCCTAGACTCTCGAGACGCGCACGGATTTCGGTTGCCGACCATTCCACGCCAAGCAGCCGCGCCACCTGCGCGATGCGCAGCGTCACGGTCGGCGCCTTGCGAACCGCCGCGGCATCCAGGGTGGTGACCGTCGTGCCGGCGCGACCGCCCGCGATGGCCAGCAGCAGCGCTGTGGCGCGCTCGATTGCGGCGGCGCCCACCTCCGGATCCACGCCGCGTTCGAATCTCTGGCTGGCGTCGGTGGTGAGACCGTAGCGACGCCCGCGGCCCGCGATGGCCGCAGGGGCAAACCATGCCACTTCGAAGAGCACCCGACAGGTCTGCGGCGACACCGCCGTGCGCGCGCCGCCCATGACACCGGCCATCGCCACCGGCCCTGCAGCGTCGGCGATCACGAGCACGTCGTCGCCGAACTCCACCGTACGCCCGTCGAGCAGTTCGCAGGTTTCACCGCGCTGTGCGTGACGCACCTGCAGCCGTCCCTCGATCTTGTCAAGGTCATAGGCGTGCATGGGCTGTCCGAGCTCCAGCACGATGTAGTTTGTGACGTCAACGACCGGACTGATGCTGCGCAGACCCGCGCGACGCAGCCGCTCGCGCAGCCAAACAGGCGAGGCTCGATGGTTGTCCACATCGACGATCACGCGCCCATGAAAGCGCGGGCAGGCAGCCGGTGAGGCGAGCTCCGCGCGCGCGCGCAGCGAAAGTTCGTCGTCATCGAGCGTGGCGACGACCGGCTGGCAGTCGACGTGTGCGAACGCCGCCCCTGTCAATGCGGCGACCTCGCGGGCGATGCCACGCACCGACATGGCGTCGCCACGATTCGGAGTGATGGCGAGCTCGAGCACTTCGTCATCGAGCCCGAGGTAGTCGCGCAGCGGCGCGCCGAGCGGCGCATCGGCGGGCAGTTCGATGATTCCTTCGGAGCTTTCCGCGAGCCCCAATTCTTTGGCTGAACAAAGCATGCCGGACGACTCGACGCCGCGCAGCTTTGCCGCCTTGATCGCGAGCCCGCCCGGGAGCGACGCCCCGACCTGCGCGAGAGCGGTGCGCAAACCCACTCGCGCATTGGCGGCGCCGCAGACGATCTGCAACGCCGATCCCCTGGCCGCTTCATCGGCACCGAGGGTGACCTTGCAGACCTGCAGCTTGTCGGCCTGCGGGTGCTTGACCGCCTCGATGATCTCGGCGACCACCACGCCATGGAAAGGCGGCGCTGCCGCTGCGATCGACTCTAGCTCGAAGCCTGCCATGGTAAGCCGATCGCCGAGGACGCGCGCCGAAGCGACCGCAGCCGCGGCAGGGCCGCCCTGCAGCCACTCGGCGAGCCAGCCGAGCGAGATCTTCATGCGGCACCGAATTGGCTGAGGAACCGCAGGTCGCTCTCGAAGAACAGGCGCAGGTCATTCACGCCGTAGCGCAGCATTGCGAGCCGCTCGATGCCCATCCCGAACGCATATCCGGTCCAGCGCTCGGCGTCGACGCCGGCGGCGGCGAATACGTTCGGATGTACCATGCCGCAGCCCGCAATCTCGAGCCAGCCGGTGTGTTTGCAGACGCGGCACCCCGCGCCGTCGCAGAACACGCAGGACATGTCCACCTCTGCGGAGGGCTCCGTGAACGGGAAGTACGACGGCCGCAGGCGCATGCGCAGGTCTTTCTCGAAGAAAGCCTGCAGGAAGCCCTGCAGCGTTGCCTTGAGATTGGCGAAGCTCACGTTCTCGTCGACGACAAGTCCCTCGACCTGATGGAACATGGGCGAATGGGTCATGTCGTAGTCGCAACGATAGACCCGGCCCGGCATGATCATCGCGAGCGGCAAGCGGCCCTTGCGCAATTCGCGGATCTGCACCGGCGAGGTGTGGGTCCGCAACAGCCGCCCGTCAGGAAAATAGAACGTGTCGTGCATCGCCCGCGCCGGATGGTCTGCGGGGATGTTCAGCGCTTCGAAGTTGTGGAAGTCGTCCTCGATCTCGGGTCCTGAAGCGACTTCGAAGCCCGAGTTGCGGAACAGGGTCTCGATGCGCAAGCGCGCGCGCGTCACCGGATGCACCGCGCCGCGCGCGTCGCCGCGGCCCGGCAGACTGACGTCGATCCTGCCGGCCGCGAGCTCCGCCTCGACAGCCGCAGCGGACAGTTGCTCGACGGCGGCGTCGATCGCCGCTTGCAACTGCTGCTTGGCTTCGTTGATCCGCGCGCCCGCGCCCGGCCGCTCGGCGGGCGGCAGCGCACCGAGTGCCTTGAGCTGCTCGGTGAAGAGCCCCTTCTTGCCCAGCCAACGCACACGCACCTCGTCGAGGGCGGCGAGCGATGTGCTCGCCGCCACGTCGTCGAGAGCCTGGCGGGTCAGGGTCGCGAGATCGCCCACGACCGACTCTTAGGCGATGCCGAGGGCTGCCTTGACCTTGGTGGCGAGCGCGCCGAAGGCCGCCGCGTCGTGCACGGCGATATCGGCCAGCATCTTGCGGTCGATCTCGATGTTCGCGACCTTGAGCCCGTTCATCATGCGGCTGTAGGACAGACCGAACTGCCGTGCCGCCGCGTTGATGCGCTGGATCCACAACGCGCGGAAGTCACGCTTCTTGAGCCGACGACCTTCGTAGGCGTATTGCCCGGCTTTGATCACCGCCTGCTTGGCAGCACGGTATACCTTGCGGCGGGCGTTGTAGTAGCCCTTGGCCTTGCCCAGAACTTTCTTGTGGCGACGACCAGCGGTCACGCCACGCTTAACTCTTGCCATGTTTGCTTACCTCGGTGGGAGACTTAGGCGTGCGGGAGCAGCTGGTCGAGACGACCGACATCGCTCTCATGCACGAGGCTGGAGCCGCCCGAGCGCAATTGGCGCTTGGTCTTGCGCGGCTTGTGGCCGAGGTTGTGTCGGCGGCCGGCGGAATAGGACTTGTAGCCCTTCGCCGTCTTGCGAAAACGCTTCGCTGCCGCCCGGTTGGTCTTCAACTTGGGCATTTTCATTTCTCCTGTGTTGTAGCTTCGCTCGCAAGGTCTTTGCAGACCCGCTCACGTGCGGATGCACTTCCCGCGGCGTGCCGGCAAACCGGAACGCCAAGTTCAGTGCATCACTTCTTCTTCGGCGCAAACACCATGACCATCTGCCGACCTTCCATCAGCGGGTTCTGTTCGACGTTCGCCGCAGGGGCGAGGTCCTGAACCAACCGATCGAGGAGCCGGCGGCCGATCTCCTGATGCGCCATTTCACGGCCACGGAACCTCAGGGTTACCTTGGCCTTGTCTCCCTCGGTCAGGAAGCGGGTGAGATTACGCAGTTTGACCTGGTAGTCCGCCTCTTCCGTGCCCGGGCGAAATTTCACTTCCTTGATCTGCTGCTGCTTCTGCTTCTTCTGCGCGGAGTGGGTTTTCTTCTTCTGTTCGAAGAGGAACTTCCCGAAATCCATGATGCGCACCACCGGTGGCTCGGCCATCGGTGAGACTTCGACCAGATCCAGTTCGCTGGACTGGGCGAGTTGCAGAGCCTCGAACCGCGTCATGATGCCCGCCTGGGACCCATCTGCCGCGATCACCCGCACCTGCGGCGCCGTGATTTCATCATTGCGCCGGATGCGCTTTGTTGCAGTCGAGATACGTCAATCCTCCAAAGTTCGGCGCCCGCGGCTCTCGAGCTCGATGCGCAACCGCTCGACAAAAGTCTGCGGGGACATCTGGCCCAGATCCTTGCCGCTGCGGGTACGCACGGACAGAAGCTGCGCTGCTACTTCCTTGTCGCCTGCCACCAATAGGTATGGCACGCGCTGCAGCGTGTGTTCGCGAATCTTAAAGCCGATCTTTTCGTTCCGCAAGTCGGTTTCAACCCGAACCCCCTGATTTCTAAGGAAATCGGCGGTCTCGGAGAGGTAGTCGGCCTGCCGCTCGGTGATATTCATCAGCACGACCTGTGTCGGCGCAAGCCAGGCAGGCAGACGGCCTGCGTGGTGCTCTATCAGGATGCCGAGAAATCGCTCCAGCGAGCCGAAGATCGCCCGGTGCAGCATCACCGGCGTCTGCTTCTGGCTGTGTTCGTCGATGTAGTGTGCGCCGAGACGCCCCGGGAGGTTCAGATCGACCTGCAGGGTGCCGCACTGCCAGTCGCGGCCAATCGCATCGCGCAGCACGAATTCCAGCTTCGGCCCGTAGAACGCGCCCTCACCGGGATTCAGCGTGTAGTCGATGCCGGCGACCCGCGCCGCCTGCTGCAGCGCGGCCTCGGCCTTGTCCCAGATATCGTCCGAGCCGACCCGTTTCGCCGGACGGTCGGAAAACTTGATCCGCACATCGTCGAAACCGAAGTCCCGGTAGATGTCGAGAATGAGCCGCGTCACGGCCACCGACTCGTCCGTGATCTGTTCCGGGCTGACGAAGATATGTGCATCGTCCTGGGTGAAGGCACGCACGCGCATCAGACCGTGCAACGCCCCCGACGGCTCGTAGCGGTGCACCTTGCCGAACTCCGCGTAGCGCACCGGCAGATCGCGGTAACTGCGCAGCCCCTGCTTGAAGATCTGCACGTGACCGGGGCAGTTCATCGGCTTGATGGCGTAGACGCGCTCGTCGGGCGTCTGCGTGGTGAACATGTTTTCGCCGAACTTCTCCCAGTGCCCCGAAGCCTCCCAGAGGCTGCGGTCCATGAGTTCGGGGCCGTTGACCTCCTGGAACCCGGCCGCTTTCTGCTTCTCGCGCATGTAACCGATGAGCGACTGAAACACGCTCCAGCCCTTCGGATGCCAGAACACGGCGCCCGGCGCCTCCTCCTGCATGTGGAACAGGTCGAGTTCGCGCCCGATACGCCGGTGGTCGCGCTTCTCGGCCTCTTCGAGTCGGGTGAGGTAATCTTTGAGGTCTTTGTCGTGCAGCCAGGCGGTGCCGTAGATCCGCTGCAGCATCTCGTTGCGCGAATCGCCGCGCCAATAGGCGCCCGCGACCTTCATGAGCTTGAAGACCCTGAGCCTGCCCGTCGAAGGCACGTGCGGGCCGCGACAGAGATCGACCCAACCGCCCTGCCCATAGAGGCTGATCGCCTCATTGGACGGAATGCTGGCGATGATCTCTGCCTTGTAGTGCTCGCCGATACCCTTGAAGAACTCGACCGCCTGATCGCGCGGCATCTCGCGGCGCTGCACGGGCAGGTCGGCCTTGGAGATCTCCAGCATCTTCGCCTCGATGGCGACCAGATCCTCGGGCGTGAAAGGACGCTTGTAGGCGAAGTCGTAATAGAAGCCGTCGTCGATGACAGGGCCGATGGTCACCTGCGCATCCGGGAACAGCGACTGTACCGCCTGCGCCAGCAGATGCGCGGTCGAGTGCCGGACGACCTCGAGCGCGTCCGGGTGCTTGTCGGTGACGATCTCGAGACGGGCGTCGCTCGCGATCGCAAACGAGGTGTCGACGAGCTTTCCGGAGACCTTGCCGGCGATGGCGGCGCGGGCGAGACCGGTACCGATGCTCGACGCCACCTCGGCAATGGTGACCGGCTGGTCGAAGGTTCGTTGGCTGCCGTCGGGCAGCGTGATCACGGGCATCTGTGCCGCTCTCCGTCTCGATCAGGCGCGACCGCCGCGCCATGGCAAAAGGGGCGCTTCCGCGACGCGAAAACGCCCCTCGTTGGATTGGTAGGCGCGAGTGGGATCGAACCACCGACCACCACCATGTCAAGGTGATGCTCTACCACTGAGCTACGCGCCTGCAGAAAGGCCGCGAAAGATACCCTAGGCACCGGCCAGCGGCAACCGCCGGAAGCGCCGACCCGTAAGGACGGCAAGCGCACTCGCCACCGCCGGGGCGACCGGGGGCACTCCCGGCTCCCCCACCCCGCCAGGAGGCTCCTCGCTGCGTACCAGCCAGGTTTCGATGACCGGAGTCTCGGCCAGACGCAGCACCGGATAACTGTCGAAGTTCCCTTGTACGACGCCGCCTGCCTCGCTGAAGGTGATTCGGCCGTAGAGCGCCGCCGAAAGTCCGTAGACCACGGAACTCTCCATTTGCTGGGTCACGAGATTGGGGTTGACGATCACCCCGCAGTCGGCGGCCACGACGATCCGGTGCACCCTAGGCTCACCCGTGGGGGCCTGCGAGACCTCGGCCACCATCGCCACGATGCTCCCGAACGATTCGTGCAGCGCCAGACCGCGACCGACCGGACGACCGTCTGCCGCACGGGCGGGGGGCTGGTCCCAGGCGGACTTTTCGGCAACGAGTTCCAGCACCGCCCGATGCCGGGGGCGCCGCAGCAGGTGGTCCAGGCGGAACTTCAACGGGTCGACCTTGGCCCAGGTTGCCATTTCGTCGATGAAGGACTCGTTGAAGAATGCCTGCTGCGAATGGCCGACCGACCTCCAGTAGCCGACCGGCACGGGCAGTTCAACGTTGCTGTGCAGAACCTCGTGATTGTTGAACTCGTAGGGCTGGTCGAAAGACCCTTCGACGTTGCTCCGGTCAGACGACCCGGCCGGCAGACCGAACTGCCTTGGCAGCGTCTGGGCGCCGACCGACTGGCCGGCGCTGTGCGCCCGGAGTGCCGTGACGACCCCGGGGTTGGGTTCGACCACTGCCTCCAGGCGGGCGCGCACCGCGGGCCGGTAGAAGTCGTTGCGCATGTCGGCCTCGCGACTCCAGGCGACCTGCACGAGGCGCCCGGGCTCGCTGCGCGCAATCGTCGCTGCGATCGCCACGAAGTCAGCCTCGAGCCGCCGGCCGAAGCCGCCGCCGAGCAGCATGGGGACGAGCGTCACATTGGCCGGCTCGACGTCGAGTACCTCCGCGACTGCTTTGCGGGCCACGTCCGGTATCTGCGACCCGACCCATACGGTAGCCCGGTCGCCCTCGTGCTTCACCGCACAGCACAACGGCTCCATGGCCGCGTGCGCGAGGTAGGGCACCTCGAACTCTGCCCGCAGGATCGTCCCCGAACTGTCGATGATCTCGTGCGCCTTGCCCAGATCGAGATAGCGGTCGGCCTTTGACGGATCGCTCAACGCCGCTCGCAAAGCCTCGTCGATCCGCGACTGATCGAACTTCCCCGCGGGTCCGGCGATCCACTGCACGTCGAGTTCCCGCAGCGCCCGCTGCGCCCGCCAGCGTTGATCGGCCAATACCGCCACGAGCGGCGGCGCGCCGCGGATCGGAAGGATGGAGATCACTGACTTCACGCCCGGCATGACCTGGACCGCCGCGGCGTTGGAAATCACGTCGGTACCGTCGCGGTAGGGCGAAGCCACGATCTCCGCGTAAAGCATGTCCGGCTCGACGATATCGCCGGCAAACTGCGCTCGACCCGTGACCTTGTCCTTCGCTTCGAGTCGTCGCGCCGGCGTGCCGATGATGGTCCACTCGGCCGGCTTCTTGAGCGTGAACTCCGCGACCGGCTGCAGCTTGCCGGGACCGAAGGCCACGATTTCCCCGTACTGCAACGATTTGCCATCCGCTCGAGTGATACGCGCGCGCGCAGCGGTGCACTCGGCGACCGGCACCTGCCAGTGCGCAGCGGCGGCTGCACGCAGCGTCTCGCGGGCCATGGCCCCCGCCTCGCGCAGCACGTCCCAGAGGTCGCGGATGCTGGTCGAGCCTCCGGTGACCATGAAACCGAACTCCCTGACGAATTTGGCCGAGAAGTGCTCGGCGAGTCGCTTGCCGAGGCTCGTGTCGTCCGCACGAAACGGCAGCCCGGCCGAACCGACCGCGAGATTGTTGTACACGCTGGCCACGGGCGCCGGGGCAATCGAGATGTCCTGCAGCTCACATGCAAGTTCTTCGGCGAGCAGCATCGCAAGACCGGTGTGAGTCCCCTGCCCCATTTCGGCGCGCGGCATGAAAAGCGTGATGACGCCGTCGCGGCCGATGCGCACCCAGGCGTTGGGCGTGAAAGTCTCGGGAATATCCTCGGCATCGGCCCCACCGGTCAGCCGTCGCCGCGGGGGGATCACCGCAAGCCCTGCCACCAGTGCGCCCGCCGCACCGAGCCCCAGCCAGAGTACCGTTCTGCGTTTCACCCGGCCTTGACCTCCGGCAGGCCGAAGCCAGCCCGCTTGAGTTTGTCGATCTCGTCACGCAAGCGCGCAGCGTCCTCGAATTCGAGGTTGCGGGCGCATCGGAACATCTCGGTCTCGAGCTGCTTGATGCGACGCAAGGCCTGCTCCGGTCGCAGCGCGAGCGCCGCGCCGACCGGCGCGCCACCGGCGCGCGTCGCGGTGCCGCCTGACATCGCCGTCCTGCCGGCGCCGCGTTTTGCTGCCGACGCCGCGGCGCCGCCCTGACCACGCGCACGCGCAGCCGCGGGGCCCTCGGCGCGGGCGCCCTCCATCACGTTCATCACCTGTTTGACGATACCGCGCGGAACAATGCCGTGCAGCTCATTGAACTCGACTTGCTTGCGCCGTCGCCGGGCTGTTTCCTCCATGGCGCGCTGCATGGAACCGGTGACGCG
>JBIKVA010000325.1:0-2612 GCA_044357085.1 Steroidobacteraceae bacterium | reverse complement strand
TGCCGCCGGCACCCGGCAGCAGACCGAGCTTGACCTCCGGCAGTCCCACTTTCGCGGCCGAGGCGGCGACGCGGTGATGGCAGCTCATCGCGAGTTCCAGTCCCCCGCCGAGCGCGACTCCCTCGACGGCCGCGACCACCGGCTTCGTCATGCCGTCCAGAAACGAGGTCAGCGTCCACAGTGAGGGTCCGCGCCGCATTTCCTCGCCACCGAACTCGCGTATGTCGGCACCCGCGCTGAACGTGCCGTTGGCACCCACCAGCACGGCACCGTCGACGGCGGAGTCCCCGACAACACGCTCGAGTGCGGCCAGCAGATCGCGACGCAATGCAAATCCGAGGCTGTTGACCGGGGGGGACTGGAAGGCGATCACCGCGATGCGACCGCGGATCGAATAATCAACTTGGGTCATGAAAAGGGCACCTCACTTGTTCTGCAGTCCGCCCGTCAACACGATGCGCATCGCCGCCTCGACCGAGAGGTCGGTGGGCGTGATGCGATCGCGCGGCAGGTAGAGCGTATAGCCGCCGATCTGATAGCTCATGGGCAAATAAACGGCGACCAGCGATTCATCCGTTCCCAGCCCGGGCAGACTGGCGTTTTCCTGGGTGACGAAGCCGATCACCCGACCCGGTCCGAAATCGACCATCACCACCCGCTGCAGGTCACCGCCCGCCTCGCCGACCCGCATCAGGCCGGTGAGGTCGCGCAACGCGGCGAACACCGTTTTCACCACCGGCACCCGCAGCAGCAGTGCCTCGCCGAGTTCGAACACCCGGCGCACGATGTAGGCGTTGACCAGCAATCCGATGACGATCAGCAGCAGAAATCCTGCGATAAGGCCCATTCCGGGGCGATAGAAGTCCGACGGCAGCAGCCACTTGAGGGGGCCCGACAGCAAGGTCTCGGCCGTCACCCCCAGCCAGTAGATGACGTAGAGGGTCAGGCTGATCGGCAGAATGGTCAGCAAGCCCTTGAGCAGAATGCGGCCGAGCGTCTTCATCGGAGGGGGTCAGCAAGAATATTCTTGCGACAAGTATACGGGCATCACGCCAGCCCCGACGCCGGGGCTTGCGGGTTTCGGTATATAGCATATATGCTACGAACATGAGCCGGCAGAAAGAAGATCCCGTCTTCAATCGGGTCGAGGAAATGCGTATCGCCCGCGGCCTGTCGCGGCAGGAACTCGCCGATGCCATTGGCGTTCACTACCAGACCATCGGCTACCTCGAGCGCGGCGAATACAGCCCCAGCCTGTTGCTCGCCCTGAAGATCGCCAAGACCCTCGAAGCCGAAATCCCCGAACTCTTCTCCGTCAAGCCGTTCAAGAAGGGAGTCTGACGTGCAGGATCAACCCCGCAAGAAGTTCTACTGGATCCAGCTCGTCACGCGGCGGCAGATCGACTCGGCGCTCAGCGACGAAGCGCCCAGCCGGCTGCGCCGCCAGTCCAGCCGGCGGCTGCTGGCGGTCCTCCATTGCATCGTCAGCCTGGCGCTCGCCCTCTCGGCGCTGCTTCCCGAAAACAAGCTGCAGTCGTACATCACGGGCATCGGTGTAATCGTGTTCATCGCGCTCTACCTGATGCTGCGGCGCTCGGTACGTCTGCTCGCCGACGCACCCACGGAGCTGCTCGATGAGCGCACGGTGGCCATCCGTGACCGCGCCTACATGGTTGCGTACTGGTGCATCTCTTTCGTGTTCGGTGTGTTCGTCGGTACGCTCGTCATGGTCGACTTCTCGCTGGAGCGCTACCAGAGCGTTGCATTGCTCATGAGCGCCGCCTCGCTCATGGCGAGCATGCCGAACATGGTGCTCGCCTGGACCCTGCCGCCGGAATCGGCGGTTCCCTGACGGTCCCGCACCGAGCTCAGACGATGTACGTTCCCGCCGTGTTCGCCGAAACCGATCTTGCGACGGTCGGGACATTCATCGACGCCCATCCGCTCGGCACGCTCGTACTGGTGGTCGACGGGCATGCCCACATCGACCATATGCCCTTCATGCGTGCCGCATCGATCGCCAGGGGCGAGCAGCTGATCGCGCACGTCTCGAAATCCAACCCGACATGGAAGCTCGTCGGCGACGGCATCGAGGCCGTGCTCGTGTTCAGTGGCGCCTCGGCATACGTATCGCCGTCGCTTTACCCCAGCAAGCAGGTCACGCACGAAGTGGTCCCGACCTGGAACTATGCGAGCGTGCACCTGCGGGGGACGCTGCAAACGGTGCAGGACCGCGACGGCAAGCACGACATCGTCGATCGGCTCACGCGCAAGATGGAATCCGCCCGGGCGGTACCGTGGTCGGTCAGCGACGCGCCGGAAGCCTACATCGAGAAACTGCTGACGGGCATCGTCGGGCTGCACTTCAAGATCGACAGCATCGAGGCGAAGGTCAAGGCCAGCCAGAACCGTTTGCCGGAAGATCGCCTCGGCGTCGTCGCCGGACTGGCGACGGACCCGGCGACCGCAGAGGCTGCCTCGATGGTTGCGAATCGTCTACCCTAGCCGCGTTTACCCGGAGCGCCCCATGCAGACGCCTTTCCTTTCTTTCGTCGAGGATCGCTGGAATCTCCTGCATCAATCCTCCATATGCCGGACGAGCCCGAGCGTCG
>JBIKVA010000324.1:0-2625 GCA_044357085.1 Steroidobacteraceae bacterium | reverse complement strand
GAGGTACGTCTTACCCCCGAAGACTCCATGGACGTGCAACGCGCACTGGGCTCGGACATCGCGATGATGTTCGACGACTGCACCGCCTGGCCGGCGACGGCCGAGCAGGCGCGCGCCTCGATGGAACGTTCGATGCGCTGGGCGAAGCGCTGCGTGGCCCACTACTACCGCGACGGCAGCCGCGATGCGGCGCCGGGTGATCTCTTCGGCATCGTCCAGGGGGGCATGTACGACGACCTGCGGCGCGAATCGCTGGCGGCCCTGCTCGACCTCGACCTGCCGGGTCTTGCCGTGGGCGGCCTCGCGGTCGGTGAGCCGGAGGCCGAGCGCCTGCGGGTCCTGGAGGACCTGCTGCCGCACATGCCGCGGGAGCGGCCGCGGTACCTCATGGGGGTCGGGCGGCCGGAGGACATCGTGGCGGCGGTGCTGCGCGGCATCGACATGTTCGATTGCGTCATGCCGACCCGCCACGCCCGCAACGGCCACCTCTTCACCTGCACCGGGGTGATCAACATCCGCAACGCGATCCACCAGCGCGACCCGGGTCCGGTGGACCCGGAGTGCGCCTGCTACACCTGCGCCAACTATTCCCGGGCCTATCTGCGCCATCTCGATCGTTGCAATGAGATCCTGGGGTCGCGGCTCAACACCATCCACAACCTGCACTTCTATCTCGACCTCATGCGCCGCCTGCGCGGGGCCATCGAGACAGGCAGCCTGCAGGGCTTCGTCCGCGATTTCTTCGCCCGGCGGGGGGCTGTGGCATAATCCGCGGCCTTTTTCCGCCCGACCAACCACCCGAGGACCCGATCCCATGAACGGACTGATCCCCGAGGCTTACGCCCAGGCCGGTGGCGCAGCCCCTGGCGGCCAGCTGGCGCCGCTGCTCATGATGGTGCTGTTCATCGTCATCTTCTACTTCCTGCTCATCCGCCCGCAGCAGAAAAAGGCCAAGGAGCATGCCGCCATGCTCGGCAAGCTGAGCGGTGGCGACGAGGTCGTGACGGCCGGCGGCATCGTCGGCAAGGTCATCGAGGTGGATGACGGCTTCGTCACCCTTGAAATCGCCGAGGGTGTCCGCATCAAGGTGCAGAAGTTCCAGGTGAGTTCGCTGGTGCCCAAGGGCACGCTGAAGGGCTGATCCATGCTCGAGTTTGCCCGTTGGAAGTACATCCTCGTGGTCGTCGTGCTGCTGCTCGCGACGGTGTTCGCGCTGCCGAACGTGTTCGGCGAGGACGCCGCGCTGCAGGTCGCACGCAAGGATCGCGCCGCCCTCGAGGCTGACGGCCAGCGCGCCGTCGAGGACTTCCTGCGTGGCAAGGGTGTCAGCTTCTCGCGCAGTTACGTCGATGACGGCCGGCTCATGCTGCACTTCGCCGAAGTGCCGCAGCAGCTGCGGGCCCGTGATCTCGTCAACGAGAATTTCGCCCGCGATTACGTCACGGCGCTGTCGTTCGCCTCGCGTGCGCCGGACTGGCTGCGCAAGATCGGCCTGCGGCCCATGCCGCTCGGACTCGATCTGCGCGGTGGTCTCTACCTGCTCTATCAGGTCGACGTCGACGGCGCGGTCGCGCAGCTGCTCGAAGTCTATGAACAGGACGCGCGTCGCGCCCTGACCCAGGACAACGTGCAGTTCCTCGATGTGGTGCAGGTCGCTGACGGCACGGTGAAGCCGAACGGCCTGCGGGTGCTTTTGCCAGCGGGAGCCGATGCCGGGCCGGCGCGGGAGACCCTGCGTCGCATCCTGCCGAACCAGACCATTTCCTCGCAGCCGGGTGGCGTTGGTCCGGTGCTGCAACTGCTGCTCACCGAAGCCCAGATCAAGGAGCGGCGCGACTACGCGATCTCGCAGAACCTCACCACCATCCGCAACCGCGTCAACGAACTCGGCGTGTCCGAGCCGGTGGTGCAGCGTCAGGGCGTGGACCGCATCGCCGTGCAGTTGCCGGGCGTGCAGAACTCCGCCGAGGTCAAGGACATCCTCGGCAAGGTCGCGACGCTCGAGTTCCGGCTGGTCGACATCCAGAACAGCGTTTCCGATGCCGTGCAGCGCGGTCGGGCGCCGTTCGGCTCCAAACTCTACGAGACCCGCGAAGGCCAGCAGACCCTGCTCAAGCGCGAGATCATCGTCACCGGCGACCAGCTGGTCGATGCGACCACCGTCGCCACCGAGCAGGGCCCCGGCGTCTCGGTGAAGCTCGACTCCTCGGGCGGCGAGCAGATGCTGCGCACCACGCGGGCCAACCTCGGCAAGCCGATGGCGGTGGTGTTCATCGAGCAGCGGCGCGAAGAAGTCGATGTCGGCGGCCAGAAAGTGCAGCGCGACATCAAGGAAGAGAAGGTCATCAACCAGGCGACCATCCAGGGCATCTTCTCCAACAGCTTCCAGATCACCGGACTCGGCAACGGCGAGGCGCGCGAACTCGCGCTGCTGCTGCGCGCCGGCGCGCTCGCCGCCCCCATCTTCGTCATCGAGGAGCGCGTGGTGGGCCCCGGCCTCGGCAAGGAGAACATCGAGAAGGGCGTGAATGCACTTGTGCTCGGCATGGTGCTGCTGTTCGTGTTCATGGCGGTGTACTACAAGGTCTTCGGCATGGTGGCGAACCTCGTGCTGCTCGCCAATGT
>JBIKVA010000323.1:0-2627 GCA_044357085.1 Steroidobacteraceae bacterium | reverse complement strand
AGCAGGACCTGTGGAGCGGCCGCCGCGGAAGTGGCGAGGAGGGTGCTCGTGAGGATGGTGCTCATGATGAGTGAGGGGAACTGGTGCATGGAAAACTGGCGCATGGGTTGAGTCTCAAGGGTTCCGGGTCGTGGTAGCCGCTGCGGGCGTCGAGTTCCGAATGCAGCGCGAACATGGCGTCCTCCAGCCGCCGCCGTAGCGTCTCGAGGCCGGTTTCGTCCAGTTTCGGGGCGACCTCGATCGGTGCGCCGATGCGCACCGTCACCTTGGCGCCCGGCTTCGGGATGATGGTGCGATCCCAGGACGCGTTCCAGCGCCAGCAGCGATCGGTCGATGCTGCCACCGGCAACAGCAGGCTGCCGGTTTTCTGGGCGAGGGTGATGGTGCCGAGCTGGGCGATCCCGCGGGGTCCGCGCGAACCGTCGATGGCAAGGCAGGAGTTCAGGCCGCGGTCTTCACGCTGCGCCTTGATCATCTCGACGAGCGCCCGCGCGCCGCCTTTTCCGGATGAGCCCCTTGCCACCCGGAAACCGAGCCCTTCCTCGATACGCGCCATCGCTTCGCCATCGCGGCTTTGCGAGCACATCAGGATCCAGCGTCCCTGGGCGGGCAGACTGAAGTAGTGCAGCAGGGCGAACGTGCGCGAGTGGTAGAACGCACCCACCACCGGCTGCCTGGCGGCGACGAGATCTCGCAGGATCGCCACGTCCTGCTCCTCGTACTGCCACGAGCGGCCGAGCGCGCGGTACATCCGCCAGCCCACCGGCGGCAGCAGTTTGTGGAGCACGAAACGCCTGAACGGCTTGCGCGGCCGCGGACGACCGGCGGTTGTGGAGGCGGTGCTGCTCAAGGTCGGGTATCGGTCAGGATGTCGAGCCGGTCACGATTCGCCGGTGCCGCGGCCCTTGCGGCCGCCGCTCGCGTGCGCCTCGGCAAACGCGCCGCTCGCCATGGCGCCGATCAGCGAGAGTTCGCCGGCGAGCGCCACCACGGCACAGATTTCGGCGAACTTGGGTGCCGTGCCGTCGCCGCGACAGCCCAGCATGCCGAGGGATTCGCGCGCGGTGGGCAGGAAGGTTCCGCCGCCCACCGTGCCGATGATGAGGTTGGGCAGTGTCACCGAGGCGTAGAGATCGCCCGTTGCCGTGATCTCGAAGCGGGTGATCGACGTGGTCGCCTCGGAAACGCAGGCGACGTCCTGACCGCAGGCGATGAAGAGCGCCGCAAGCCCGTTGGCGACGTTGCCTTGCAAACCGACGGCACCGGTCTGCGCGGCGCCCGCGATCGCCTGGTCCCAGCAACGTGCCATGGCCGCTGGGTCGGCTCGCCAATAGCGGCCGACGGTGCGCGCCGGGATGGTGATTTCGGCCGAGGCGTTGCGGCCCCGCGCACCGAGGAAGGCCTGCGCCGAAGAGCGCTTGTCGCCCGAGAGCGCCGACTCGAGCAACCAGCTGACCGGCTGCTCGGGCATGTCGGGCAGCAGCATGCGGCAGACCGCCTGGGTGGCGAGCGTGACCATGTTCTGGCCCGCGGCGTCGCCCGTCGCATATTCGAGCATCAGGTAGACGGTATTGCCGAGCACCGAGATCTTCTGTCCCTGCAGCCGACAAAAGCGCGAGGTCGAGGCGGCCGCCTGCTGCATGGCTTCGAAGCGGGCGGGCAGCCAGCCGGCCACGCGGATGGCGGCATGCAGGTCCTTGAACTCGAAGCAGGGGGCGCGACCGACGAGTTGGCGGCTGCAGGCGGCATTGGCGCCGCCACAGCGGTTGATGACGTTGAAGGCGTGCTGGAAGGAAGCCACCAGCGTGCCTTCGGTGGTGGCCAGCGGGATCATGTGGTCCCCCTGCGCATGCAGACCGCGGATGTGCACCGGCCCGGCGACACCGAGCGGCACTTGCGCATAGCCGACGAACCCTTCGATGCTGCCGGCGAGTTTCTGCGGATCGAGTTCCGGTGCGCTGCCGCAGATCGCATCGATGGCATGGCCCTGTTCGCGCAACCGCACGCGACGCTCGTCCCGGGCCTCGCGCGAGGCGTCGGTGGTGGCCGGTAGCCTGCGCGGACTGCTGCGTGTCTCTTCGCTCACGGAGGCATTTTGAGCGGCTGCGCACGGGGCGGCAAGCGTACCGGCGGTTCGGGGTGATAATCGTCCTGATCCGGCGATCGCCCAGGAGGATCCATGCATCCCTTTCCGCATCTCTACACCGTCAGCGCAGCTGCCACCGCGACGGGCGCGGTCGCGCTCGACTCGCCCGGCCTCGCCACGCTCGTGAGCGACGGCCCGGCCGAGTTCGACGGTCCCGGCGACAAGTGGTCACCCGAGACCTTGCTGACGGCCGCGCTGGTGGACTGCTTCGTGCTGAGTTTTCGTGCCGTGGCCGCGGCATCACGTTTCGGCTGGACTCGCCTCGAGTGTCGTGCGGAAGGCAAGCTCGAGCGCATCGAGCGCGTCACGCAGTTCACGGCCTTCACCGTGCACGCGACGCTCGCGGTCCCTGCGGGTGCCGATCAGGACCGCGCGCGCAAGCTGCTCGAGAAGGCCGAGCAGGTCTGCCTGATCTCGAGTTCGCTCAAGGCCACCAAGCACCTCGAAGTTCAGATCGTCAGCGCGTGAGGCGCTCCGCGCC
>JBIKVA010000322.1:0-2630 GCA_044357085.1 Steroidobacteraceae bacterium | reverse complement strand
GAGGGCATCAGCGAGGAGCTGATCAACGTCCTTGCCCGGGTTCCGGACCTGAAGGTCACGGCGCGTACTTCGGCGTTTGCGTTCAAGGGCAAGGAAATGCCCATCCCCGAGATCGCGCGCCAGCTCGGCGTCGCCTACATCGTCGAGGGCAGCGTCCGCCGCTCCGGCGACACGGTTCGTATCACCGCGCAGCTGATCAAGGCCGCCGACGGCTTTCAGATCTGGAGCGGTACGTTCACGCGCGAACTCAAAGACATCTTCGCCGTGCAGGACGAGATCGCGGGGCTCGTCGCCGGCAACATTTCGCCGCAGCTCATGCAGGTCGCGGCGGGTGCGACGCGGCAGGTCGATCCGGAGGCTTTTCGTCTGTATCTCGAGGGACGCGCGCTGGCCACGCGCGCGGGAGTCGGCAACCTGCAGCAGGCCATCGCGCTTTTCGATCGTGCGCTGGCTCGCGACCCCGGGTTTTCGCTGGTGCGAAGCCAGCAGGCTCGGGCCTACATCCAGCTCGGTCGCTGGGGTGGCATGGTGCCGAGAGAAGCCTGGGCGGCTGCGAGGGCGGCACTCGCTCCCGCGCTCACGACCGACCCGGACGTACCCGAGGTGCAGGTCGCCCAGGGTTGGTTGCTGCGCACCTCGGACTGGAAGTGGCTCGAGGCAGAACGGGCCTTCGAGCGTGCGCTTGTGCAACGCCCGAGCGACACCGACGTCATCGTCTCGACGGCAGTACTCAAGACCGGGATCGGTCGCAGCGCCGAGGCCATATCTCTCGCAGAGCGCGCACTCGAACTCGACCCGCTCAATCCGGCTACGCAGTTCGATCTCGGACTCATCTACCGCTTCAGCGGCCGGCTCGCCGATGCCGAGAGCCGCTTCCGGCGGGCGCTGGAACTTTCCCCGGACGGGCAGCGTTATCGAGGTTTTCTCGGGCTCGCGCTGGTCAAACTGGGAACGTTCGACGAAGCCGAACAGATGGCCCGCGAGGAACCCGACCTGCTGACACGGCTCTTCGTCCAGGGTCTTGTCGCAGAGGGTCGAGGCAATCAACCACGGCTGCGGGAAATCATCGCGGAGATACGGTCAAAGCGCGCGATCCTCGAAAATCTTGGCGACTACCCGGCCTACTCCGGCGCGTTGCTCGTGGCAGCCGGAGAATTCGACGCCGCCATGACACAGGTAGAGTCGCTTCGCGACACCCGCGATCCCGGTGTGGGTTGGATGAAGGTCAATTACCACTTTTCCCGCTTGCATGGTCATCCACGCTGGCCGGCATTTCTGCGCTCCGTCGGCCTGAGCGACGAGCAGTTGGCCGAGCGTCTCGACTAGCGGGAGACCCGGTGAGCAGGGGCCGCGATCAGCGCGACTTCAGCCAGTTGAACACGACCTCGATCTGGCGGATGTTCTGATCTTTGAACGTCTGCGTAGCGTTTATCTGGAATCCGACTGCTCCAGCAAACCCGGCCAGTTGAGCACGATGCGAAATCCATAGGTCGAAGACGGTATCGTCGGCACGTTGAGCAGCAGCCGTTCGCCGTCCGTCGTGACATCTTCGAAGATGGGTCTTTCGGTCTCTGGTTGTTCCGGCAGACGGAACAGGGGCTTTGGAGGCGTGGCAATGAAGGACGGTCCCGCCATGACCTGCGTGGACATCAGATCGCCATTTGGTGCTGCGTAAAGCAGTTCGCGACCTTCTCTTGTCCAGCGCGGCCGGAATCCGCCTGCGACCGACACCTGCCATTGCTGAGAGGCCCCGGACGCGGGACGGACGTAGACCTCGCGGTTACCTGATTCATTCGACATGTAGGCGGCCCACCGTCCATCCGGGGAGACATCGACGCTGTCCTGCGAACCGTCGCCCTTGACGATCGGCTTGGGCGTCGGCTTCGGCACGGTTAGATCGAGTTGCATCAGATCGTAGTCGCTTCCGCGGAACTGTTCGGCGTATACCAGCGTGCGTCCGTCGCCGAGTACCTGCCCGGGATCTTTCCAGCCACCGGAAGCATAGATCACGCGCATGTCCGCGCCGTCATCGAGCGACTTCACGCAGAGGTCACCGACATCCCGGACCCGGCAGCCAGCAACGATCTGCCGCGAGTCGGAGGTCCATGCGGGTGACGTGTATCCACGGGAATCACGGGATAAACGGGTACGACGGCCCTCGCGCAGATCCATCACCCACAAGCTCGAAGTACCGTAAAACTCTCCGCTGACGAACGCCACCTTGCCGCCATCCGGCGAAAGTCGCGGCCAAAAATATTGATCCGGCGGGCCGACGCTACCCTGCAGGTTGCCGCGTCGATCCACCCAGAGCAGCCTCGACTCGCGCTCGAGAATGGCGTTCGGCAAGAAAAGTATTGCACCGGAATCCGAGGCCGTGAAGCCGATGAGCCCACGGGTCAAGAACCCGGCGATCTTGCCGACCGGCACCGGCAGCGGCTCGCCGATCGTCGCGAGCTTGCGCGTATCGAACCGCAGGGCGAGCAACTCCCCGCTGCGGCCGAAAAGCAGATAACCGGGTTCGACATACTGCGCGTTGGAGGCCCCCTTCACGAGCGTGCGCGGCGCATCTCCCTCCAAGCTGCCCAGCATGAGCAGCGCCGATTCGGCGGTACCCATCGACCCTGAAACCA
>JBIKVA010000321.1:0-2637 GCA_044357085.1 Steroidobacteraceae bacterium | reverse complement strand
GCCTGCCGATCCGCCGAATCCGCGGGTGCGATCATCATCCGCTTCGGCTTCGAAGAATTTCGCCAGCTGCCGTTCTACCTCACCGTTCCCTCCGCCGAGGTTCCGGTTGCGCGACGTTTCATCCAGGCGCTGCGCGAGGCCGAGGGCGTGCTGATCGCGAGCCCCGGCTGGCACGGGTCGGTGCCCGGACTGCTCAAGAACGCCCTGGATTACCTCGAAGACATGGCGCAGGACGACCCGCCCTACCTCGACGGCCGCGCGGTGGGGCTCATCGCCACCGCGTACGGCAACCAGGCCGCCTGCAGCACCCTCAACGCGCTGCGAACGATCGTGCATGCGCTGCGCGGCTGGCCTACGCCACTCGGCGCCGCCGTGAACTGTTCGGGCGGCATCTTCCGCGACGACACCTGCAGCGACGAAGCGATCCTGCGGCAACTGCAGACGATAGGCGTGCAGGTGGTAGAGTTTGCGAAAATGCAGCGGCTCGCGCGGATAGCGCACCGCGCGACCGCGCCGGAAAGCAGGAGCACCCCATGAACCATGGCCCGTCTGCCAAGACCTTCCGCTGGGAAGACCCGCTCGATCTGACCTCGCGTCTGACCGACGAAGAACGCATGGTCCAGCAGAGCGCGCGCGACTACGCCCGCGAGCGTCTGCTGCCTCGCGTCGTATCGGCCTTCGCCGAAGAACGCTTCGATCGCGAGATCCTCAATGAAATGGGTGAGCTTGGTCTGCTCGGTGCCACGCTCCCCACCGAATACGGCTGTGCCGGCGTCAGTCACATCGCCTACGGCCTGATCGCGCGTGAAGTCGAAGCCATCGACAGCGGTTACCGCTCCGCCATGAGCGTGCAGTCCTCGCTCGTCATGTACCCCATCTACGCCTTCGGCACGGAGGAGCAGCGCCGTCGCCTGCTGCCGGCCATGGCCCGTGGCGAACTCGTCGGTTGCTTCGGTCTCACCGAACCGGACGGCGGCTCGGATCCCGCCTCCATGCGTACCGTGGCCACACGCGTCGAGGGCGGCTACCTGCTCAATGGCGCGAAGATGTGGATCACCAACTCGCCGATCTGCGACGTCGCCCTCGTCTGGGCGCGCATCGACGAGACGATCCGCGGGTTTCTCGTCGAGCGTGGCGCCAAGGGGTTCACCACCCCGAAGATCGAAGGCAAACTGTCGCTGCGCGCATCGGTCACGGGAGAGATTGCCCTGTCAGACGTGTTTGTCCCGGAGGGCATGATGCTCCCTGGTGTGAAGGGCATGCGCGGGCCCTTTTCGTGCCTCAACAAAGCCCGCTACGGCATCGCATGGGGCGCCATGGGTGCCGCCGAGGCCTGCTTTCATGCGGCACGCGACTACGTTGGCAGCCGGCGCCTGTTCGGTCGCAGCCTCGCGGCCAGGCAGCTGGTACAGAAGAAACTTGCCGACATGCAGACCGAAATCGCCCTGGGTCTGGAGGGGGCGCTGGCGCTCGGCAGGTTGCTCGACGAGGGCGCGTGGGTACCCGAGACAATCTCGCTCATGAAGCGCAACAACTGCGGCAAGGCCCTCGACATCGCGCGCACGGCGCGCGACATGCACGGCGGCAACGGCATCACGGGCGAATATCACGTGATGCGCCACGCCATGAATCTCGAGACCGTGAACACCTACGAGGGAGCACACGACGTGCACGCCCTCATCCTGGGACGCGCCATCACCGGCGAGAACGCGTTCTAGTCGTCGGCGCCCAAAGAAAAAACGCCCTCGACCTCCTCGCGCGTGTAGACGCGGAAGGCGATCAGCGTCTCGGAGTAGACGATTCCGGGCAGGCGACGGATGGTGTCGCTGACGACCTCGGCGAGACGGTCGTTGGAGGCCACGCGGACGATTGCCACCAGATCGTACTGCCCGGCGACCGAAAACACTTCGCTGACGCCCGGGACCTCGTTGATCTTCTGCGCGAGCGGCGACACCTGATCGGTCGCGGTCTTGATCAAAACGATCGCCGTGGTCATCGGACCTCCCGCTGTCGCAGCGCCTGACGCTGCACCTTGCCGGTGGTGGTCTTGGGCAGGCTGTCGACGAACTCGACGGCGCGCGGGTACTTGTAGGGCGCGATGGTCATCTTCACGAAATCCTGCAGCGTTCGCGCGAGCGCCTCGCCCGGCTCGTGACCGGGATTGACGACCACGTACGCCTTGACGATGTGACCGCGCGCCTCGTCGGGTGCACCGACCACCGCGCACTCGCGAACCGACGAATGACCGAGCAGGGCCGACTCGACCTCGGGTCCGGCGATGTTGTAGCCCGACGAGATGATCATGTCGTCGGCGCGAGCCTCGAACCAGAAGTAGCCGTCCTCGTCGACGCGGTAGCGATCGCCAGTGACGTTCCAGCCGTTGACGACGTACTGCTTCTGGCGCGGGTCGTCCATGTATCGGCAGCCCGTCGGTCCTTTCACGGCGAGACGGCCGGACGACCCGGGCGGCAGCGGCTCGTTCGAATCGTCGAGCACGCAGGCGACGTAACCCGGCAACGGCTTGCCGGTCGCGCCGGGGCGGATGTCCTCGCCCGCAGCCGAGATGAAGATGTGAATCATCTCGGTGGCCCCGATACCGTCGATGATGCGGATGCCCGTGGCCTCGAACCAGCGGTC
>JBIKVA010000320.1:0-2641 GCA_044357085.1 Steroidobacteraceae bacterium | reverse complement strand
GCGGTTGACGCGGGCACGGTTGGGTGGCGGTCTTTTTTGCTCGCCCCCGGGAACCCTTAGGGGTTCGAACCGGAAACATTGATGCCCATGGAGTCGCTCCTTTGCAGCGACTGAAAGCGACCGACCAGGGAGTGTCTGCGCCTGAAACGAAACCCCGCGCGAGCGGGGTTTTTTCTTTTCGGGCGCGGCGTCAACGGTTCCGTTGCACGCCCGACCCGTTGCGGGCTACCCGGCCAGACGGAATGTTGACGCACGCAGTCGACCATGATTCCGAATCGGATCAAACAGCGGGTCATGGCAGAAACCACCGTGATAGCCTCGCGCGCGATGAAAACGGTACGCGTCGCCGCCACAGCGCTGTTGGGCGTGGTTCTTTCAGGCTGTGCCCTTCAAGGCGCGCTGGAGCCCTCCTTCGTCGCCGATGACGCCCGTACCGTCATCCAGCGTACGGCCAAGGACATGCCCCTGCCGGAGTCCGCAACGGTCTTCCTGGGGGGCACCGTGGTCACCGGTTCAGGCAACAACTGGGCCGGCCGCATCGACTTCATCGACCCGCAGCGACCACTGCAGCTCATGCGCTTTTTCGTCGATCGGGTGGCCGCAGCCGGCTGGACCTATACCTCCTCCACCATCGCCAAGACCGTGACGCTCAATTTCCAGCGTAACGGCCGTCGCGCCACGATCTGGATCTACGGACAGGACGCCGGCGGCGGGGGATTCCTCGGGCTCGGCGGCGGCGGCGGCGATGGCTTGCAGGTCGGGCCCTCGCGGGTCACGATCGCCGTCAACCACGCCGACGCGATCGAAGAGCAGGGTCCGTTCCGCGATCTTCCGGCGCTCGTTCCGGCGGAGCCGATCGCGCCGCCACCCGCGTCGTCGACGCTCGTGCCGCCGGCGGCATCGCCTGCCGGCGCGGCGCAGCCGGCGCTTGCGGCGGCCTCGACTGCGACACAGCCGGGACTCGTCGCGCGCTGATCGCGCGCGATCCGGTTTTCCTCAGGGCAGGTCCGTCCGCCCCATCAGCCAGCGGTCGCACTCGCGGGCAGCGCCTCGCCCCTCGTTGATCGCCCAAACCACCAGGCTCTGTCCCCTGCGGCAATCGCCCGCAGCGAACACCCCGGGGACATTGGTGGCGTACTCGCCGTAGTTTGCCTTCACGTTGCGACGATCATCGAGTTCCAGGCCGAGATCCTGGGGCAGTGAGATCTCGGGGCCCGTGAACCCCATGGCGAGCAACACCAGTTGCGCCGGCTGCGTGCGTTCCGTACCGGGCTGCTCGACGGGCACGAACTGTCCGCGGTCGTTCTTCTCCCAGCGGATCTCGACGGTGACGAGTTCCTGCACCCGCCCCTGCCCGTCGCCCGTGAATTTCTTTACCGTCGTCAGGTACGCGCGCGGATCCTTGCCGAAACGGGCCGCGGCTTCTTCCTGGCCGTAATCCATCTTGTAGACGCGCGGCCACTCCGGCCAGGGGTTGTCAGCCGCCCGCTCGAGGGGAGGCTTCGACATGATCTCGAACTGCGTCAGCGTGCGGCAGCCCTGGCGCATCGCGGTGCCGACACAATCGGTGCCGGTGTCGCCACCACCGATGACGATGACGTCGAGCCCCTTGGCGTGGATCGGCGCCTTCGCCGGCTTCTTGCCGAGCACGGACTGGGTTGCGCCGGTGAGGTAGTCCATCGCGAAATGCACGCCGCCGAGAGTGCGGCCATCGACGGGCAGGTCGCGTGCCTGCGTCGCTCCCGTGCAAAGCACGATGGCGTCGAAATCCCTGCGCATCATCTGCGCCTCGTAGTTGTCGCCGACGTTCGCGTTGCAGACGAACTTGATCCCCTCCTGTTCCAGCAGGCGGATGCGGCGCATCACGACCTCTTCCTTGTCGAGCTTCATGTTCGGGATGCCGTACATGAGCAGCCCGCCCGGGCGGTCGGCGCGCTCGAGCACGGTGACGCTGTGCCCGGCGCGGTTAAGCTGCTGAGCCGCGGCGAGCCCCGCCGGTCCCGAGCCCACCACCGCGACCTTCTTGCCGGTACGCGTCGCCGGCGGCTCCGGATTGACCCAGCCCTCCTCGAAGCCGCGCTCGATGATGGTGTTCTCGATGTTCTTGATGGTGACGGGCGGCGCATTGATGCCTAGCACGCAGGAGCCTTCGCAGGGCGCAGGGCAAACACGACCGGTGAACTCCGGGAAATTGTTGGTCTTGTGCAGCCGCTCGAGCGCTTCACGCCAGAGGCCGCGGTAGACCAGATCGTTCCACTCCGGGATCAGGTTGTTGACCGGACAGCCCGAAGCACCGCCGCTCATGAGCTTGCCGGTGTGGCAGAACGGCACGCCGCAGTCCATGCAGCGCGCAGCCTGGGTACGCAGCCCCTTCTCGTCGAGGTGATGATGGAACTCCTTCCAGTCACGCACGCGCTCGATGGGCGAGCGGTCGAGCGGCATTTCCCGGAGATACTCGATGAACCCGGTCGGCTTGCCCATGATCAGTTCCCCCCCACCCGAGACAAGTCGCGCGAATTCTCCTCGAACGCAGCCATGGTGGCCTCGTCGCCCGAGAGTCCTTGGTCGTGCGCACGCTTGAGGCAGGCGAGCACCCGCTTGTAGTCCTTCGGTATCACCCGCACGAACTTCGGCAACTGGG
>JBIKVA010000075.1:0-10520 GCA_044357085.1 Steroidobacteraceae bacterium | reverse complement strand
ACGGAAAATCTGCTGTGCGAGCGTCACGAGCGTCCGGTCAGCCGCCCGAGCAGCCAGAGCTTGCGGGCGTGCGGCTCGGTACCGGCGCGCATGCGGGCGATGTTGCTGCGGTGGGTCCAGACCACGAACGCGGCGCAGGCAACGCCGAAAACGGTGAGCGGCAGCACCTCCCCGGGCGCGAGCGCACCGCGCGCGGCAGCGAACTGCACGAGCAGCGGCAGCGCGGCGGCGGCCACCATCGAGCCGAGCCCGACGTAGCCGAACACCATCATCATCAGCAGCCAGACGGCCAGCAGGCCGAGCAGCAGCGGCAGCGAGAGCGCCAGCAGGGTCCCGAGCAGCGTCGCGACCCCCTTGCCGCCGCGAAAGCCGTGGAACACCGGATAGACGTGACCCAGCACGGCGGCGAAGCCGCAGCCGGCGGCCAGCCACTCCGCCGGCAGCGCGGGCGGCGTGAGCGCGGCGGGCAGCCAGCGCACCGCGACCACCGCCTTGGCCACGTCGATGACGATGACGCCGAGCGCGAATGCCCAGCCCTGCGTCCGCAACGCATTGGTGCCGCCGGCGTTGCCGCTGCCCTGGGTGCGGATGTCGACACCGCGCAGTCGGCCGATGAGCAAGGCGCCGTTGACGGAGCCGAGCAGATAGGCGGCCAACAGTCGAACACAGAGATCGAGCATCACCAAATCTTAACGTAGCCCCCCTCGCGGGTGCAGAATGGCGCGATGTCGCCCGTCATCCCGACCCTCAGCCTGCGGGACGTCGAGGACAGCGCGTTCGTGCGCGACCTCGGCGCTGCCTACGAAAACCATGGTTTCGTGATCATCACCGACCACGGCATCCCGCAACCCCTCATCGACCGTTTCCTCGGCATGTACCAGACGTTCTTCGCCCGGCCGGAGGCGCAGAAGCGGCGGTATCACGTCGAGGGCGGCGGCGGCGCCCGCGGCTACACGCCTTTCGGCATCGAGACCGCCAAGGGCAGCCGGCACTCCGACCTCAAGGAATTCTGGCACGTCGGTCGCGAGCTGCCTGCGGGGCACCCGTATCGGCACTACATGGCCGACAACGTCTGGATCGATGACATCGCCGGCTTCAAGGACACGAACATCGAGATGTTCGAGACCTTCGACCGCAGCGGCCGCCGGCTGCTCACCGCGATTGCGAGGGTGCTGGGCCTCGATCCGGCTTTCTTCGAGGACAAGGTCCATCTCGGCAACAGCGTGCTGCGGGTGATCCACTACCCGCCGATGCCGCCGAATCCGACCGAGAGCATTCGCGCCGGCGCGCACGAGGACATCAACGTCATCACGTTGCTGCTCGGCGCCGAGGAGCCCGGCCTGCAGGTGCTGACCCGCCAGGGCGAGTGGCTGCCGGTCAACCCCGCTCCGGGATCGATGGTGGTCAACGTCGGCGACATGCTGCAGCGGCTGACCAACGGCGTGCTGCGCTCGACCAGCCATCGCGTCATCAATCCGGCAAGTGCGCGGGCGCAGAACGCCCGCTACTCCATGCCGTTCTTCCTGCACTTCAACCCGGATTTCCCCATCGCCGCACTGCCCTCCTGCACCGGTCCCGGACGGCCCGAGCCCTTGGCTCCGATCCTCGCCGAGGAATACCTGCAGGAGCGGCTGCGCGAGATCAAGCTCAAGTAGTTTTCCGCCGACCTTCACCACCACGCCCACGGACATACCGCATGACGCTCTATCTGCAGGCCCTACTCGGCATTGCCGTCTTCATCGCACTCGTCCTGCCGATGTCGAGCAACCGTCGCCGCATCAACTGGAAGCTGGTGGCCATCGCGGTGGCGCTGCAGTTCGTGATCTGCCTGCTGCTGCTCAAGGCGCCCGTCGTCAAGGAAGGCCTGCTCTATCTGAACCAGGCCGTCGGCGCGCTCGGTGCCGCCACCCTGAAGGGAACGTCGTTCGTGTTCGGTTATCTCGGCGGCGGCGATACGCCGTTCACGGTGACCAACCCCAACGTCATCGTCACCTTCGCCTTTCAGGTACTGCCGCTCGTGATCGTGATGTCGGCGCTCTCGGCGCTGCTCTGGTACTGGCGGATCCTGCCGGTCGTCATCCGCGGCATCTCCTGGATCTTCGAACGCGCCCTCGGCACGCGCGGCCCCTCGGGTCTCGTCGCCACGGCCAACATCTTTCTCGGGCAAACCGAGGCGCCGCTGCTGGTGCGGCCTTACCTCGAACGCATGTCGCGCTACGAGTTGCTGCTCGTGATGACTGCGGGCATGGCGACGATCGCCGGCTCGGTGATGGTCATCTACTCGGCGATGCTCGGCGCCCAGTTCCAGGGCGTGCTCGGGCATCTCATCACCAAGTCGATCATGTCGGTGCCGGCGTCGGTGCTGTTCGCACACATGCTGCTGCCCGATGACAGCGGCAACACCCAGGACCTGCAGCAGCCCCCCAAGATCTACCAGAGCGCGATGGACTCCATCACCCGCGGCACGGGCGACGGACTCGCGCTCTACCTCAACATCATCGCCATCCTGATCGTGCTCACGGCCTTCGTCGCGCTCGCCAACAGCATCGTCGGCTTCCTGCCGACCGTGGGTGGCGAGGCGCTCACGCTCGAGCGCATCGCCGGCTGGATCTTCGCGCCGATCGCCTGGCTGATGGGCATCCCCTGGGCCGAAGCCACCACCGCAGGCTCGCTGCTCGGCGTGAAGAGCGTGCTCAACGAATTCATCGCCTTCATCCAGCTCACCGGCATCCCGCCCGAGCAGCTCTCCGACCGCTCGCGCCTCATCACCATCTACGCGCTCTGCGGCTTTGCGAACCTGGCGAGCATCGGCATCCAGATCAGCGGCATCGGCACCATGGCCCCGGAACGTCGCGGCGATCTCGCGGCGCTGGCCTGGCCGGCCTTCGTGGGCGCGACCCTCGCCTCGTGCATGACCGGTTGCGTCGTCGGCATCGTCGCCGGCTGAGACGGCACGCGCATGGCGAAGCTCTATTTCTATTACTCGACGATGAACGCCGGGAAGTCCACGGCGTTGCTGCAGGCGTCGCACAACTACGGCGAGCGCGGCATGCGTACCCTCGTGTACACGGCCAAGCTCGACGACCGCGCCGGCGGGCGCGTGGCCTCGCGCATCGGCATCAGTTCGGAGGCCAGGCATTTCACGCCGGATCAGGACCTGTTCGCCGACGTTTGCGCCGAAGCGGGCGACGGTCCGATCGCCTGCATCCTGATCGACGAGGCGCAGTTCCTGGCTGCCGAACAGGTGCGCCAGCTCGCCCGCGTGGTCGACCAACTCAACGTGCCGGTGCTCTGCTATGGCCTGCGCACCGACTTCCTGGGCAGGCTGTTCGAAGGCAGCGCGCAGTTGCTGGCCTGGGCCGACAACCTCGTCGAGCTGAAGACGGTCTGCCATTGCGGGCGAAAAGCCACGATGGTGGTGCGGGTGCGCCCGGACGGACGAGTCGAGACGAGCGGCGCCCAGGTGGAAATCGGCGGCAACGACCGATACGTCCCGCTCTGTCGCCGTCACTTCGTTGCAGCCGTCGAAACCGGGCAGGCCTAGCACCCCTAGCGTTGTCTTTTTGCAACAGCAGGTTGTTTCGAGGTGGCCCGCAGTGACCCGCCTGTCATAGAATGTTCATCGGTCAATCGTGTAATTGAGTGCCTTGACCCCCGGGCAGGATGCCCGTCGATTTCCCCCCGTCCTTTCAAGATCCGGAGATTCCAAAGATGTCCAAGCCGCTCCCGGGCAGTGCTTCGCCCGTGTCCGACGTACGACGCTCACCCGTCACGCTCGCCGTCCTGCTTGCATGCCCGCTGCTCGTGGTAGCCACGACTGTCCCGGCACTCGCGCAGTCGACCGGTACCACGGCCGCCGAGGGGCTCGAGGAAATCGTCATCACGGGTCGTCGCGTGGCGCAGATCGGCGGTGTCACCGAGCAGAACGCGGCCAAGTCGCGCGTGACCGTCACCGGCGAGTTCCTGCAGAACTACATCCCCGGTCAGACCTTCCTCGAGTCGCTGAACCAGGTGCCGGGCGTGAGCTTCACCAACAACGATCCGTACGGCAGCTCGGGCGGCAACCTGCGTCTGCGCGGCATCGACGGCTCGCGCGTGTCGTTGACCTTCGACGGCATCCCGCTCAACGACACCGGCAACTACGCGATCTACACCAACCAGCAGATCGACTCCGAATTGATCGAAGCGGTGGACGTCAACCTCGGCACGACCGACGTCGACAGCCCGACGGCCTCGGCAGTCGGCGGCACCATCAACAACCGCACCCGTCGGCCGTCCAAGGAAGCCGGCGGCATGGTCTCGGTCTCGGCGGGCGAGTACAACTATCGTCGTTACTTCGGCATGCTCGAGACCGGCGAGATCGGCCCCTGGGGCACGCGCGCCTACGTCACCGCCTCGCACGCCAGCAACGACAAGTTCAAGGGCCCCGGCGAGATCTACAAGCGCCAGTTCAATGCGCGCCTGTTCCAGGACCTCGGCAATGGCGACTTCGTCGCCGTGGCAGCGCACTTCAATCGCAACCGCAACAACTTCTACCGCAACGCTGCCGAGTCGCTGTGGGTCGCCAACGGCCGCAACTTCGACAACCTCGCAACCTGCACCCGGGTGCCGGGTGTTGCCGGCTCGCGCCAGGATGAAGGCGGCGCCATTCCCGGCCTGACCGGCGGCACCGAGAACCCGCTCAACCCTTCGGCCTGCACCAACTATTTCGGTTTGCGCATCAACCCGTCGGACACCGGCAACATCCGCATCAACTCGTTGTGGAACATCAACGACAGTCTGCGGCTCGCCATCGATCCGTCGTTCCAGTACACGCTCGCCAACGGCGGCGGCACGACCGTGGTCAACGAAACCCCGTCGGCGACCGCGAACGCCGACCGTCGCGTGGTCGGCGCCTCGACGGCGCTCGGGCTCGACCTGAACGGCGACGGCGACATCCTCGACAGCGTGCGCTTCTACACGCCGAACAACACCAACACCCGTCGCTTCGGCCTCAACGCCTCGCTGATCTGGGACGTCTCCGAGACGCAGCGGGTCCGCTTCGCCTACGCCTGGGACTACGGCAAGCACCGGCAGACCGGCGCCTTCGGCTATCTCGACTCGAGCGGCAATCCGGAGAACGTCTTCGGCGGACGTCAGGGTCGCAAGGTGCCTACGGCCGACGGCAGCTTCCTGCGCTCGCGTGACCGTTACTCGATCGCCAAGCTGAACCAGATCTCCGCCGAGTACCGCGGCAAGTTCCTCGACGAGAAACTCACCGCCACGATCGGCGTTCGCGCGCCGTTCTTCGAGCGCGAACTGAACCAGTACTGCTACACGCAGAACGGTTCGAGCAACGTGATCTGCACCACGCAGCGGCCGACCTCGGTATTGCCCAACGGCAACGTCACGCTCGGCAGCTCCACGACACAGTACATCCGGCCCTTCAGCGGCACCTTCAAGTTCGACGACGTGCTGCCGAACGTCGGCCTGACCTACGCGCTCAGCGACAGCCAGACCGTATACGTGTCGTACGCCTCCAGCCTCTCGGCACCGCGTACCGACAACCTGTACACGGTCAGCCGCGGTGCCGACGGCGTGCTGCGACAGGCGATCCCCGACCCCGAGACCACCGATTCCTTCGATCTCGGCTGGCGCTACCGCTCCGAGAATCTGCTCGCCTCGGTGGCGCTGTGGAAGTCGCAGTTCAAGAACCGCATCGTGTCCTCTTTCGATCCGGATCTGGGGTTCTCGGTCGATCGTAACGTCGGCGACGTCGATCTGCAGGGTGCCGATTTCCAGATCGGCTGGCAGGCCAACGACTGGATCGTGGTCAACGGCTCGGCGTCCTATAACGACAGCGAGCTCAAGCAGAACCTGCAGGTGAGCGCGACCGGCGTCCTGCCGACCGCCGGCAAGCGCCTCGTCGAGACTCCGGAGTGGACATTCGGTAGTCGCGTCGAGCTGCGTCCGTTTGCGAACTTCAACCTTGGTTTCGAAGGCAAGTTCGTCGACGATCGCTTCACCACCGACGTCAACGACGCCAAGGTCAACAGCTTCACGATCTACAGCCTCGATGCCGGCTACAACTTCGAGTTCCAGGGCGTGAAGTCGATGCGCGTGCAGCTCAACGTCTTCAACCTGTTCGACGAAGAGTTCTTCGGCTCGATCAGCAGCACGGCCTACGCGGTCGCGCTGGTGCCGCCGCTGGCCGGCTTCTCGCCGAGCTCGCCGAACCTCGCGCTCGGCGCACCGCGCACCGTCAGCCTCTCGGTCCAGACCCGCTTCTGACCGAGCGGCACCCGCGTCATGCGCGGAGTGGAGCACCAAAGGGGCGCCGCGAGGCGCCCCTTTCTTTTCGGCCTCTGCCTGCTCGGGTTGGCATTGGTGGCGCCGGCCGATGCAGCAGTCCACACGATCCCGGGCGGGCGCGGCCCGACGCCGCCGCCAGCGGCGTCCGGTACGCTGCGCATCGCGACCTGGAACGTCAGTTTCTTCCGCAAGACGGCAGGCGATCTCGAGCGGGAACTCGCCTCGCCGGGCTCGTCGCAGCCACAGCGCATTGCAGCAGTGCTGCAGCGGGTGCGCCCCGACCTGCTGCTGCTCAATGAATTCGACCACGATCCGCGTACGCCCGGGCTGTTCGTGCGGAACTACCTCGCCCTCCCTCAGGACGGCGGCCTGCCCCTGAGCTTCGGGCATCACTTCACGGCGCCGGTCAACACCGGCGTCCCGAGCGGACTCGATCTGGACCGCGACGGCAAGGTGGGTGGCGGCGGCGACGCCCTCGGCTTCGGGCAGTTTCCCGGGCAGTACGGCCTCGTCGTGTTTTCCCGCCTGCCGCTCGATCTCGTCGTCACCCGCACGTTCCGCTCGTTTCTTTGGCGTGAGATGCCCGGCGCCCTGTTGCCGCCGGGCTGGTATTCACCCCAAGCCCTAGCGAAACTTCCGCTGTCATCCAAGAGCCACTGGGACGTCGCGGTGCGTCTGCCCGCCGCAGGCAGCGTTCAGTCGAAGACGCTGCATTTTCTCGTCAGTCATCCGACACCGCCGGCATTCGACGGTCCCGAAGACCGTAACGGTCGGCGGAACCACGACGAGATCCGTCTCTGGGCCGACTACATCGATCCGCTGCGGGGACGCTATCTGACCGACGATGCCGGTCGTCGCGGGGGGCTGGCGGCGAATGCCTCGTTCGTGATCGCCGGCGACATGAACGCCGACCCGCTCGATGGCGGCAGCGTGTCCGGCGCCGTCGATCAGCTGCTGCGACATCCGCGCGTGCATCGCGAGGCCGCATCGGGGCGGCTTGCTCCGCGCAGCGCAGGGGCGGCCGAGGCTGCCGCGCGACAAGGCGGCGCAAATCGGAATCAACGCAGCGACCCGACACTCGACACCGCCGACTTCTCCGACAGCGACAAGTCGGTAGGCAACCTGCGCGCCGACTATCTGTTGCCCTCGGCGGACCTCGAAGTCTGCGCGTCAGGCGTGTTCTGGCCGCAGGCGAACGATGCGGAGTTCGCGCTCGTGAATGACGACGTCGACGCGACGTCCGACCACCGGCTCGTCTGGATCGACATCGCACTGCCGGGGCATCGCTGCTCCCGGTCCGTCAGCGCGGCGGACTAGCCTCGAGTGCGGCGTATCGCTGCGTCGTCGCTGCCGCAGCACAAGCCTCGGCAGACATGTCTTTGGTGCAGGCGCCAGCGGTGATCACGCGCTCCCACGAGCCGTAGATCGGATTGGGCAGCAGGAACCAGCGGTTGCCAAACAGCGCATCGAGTTCCGCGCGCCGCGACTCGAACTCGGGCCGATCCACGAAGTCTCGCAGGTCGTCGCCGACCAGCGCGACGATGCGGTGCGTATTGGCGATCCAGGCGCGTCGCACGGTCTTGTCCGAACCGCTCCACTCCGCTCGCTCGTACCGCAGGGAGAGCGCATCGGGCGCCTCGGCGTTCGGCAGACCGAGCACCTGCAGATTGTGCAGCGTCGCCGTACGCGCCGGACATGGGTCACCCGGCAGCGTCGCAACGGGCCGACACTCGCGGTTGGTGACGTAGAAGATCTTGTGTCCGGCACGGGCGGCAGCCTGCAGGAACTCCACGGCACCGGGAATCGCCGTTGCGGCGGCCTCCTGCATCCACGCCTGCCAGGATCCCTCGTCGTACTCGGCACCGGCCAGCGCGCGACGGGCCTGATAGTAGGAGTTGTCGAGAACGGTCTCGTCGAGATCGACGATGATGGCCGTCGGCATCGAGGCCAACGACGTCGGCGGCGCAGACCACTGCTCGACTGCGGCACTGCCCGGTGCGGCGATGGGACCCGCAAGCCTCTCCGTAGCCAGCCGATACACCTGACGAGTGGCGATGCGATATTCGGCCGCACGCTGCATCCACAGCGTTGCGTTCACCTGCTCGCGGCCGATGACGACGGCGGGGGGGTCGGCCGCGTGACCACGACCGATGCAGCTGACGAACAGAACCAGACCGAGCACCGCGGCCCGCGAACGAGTGGCGAATGGGCGTCTCATGGGACCCCATGTTAAGGTTCGACAGTGCTGAAAGACACCATCCGGACGATCCCCGATTATCCCAAGCCGGGCATACAGTTCCGCGATATCACCACCCTGCTCGGGGATGCGACCGCCTTCCGCGAGGCGGTCGACGCGCTGGTCAACCCGTACACCCATAGCGACATCGGCAAGGTCGCCGGCATCGAGGCGCGTGGCTTCATTCTCGGCGGCGCCGTCGCCCACCAGCTGCGGGCGGGCTTCGTACCCATCCGCAAGAAAGGCAAGTTGCCGCACGACACGGTCCGGATCGGCTATGCGCTCGAGTACGGCAGCGACGAAATGGAAATCCACCGCGATGCGGTGAGCCGCGCAGAGAGGGTCGTTCTGGTCGACGACCTGATCGCCACCGGCGGCACAGCTACCGCCGCGATCTCGTTGCTTCGATCCCTCGGCGCCGAAGTGGTCGCCGCGTGCTTCGTCATCGATCTGCCCGAGCTCAAGGGTGCCGACCGGATCCGCGCACTCGGTGTTCCCGTGCAGGCGCTGGTAAGCTTCGAAGGTCACTGAATCAGTTCGGCCTCCCGAAGACTCTGGATCATCGAGGTCTTGAGCAGGAACTGTCGCGACAACTGCGGATCGTTGGCGGCGCGCATGAACTCCGCCTGACGCTTTTTCTGTACGTCGGGGTCCTTGGACTCCATCAAGCGCTTGTTGTTGATGGTGTGCTCCTGCACGAAGCGCACGCAGATCTCGCGACGCTGGCGGTCGTAGAGGTCGAGTAGCGGATCGGCATCCGCGCCTGCGTGGATGCGGATGAGCTTATCGGCGAGGTTCCACGCGTCGTGGATGCCACCGTTCATGCCCATGCCGCCCAGGGGGTTGTTGATGTGGGCCGAATCACCGGCCAGCAACACCCGACCGCGTCGCCAGGTCTTGGCGACGCGCTGATGCACGCGGTAGATCGTCCGGTGCACGATCTCGTAGTCGCTGTCGTGCGGCGCCATGTGGTGCAACCGATCCTGGATCCAGCGGTCGGACAGCCACAACGCGTCGTCCTCGATCTTGGGGTCGGTCGGAATCAGCACCCGCCACAGCGTCGGCGTGCGCAGCAGAACCAGCCACTCTTCCGGATCGGACACGTAGTTGACGAGTGCCAGCCGGTCAAACTTGGTCTCGAGCGGGAACGGCGTCGATGCGACGAGGAACTTCTCCGGCCAGGTGAACCCCTCGAACTCGATCGCCACCGCCTTGCGGACGGCACTGTCGGCGCCGTCGGCACCGATGAGATAGGAACCCTTCAGCAGTCGTTCCTTGCCGTTGTCCCAAACCAGTACCTCGACGCCATCAGCAGTCTGGTAAACGCCTTTGACGGCGTGGTTGAAGTGGCATTCGGCAAGACCCGCGTGCCGTTCGCACAGTTCCTTCCAGACGAGGCGGGTGTATTTCCACTGCTCCGCCTGCAGACGATAGGGGTGACGCGTGTCCGCGGCGAGGTGACCGAGATCGAACTCCGCAATCTCCCCGGTGCGGCGGTCGCGGTACTGGTACTTCCTGCAGACGAGCCCTTGCGCCTCCAGCGGCTTGGCCATGCCGAGTTCATCCAGCATGTCGAGCGACGGCGGATGGAAGGTCGAGGCTCGCAGTGTTTCCGGCAAGTCGCCGAGTCCCTCCAGCAGGGTAACCGGTATTCCTGCCTGCGCCAGACGCAGTGCAGCGGTGCAGCCGACAGGCCCCGCCCCGGCAATGATGACGGGCGCTGTGATCGCCATGGAATTACCCCCAACCCGGAAATTCGGTCGCGATTATTCTATGCCAATGAACACACTCACGACCCGCGCGACTCAGCGCAGATTTCATTCGGTGACCATTCGCCCGGTGACCATTCGACGCTTGGTGGCACGTCTCGCGACCTCGCTCGCGATGACCTGCATCGTCGTCGCCGGCGCTCCGGCGATCCCGCAGGAGCGCACCGAGAAGCCGCCGCTTCACGGTCGCCAGTGGATGGCGATCACCGGCAAACCGCTAGGCG
>JBIKVA010000007.1:0-31795 GCA_044357085.1 Steroidobacteraceae bacterium | reverse complement strand
CACCACGGCATCGACGATGCGCGCGGCAAGCGCCGCCTGGGGATCCAGCGACTTGCCCTCGAGCAGGTACGGCATGGCGGCCTGGATACCGAGCATGCGCGACAGACGTTGCGTACCGCCGCCCGCAGGCAGCAGACCGATCTGCACTTCGGGGAGACCGAGTTGCAAGCCCGCAGTGTCGGCCACGAAGCGCTGGTGGCAGGCCAGCGCGATCTCGAGTCCGCCCCCCATGGCCGTACCGTTGATGGCGCAGGCCACGGGCTTGCCGCAAGTCTCGAGTTTGCGCAGCAACCGCGAGAGCACGAACACCTGTTCGAACATCTCGCCAGCCGGCAGTTTGGACATCTTCTCGCTGTTGCGCTCCAGATCGTTCAGGTCGGCGCCGGCGAGGAACAGGCTCTTCGCGGAGGTGATGACGGCACCCAGCGTGCCCGACTCGCCCTTCAGCCGCTCGATGCAGGCATCGAGGTCGTCGATGAAGGCCTGATCGATCGTGTTGGTCGACTTGTTCGGGTTGTCGAGCGTCCAGACGGCGACGTCGCCATCGAGTTCGTAACGAATGACGTTGTTCATCTGCTTGCTCCTCAGACGCGCTCGATGATGGTCGCCGTGCCCATGCCCGCGCCGACGCAGAGCGTGGCAAGGCCGGTGCCGAGATCACGCCGCTCCATCTCGTCGAGCAGCGTGCCCAGGATCATCGCTCCGGTCGCGCCCAGCGGATGGCCCATGGCGATCGCACCACCGTTGACGTTGATCTTGTCGTGCGGGATCGACAGCGCCTCCATGAAGCGCAGCACCACGGAGGCAAACGCCTCGTTGAGTTCGAAGAGGTCGATGTCACCCGAGCCCATGCGCGCCAGCTTCAGCGCCCGCTGCGTCGCCGGCGTCGGACCGGTGAGCATGATGGTGGGTTCGGTCCCGATGGAAGCGAACGAGCGGATGCGAGCCCGCGGCTTCAGTCCCGCCTTGCGGCCGAAAGCCGCGCTGCCGACGAGCACCGCGGCCGCACCGTCGACGATGCCGCTCGAGTTGCCGGCCGTATGCCGGTGCTCGATGCGCTCCACTTCGGGGTATCGCAGCAGCGCCACGCCATCGGCGCCGTACTTCTCGCCCATCTCCGCGAACGACGGCTTGAGTGTGCCCAGCGACTCGAGGGTCGTCGAGCCGCGCACCGTCTCGTCCTGCTCGAGCAGCGTGACGCCGAGGATATCCTTGACCGGCATGACCGAGCGCGCGAACCGGCCCTCGGCCCAGGCCTGCGCGGCGCGCTGCTGGCTGCTCACGGCATAGGCATCGAGATCCTGCCGGCTGTAGCCGTGCAGGGTCGCTATCAGGTCGGCGCTCACGCCCTGCGGCACGAAGTAGGTACGGAAGGCGATCTCGGGGTCGGTAGCCCAGGCGCCGCCTCCCGTGCCCATCGGCACCCGCGACATGCTCTCCACACCGCCGCCGATCGCGGCCATGCCCTGACCAGCCATGACCTTCGCCGCCGCGATGTTCACGGCCTCGAGACCCGAGGAGCAGTAACGGTTGATCTGGAACGCGGGCACGGACTCGTCGTACCCCGCCATCAGCACGGCGATGCGGGCGATGTTCGAGCCCTGCTCGCCCACCGGTGCCACGCAGCCGAGAACCACGTCCTCGACGAGAGCGGTGTCGAGCGCCGACCGATCGCGCAAGCCGGCCAGCACCTGGCTGGCGAGGCTCACCGCCGTCACCTCGTGCAGCTTGCCGTCGCTCTTGCCCTTGCCGCGCGGCGTACGCAGGTGGTCGTAGATGTATGCGTCCATGTTGTCCTCACACGTAACCGAGTTGCTTGGCCGCCAGATCCAGCATGATTTCTTCGGAGCCGCCGGCGATCACGTTGGGACGCACCTCGCGGTAGATGCGTTCGATCTTGCAGCCGCGCAGGTACGAGGCACCGCCCAGGATCTGCGCCGACTCGCGCGCGCAGTACTCCAGCGTCCGCGTGCCCTGGATCTTCAGCAGCGCGATCTCGCCCGCCTCGTCCCTGCCACGCATGACCGCGTCGCAAGCGCGATCGACCCACGCCTGGGTGGCGAAGATCTGCCGCGACATTTCCGAGAACTTGTGGCGGATCGCCTGGTTCTGGTTGAGCTTCGTGCCGAAAGTCTCGCGCTCGCGCGCCCAGTCGAGCGCCTCCTCGAGGCAGACCATCGCAAACGCGTTGGACGAACTGGCGATGCCGACGCGTTCACCGTTGAAATTGGCCATCAGGCCGCGGAACGCGCCCCCCTCCTCGCCGATCAGGTTCTCCACCGGCACTTCGACGTCCTCGAAATAGAGGGTGGCCGTGTCCGAGCAGTGCCAGCCCATCTTCTCGAGGGGCGTCTGCGTAAATCCCTTCATGCCCTTCTCGAGCAGCAGCAGGCTGATGCCGCGCGCCCCGGGGCCGCCGGTGCGCACGGCCACGACGTAGTAGTCGGCGCGAAGACCGGAGGTGATGAACGTCTTCGAGCCGTTGACGATGTAGCGGTCGCCGCGACGCTCCGCACGCGTGCGCAGCGCCGCCACGTCGGAACCACCGGAAGGTTCGGTCACGCCGAGAGCGATGATCTTCTCTCCCGACAGCACCGCCGGCACGATCCTTTCCTTGACCGCAGCGGACCCGGCCGCGACCACCGGCGGCAAGGCCACGCCGTGGATCATGAGGCTCGCCAGCAAACCGCCGGCACCCACGTTGGCCATCTCGATACCGGTGACGAGACCATGGAAGCGGTCGATGCCCTCGGTGATACCCCCGAACTCCTCGGGGAACCCGAGCCCGAGGATGCCCACCTCGGCGGCCTTGCGATGCAGTTCCCGCGGCAGCATCCCGGCGCGCTCCCAGGAGTCGATGTGCGGGTTGATTTCCCTTTCGATGAACCGCTTCACCGTATCGGCCCATTCGTGATGGCTGTCGTTGTAGTAGGGGCTGCGGGTGCGCCACTGATCGAACATCTTCGGCATGTCGATACTCCTTCAGTCCGGAAGGCGAAGCGCGCCGCTCGCGGCGAGTTCGCGGATTCTTTGATCGTCGACACCAAGTTCGCGCAGCACCGCTGCACCCTCGGCGCCGGGTACCCCGGCGGGTATCCCGGCCTGTTCCGCAGTCAATGAAAAGCGCGGCGCCGGCGCAGGGTGCACGAGGCCTTGCTGCTCCTTGAACGCTCCGCGGGCGACGTTGTGGGGGTGTTGTCTCGCCTCGTCGAAGTCCAGCACCGGCGCGAAGCATACGTCGCTGCCCTCGAGCAGCGCTGTCCACTCGTCGCGGCTGCGCCGGCGTACCGCTTCGGCGACGAGTTCGCGCAGCCTCGGCCACTGCCGTGCATCGTGCTGCTGGGCGGCCAGCGAGGCATCGAGCCCGAGCGCCGCGAGCATCGCCGCATGAAAGGGCGGCTCGATGCTGGCGAGGGTGATCCACCGGCCGTCGGCACACTCGAACACGCCATAGAAATGCGCGCCGCCGTCGAGCATGTTCCGGCCGCGACCCTGCGGCCACCAGCCCGCCGAACGCATGCCCCAGATGAGCGACGCGAGGGACGAGGCGCCATCGATCATCGCCGCGTCCACCACCTGACCGCGACCGCTGCCGCGTGCCTCGATGACTGCGGCGAGCAGGCCGAAGGCGAGCAGCATGCCGCCGCCGGCGAAATCCCCCAGCAGGTTGAGCGGCATCACCGGCCCGCTGTCAGGGGTGCCGATCGCGTTCAGCACACCGGTCAGGGCGATGTAATTGAGGTCGTGCCCGGCGGCCTGCGCGAGCGGTCCCTGCTGCCCCCAGCCGGTCACCCGGCCATAGGCGAGGCGCGGATTCGCCGCCAGACAGACGTCGGGCCCGAGACCCAGCCGTTCCATCACCCCGGGCCGGAAACCCTCGATCAATGCGTCGCTGCGGCAGACGAGTTGCCGCACGAGTTCGAGGGCTTCGGGTGTCTTGAGGTTGAGAGCGATGCTGCGCCGGCCGCGGCCGAGCACCCGGTGTCCGGGGTCGAGACGCCCGGCGTCGTGACGGTCGATGCGCACCACGTCGGCACCGAGATCGGCGAGCAGCATGCCGGCGTAGGGTGCCGGGCCGATGCCGGCGAACTCGAGAACCTTGAGGGAGGCGAGCGGGCCCGTCGCAGCCGAAGGACTCGAAGCCACACCCCCCTCCTTACGTTATTCGCCGATCAACAGCATCGATATTATCGTAATTCGCAAAAAATGAAGTCTTTTTTTACGAATATCAGGGTTCCGAGCGGTCAGACGACCGCTGCCTCGAGCATCGTGAGAGTGCCGGCGTCGGCGTCGATCTCGACCTGCACTCCCACCGGCAGCGTGAACTGCCTGCCGATGTGACCGAACATGGCGCCGTAATAGGCAGGCACGCCGAGCGACTTCACGTGGTCGTCGAGGATGTCGGGAATCGTCAATGAGCCGAACCCCTCGCCCGGAGTGCACTTGCTGCAGGTTCCCCACACCACGCCGCGCAAGCGCTGCAGGATGCCGGCGAGCTTCAGTTGCACCAGCATACGGTCGATGCGATACGGCGCTTCCTGCACGTCCTCGAGGAAAAGAATCGCATCGTCGAAACTGGGCACGTACGGCGAACCCAGAATCGCCGTGAGCACCGTGAGATTGCCGCCGATCAGCTTGCCGCGCGCCTTGCCCGGGGTGATCGTGCGGGTGCGATCGTCCGACGGCACGATGGTCTGCGAGGTGTCGCGCGGATTGGCGAAGGTGACGGCCTCGCCCGCCCAGGTCACCCGCTGCATCCACTCGACGTTGGTACGGTTCCAATCACTCGCACCGTTCGGCCCGTGGAAGGTGACGAGGCCCGTCTTCGCATGCAGCGACAGCAGCAGCGCCGTGATGTCGCTGTAGCCGATCAGTATCTTGGGGTTGCGCGCGATCGCGTCCCAGTCGAGCAACGGCAGGAGCCTGGCCGCCCCCCAACCGCCGCGAATGCAATGGATGGCCTTCACCTCGGGGTCAAGGAACAGCGCGTTGAGATCCGCGGCCCGGTCCGCGTCGCGTCCCGCGAGATACCCGTAGCGGTCGAACACGTGCTTGCCGAGCTTGCCCTTGAGGCCAAGCGCCGCCAGCGCCTCGAGCAGGATGTCGACGTCGATGGGGTCCCAGTTCGCACTCGAAGGGATCATCAGGCCGATGGTGTCCCCCGCGACGATCCGCGGCGGCTTCACGATCGGGCGGGCGGCAGAACCGGCTGCGGCAGAACCGGTCACCGCAGGCCGCCTGGCCGGAGCCGCTGTGGCACCCAGGAGCGGAGAAAGGGCCGCGATGGTCGCGGCAGTCAGCGCCTGGCGTCGGGAAATCATTCGCTACCCCATCGATCGCGGCCACCGGCCGATTGGGCGAAAGTATACGCGCGCCTACAATGCGGCCATGAGGACCACCGAAATCCGCTGGCTGGCGCGCGCGGCGCTGCTCGCCGCCTGGCTTCTGTGTGCAGGCCTTGCAGCCTCCATGTCGCGGGCCGCCACACCCGCAGCACTCGACGCACCGGCTGCTCCCGTCACCGTGCTTGCAGCAGCCTCGCTGACCGACGTGCTCACCGCCAACGGCGAGGCCTTTACCCGCCGCACCGGCATCGTCGTCCGACATTCCTTTGCCTCGAGTGCGCAACTCGCCCGCCAGCTCGAGGCCGGCGCGCGCGCCGACATGCTGGTGACGGCGGACCAGGAATGGATGGATCACGCCGATCGCGCACGACTGCTGCGTCCGAAAACGCGACGGGTGCTCGCCGGCAACCGCCTCGTGATCGTCGCTCCCGCCACCTCGCCGGCGCGGTTGCAGCCCGGATCATCCGCCAGCTGGCGCGCAGCACTGGCGGGCGGCCGCCTCGTCACGGGCGACCCGGACTCGGTGCCGCTCGGGCGCTACGCCCGCGTCGCCTTGCGGCATCTTGGCGTGTGGGAGAGCTTGGCGCCGCGACTGGCCCGGGCGGAGAACGCCCGCGCTGCACTGGCTCTGGTGGCCCGCGGCGAGGCCGCCCTCGGCGTCGTCTATGCGACCGACGCGCGCAACGAACCGCGTGTACGCACCATTGCCACCCTCGACGAAGACTCGCACCCGCGGATCGAGTATCCGGCGGCTCTGACTGCTGAGGCCGGCGCCGCAGCAACCCGCTACCTCGATTTCCTGGCTGGCGACGCAGCACAGGAAATCTTCCGTCGCGAGGGCTTCACCCCGCCTGCCCCGCGGGGCGGCTACTGACGCACGATATTCATCACTTCCGAGGGAGTGATCGTCGCCGCCCGCTCCTGGATCGCGGGCAGATACTGCTGCTGGCTGACCTTCGCCGAAGCCAGCAACTCCTGGTAGGTACTGCGCAGCAGTGCCGTCGACATCACCCTGCCACCCGCGTAGTAGCGCTTGGCGAGATGACCCAGCGCATAGGTGGTCGCGAACGAGAACGCCATGCCCGTCGCGGCGCGGCCTAGGCCGCCGATCGCCCGCCCCGCCGCCTTGCCGAGCAGCCCGCCCACCAGCTTGCGACCGATCTGCTCGACGTACTGCGAGGTCAGGCCGACACCGACGGTCGCGAGGAATTCCTTGATGTGTCCCTGGTCGAGGTTCACGCCGTGGGCCTTGCCGATCCGGTAGACCATCCGCACCTGCAGCGGGATGATCGCCATCGAGGCCCAGGACTGCGGCAAGAGTTCGAGAGCCCCGTTGAGAATCGAGTAGTTGAGGATCGACTTGTCGAGCGCTGCGGTGGTCTCGGGGCTGACGCCCGCGGTACCGGGTGTCGTCCGTGGGGGCGACGCCGTGGCGACAGCACTTGCCGTGGCGACAGCACTAGCCGCAGCGACAGCACCATAGGCTGCGGCCGGACCGTAGGCCGCGGTGGCGATCTCGTCGGCACGCCGGGCCGCTGCCGTGGCCTCGGGGTCGGCCTCCAGCACGAGCAGGCTGCGCAGCGACTCCAGGAAGCGCCGCTCGGCATCGCTCTGCACACCGTCCGCATCGCACACGCACACCGCCATTTCATAGGCGAGCTGGCGATGCTCGGCAGCGGTGAGCACGGCTGCGGCGTCGGTGAGCTTGACCCGCCGCAACAGCACGTCCTGGTACACCCCGGCGAGGGCACTGCCGCCCTCCCCCGCAAGTGACTCCGCCGCATCGCGGATCGCCGACCGTTCATCGTCGGACTTCTGGCCGTCGGCCAGCGCGGCGTGGATCATGATGTTGAGTACGGCGCGTTGCTCGCGGGTGTCCATGGTTTGCTGCCCTCTTGCCTGAAGATCCTGTTGCCGGAGCGCGGACGCCCCGGGCCGACGCTCCATTGACGCCCCGCCGGCGCGGAAGTTCCTTGCGTCCCGACCTGCCCGCGTGATGCGCAAGCGCGGCAGGTCTTGCTGCACAGCCGGATCGGTTTGGCTAGGCTCCTGCCCATGGACATCGACATCATCCTCGAACCCGACCTCACGCCCGCCCAGGTGGCCGAACTCGGCCAAAAAGCCGAACAATACGGCGTACGGGCGCTATGGAGCTCCAACTATTTCGCCCACTGGGACTGCTTTCTGTCGCTGGTGCCGCTCGCCCAGTCGACCTCGAAGCTGCTCATGGGCCCGCTCGCGGTCAGCCCCTTCGAGATGCATCCGCTGAAGATCGCCAACAGCCTGCTGTCGCTGAACGAGTTCTGCGGCGGGCGCGGGCTCATCGCCATGGGCGCCGGCGAGGGCAACATCGACTGCATGGGTATCGAGCGCCCCGAGAAGATCGTGCGTGCGGTCCGCGAGGGCATCGAACTCGTGCGTGGCGCCGGCCGCGGCAAGCTGGCCAAGGGCTTCAAGGGTGAGGACTTCGTGGTCAACCTGCCCTGCGCCTACGGCTGGCTGAAAGCACCGAATCCGCCACTGGTCTACGGCACGGCCTACCGCGGCCAGATGATGCGCATGGAGGCCCGCGTGGCCGACGGCGTGTTCATCGGCTGCACGCCTCCCGAGGTCATGGCGGCGGCCATGAAGGAGGTCCTGGAAGGGGCCACCAAACGCGAAGCAGACATGCCGCCGCTGCGCACCAATACGTTCTGGGCCTGGCACCTCAAGCGCGATCGCGCCGACGGTTACCGCGAGTCGCGCCGCGAACTCCCCTGGCGCGCCATCAAGTTGCAGAAAGAACTGATCATGCAGTGCCTGACCGAAGACGAGGCCCAACTGGTGCGCGACAACTACGACAAGTTCGTCGCCGCCTGGTTCGACCGCTCGGGCAACATCCAGGGTGTGCCGGTGGAGATCGCCAACCGGCTTTGCGAGTACTTCACCTCGACCGGCGGACTCGAAGATCTCGACCGCGAGATAGAGCGCTTCCGCATGTTCGCCAAGGCGGGACTCACCGAGTGCGCGCTACGCCTGCACGATTCGCCTATGGAAGCCCTCGACATCATCGGTCAGCACGTCATTCCCAAACTGCGCTGAGATGACATTGCCGTAGAGCGTGGTGCGCTGCCGCGGCTCACGGCCGATCGAGCGGATCGCCTGCTGCAGCGTCGCGGCCTCCATCTGCTGACCGTTGACGCCGCCGGCTGCGCGGGTGATCGATTCGTTCATCAGCACACCGCCGAGGTCGTTGGCCCCGGCACGCAGCGCCTCGAGTGCGCCATCGCAACCGAGCTTCACCCAGGAGGCCTGCACGTTGCGCAGCACCGGCTCGAACACGAGCCGCGCCACCGCATGCATCAGCATCGCCTCCCGCCAGCTCGGACCGGTGCGCGCCAGGCCCTTGCGCCACAGCGGCGCCTCCATGTGCACGAATGGCAGGGGCACGAATTCGGTGAAGCCACCGGTGGCGACCTGCAAGCGGCGGATCTCGAGCAGGTGTCGCGCCCAGTGACGCGGCGATTCCACGTGACCGAACATGATGGTTGCCGTGCTGCGCAGCCCGTTCGCATGGGCGGCGCGCATCACCGCGAGCCACTCCTGCGTGCCCAGCTTGTCCGGACAGATCACGGCGCGCACGTCGTCACAGAGGATTTCCGCCGCCGTTCCGGGCAGGGTGCGCAGACCCTCGCGAGCCAGCCGGGCGAGGAATTCGCCGACCGTGATGCCGAGCGTCGCGGCGCCATGGCTGATCTCGAGCGGGGAGAACGCATGCACGTGGATACCGGGTGCCGCGCGCACGGCGCTGCGGACGATCTCGAGGTATGTCTCGCCGGTGAAAGACGGATGTATCCCGCCCTGCAGGCAGACTTCGGTGGCGCCGCGTGCAGCCGCCTCGGCGACCCGCGAGGCGATCTCGTCGAAGTCGAGGCGGTAGCCCGGGCCGCGCAGCGCACGGGCACCGCGACCTTTGGCGAAAGCGCAGAAGCCGCAGGAGTAGCTGCAAATGTTGGTGTAGTTGATGTTGCGGTTGACGACGTAGGTAACCGTCTCGCCGCTCACCGCGGCGCGCAAACCATCGGCGGCGGCCACGATAGCCTGGAAATCAGCGCCATCGGCGGCGAACAGCCGCGACAGGCCGTCCTCGTCCGGCGGTGCGCCGTCGAGACAGCGGCGGATCGTGGTCGCGATGCGCGGCGACACCTCGCCCACGGATTTTCTTTGACGAACCAGTCCGGTGTAACGACCCGGCGGTGGATTCCCCGCCCCGGCATGCCAACCGGCTTCGCGGACATAGCCCGACGCATCGAGGTGCCGCAGCACGGCGCTGCGCAACGCAGGGTCGATCCAGCGCGGATCCAGGGCATGCGCGGGCAGGATGGGCAGACGCTGCACCAGCCACCGTCCCGCGGCCGCGGTTTCGCGCTCCAGCGCCGCAAGCTGCGGCCACGGCGCCTCCGGGTTGACATGATCGGGCGTGACCGGCGACACCCCGCCCCAATCGTTGACGCCGGCGTCGATCAAGCCCTGCAGCGAGCCCGCGCTGAGATTGGGGGGCGCCTGGATGGACATCCCGGCGCCGAAGATCCGCCGCGCCGCCGCGATGGTCCATTGCAGTTCCTGCAGCGACGGCTCGGGATGCAGCGCCATCCGCGTGCCCGGCTTGGCGCGGAAGTTCTGCACGATGATTTCCTGGATATGGCCGTGCCGCGCGTGCAATTCCCGGATGGCGAGCAGCGTCTCGATACGCTCGAGCCGGGTCTCGCCGATGCCGATGAGGATGCCGGTGGTGAACGGGATGGCCAGCTGGCCGGCGAGGTCGATGGTGTCGAGTCGCACCGACGGATGCTTGTCGGGCGAGCGATGGTGCGGACCGCCTTTCATGCCGAGGCGCTCGGCGCTGCTCTCGAGCATGATCCCCATCGATGCCGATACCGGGCGCAACATCTCGAGATCGGCGCGACCCATCACGCCCGGATTCAGGTGCGGCAGTAGTCCCGTCTCTTCGAATACCCGCCGCGCGCAGTGCGCGAGGTACTCGAGCGTGGTGGCGAAGCCGAGCTCCGCGAGTTCCCGACGGGCCTGCGCGTAGCGCAACTCGGGTTTGTCGCCGAGCGTGAAGAGCGCCTCGTGGCAGCCTGCGACGGCCCCACGGCGGGCGATCGCCAGCACCTCGTCCACGGTCAGGAAGGCCCGCTCGCCACGACGCGGCGGTGCGGCGAAGGTGCAGTAGTGGCAGACGTCGCGGCACCAGTGCGTGAGCGGGATGAACACCTTGCGCGAGTAACCGACCCGCAGACCGAAGCCGTCCAGCGTCAGCTCGCGCGCACGCTGCATCAGTGCAGCGAGATCGGTTTCTTCGGCGAGCAGACGCGCCTGTTCGGCCGGCATCGGCTCACCCTGCAGGTCATCCGGCACATCGACATCGTGTGACAGCCCGGGCACCTCGATACGAGTCGCGCTCAGGCCAAGCCGGACGGCGGTCGCGAGATGCGCCTGCGCGCTGCCCTCGCCATATTGCGGCAACAGCGCAGTCGGCAGGCGCAGCCACAAGGCGTTGGTGCCGGTTCCGTGTCGATCGGGCACCACGACCACATCGGTGCCACTCGCCCGCTCGACCAGACGATCGATCTCCTCGGCAGTGACCTGCGGTGCATCGGCGGCGACGACGAGCATCGCCTCGTGGCGCTGCGAACAATGCTGCTGCGCGAGGCTGACCGCCGCATTGAGACCGGTGCCATGGTCGTGCAACACCTCGACGCCGGGCGGCAACCGCAGGTGATCGTCCGGAGTCACGACGACGATGCGGTCGATGTTCCGTGCGGCGCGCAGCGCAGCGAGCACCCGGGCGAGCATCGACTGCACCAGCGCGGAGCGGCGGCTCGCCGACAACACGCCCGCGAGACGCGACTTGCCCTCGCCCGGCGAGCGTACCGGCACCACCGCCACCACACTCACGAGGTACCGCTCCGGGCCAGGGAGCCGGGCTGCAGCGCCCGCGCAAGCTCGAGCGCCGCCCTGGCGATGCGCTCGCGATCCTCTAGGGACCGCATCAGCGTGTTCTCCACGCCGAGGGCGATGCCGTCGCGTGCGAGCGTCGCGGCAAGTTCATCGGTCCGGTCCGCCGCGTCGATGAGCAGGCCGTCGATGAGACCTGCGTAGTGCCGCGCGATCGCGAGCGGGTCGGTGCCGATGCCGAGTTCCTGCATGATCTTCGCCGTCGGTCCCTTGACCGCACGTCCGCCCACGAGCGGCGAGACGACCACGATCGGCACCCCCGCGGCCCGCAGCGCCGCGCGGATGCCGGGCACCGCGAGAATGGGGTCGATGCTCAGATAGGGGTTGGACGGGCAGATGATGATCGCCTCGAGTCCGCTGCCGCGCAGCACCGTCAGCAGTTCTTCGGTCGCCCGCGCCTGCACGGCACCCGCGTAATGCAGCCCCCGCACTCTGGGCATCGCCCGCAGACGCACGAAGTAGTGCTGGAACTCGAGCGTGCCCGCATCGGTGTCGAGCAGCGTCGCGATGGGCGTATCGCTCATCGGCAGCAGTCGTGACGACACACCGAACCGGCTGGCGACATCGCCCATCAGCCCGGTCAGGGTCTCGCCGGCCGCGAGCCTGCGGGTCCGTTCGACGTGCAGCACCAGGTCGCGGTCGCCGAGCCGGAACCACTCCGGTCCACCCTGGCGCTGCAGTTCATCCATGAAGCCGAAGGTATCCCCTGCCCGACCCCAGCCGTTGACCGGGTCCACGACGCCGCCCAGCGTGTAGAGCACGGTGTCGAGATCGGGGCAGATCCGCAGCCCGAGATGCGTGAAGTCATCGCCCGTGTTGACCAGCACGGCGAGTTCCCCCGGAGCAAGGCTGCGCGCCAGGCCGAGCGCGAGTTTCGCGCCGCCCACGCCACCGGAGAGTGCAAGCACCTTCACCGCCGGCTTCACCGGAACAAATCCCCCTCGAGCGAGCGTACCAGGGACTGACCATCCTTCAGCGGCCCCGAAAAGTCCAGACCGCGGACGAGCACCACGGGCGTGCCCTGGTGTGCTTCGCCCATCACGAGGCCGGCTCCGGCTGCGACCGCGTCAGCGTCGGCGACCTGGGTCGTTTGCAGGGTGCGGCCGTGACGATCGGGCAACCCGCGCCAGTCGCGCAGCGCCGGAAACCCGGCCACACCGAGCGCCACGTTGACCGTACCCTCGCGCCAGGGCCGGCCGAAGCTGTCGCTGATGATCACCGCAGGAGACTCGGGTGCCAGCGCGTCACGCAGTCGACGTGCGGAGGCATCGCAGTCTTCGGGCAGCAGCAGCACCGCGGCCTCGGCAGCGGTGATGTTCGAGCGGTCGATGCCGGCATTGGCCATCACCCAGCCGCAGCGATGCCGGGTGATGAGGATATTGGGTACGGCCCGCACCACGGCCGAGGACTCGCGCAACACGAGTTCCACGAAACGGGGGTCCTTCTGCACTTGCGCGGCAAGATCGATTGCCGCAGCGGACGGCACCACGTCGGCCAGTCGCAGCAGCCTGCCTTCGGCCTTGGAGACGATCTTCTGCGCCACCACGAGCAGATCGTCGCGACGCAACCCGAGACCGTTGACCTGCAGCGCGACGCGCAACAGCGCGGCGAGGTCGGCGCCCGGCTCGATCTCGGGCAACCCCTCGAGGGCAACGAAACTGACCTCGCGTGGCATTCAGCCTGCGGCGGCAGGCACCTTGAGCTCGCCCGTGATCCGCAGGCCTGCCCCGTCCACCGAGTACTGCTTGTTGATGAAGATGAGGATGGAGGTCAGCGCCTCGGCCGCGGCGGAGTTGGCGAGCGCGCCAGCATGCAAGCCGCGCAGGCCACAGGCCTCGACGAGCCGGATCACCGACTCGCGCGCCGCCTTGTCGTCGCCGAAGACGAGCACATCGCAGTCCACGGTGGCGTCGGTGGCGAGCTTGTGCGCCGCCACGTTGTGGAACGCGGACACCAGACGCACGCCCTCGCCGAGCAGCTTCTGCGCACGCTGCGCAGCGCTGCCCTCTGCCGGCAGTTGCACACGCATCACCTTGGGCGGCATCAGCGGCACCGTGGTATCGACGACGATCTTGCCGGCGACGCCCGCAGCGATCTCCTGCAGCGTCGCCTCCTGCGAGGCGAAGGGCACGGTGACGATGATGATGCCGCCGCGCGCAGCGGCCTCGGCGTTGGCAAAGCCGGACACCACGCGACCCGTGGCCGTCGCGAGTGCCGCAGCGGCCGCAGCGGCGCGCGCCGGATCACGCGAACCAATGATCACCTCCAAACCGGACCTCGACAGGCGCCGGGCGATGGCCGAGCCCAACTCGCCGGTGCCGCCGATGATGGCTACCACGGGTGCTGCAGATGTCATGGCAATCGAGGCGCTCCGCTGACGGGGTGAAACCGGGCCATTCTAGCCGCCCGGGATCACCACCATGAGGACATCGGCCACGTTCGTGCCGGTCGGTCCCGTCACGAACAGGTCGCCGATGGCCTCGAGCGCCGTATGCGAATCGTTGTCGGCGAGTACACGCGCGAGGTCGAGGCCCGCCGCAGCGACTCGCAACGGCGTCGCAGCATCGAAAAACCCGCCGGCGGCAGCGGTGGGACCGTCGGAACCATCGGTGCCGGCGACGAGACCCACGATGCCGACCTGCCTGCGCGCGCTCACGTCATGCACTGCCCAAGCTCCGCCGGTTCCGGGCGACAACGCCACGCCAAGCCGCAGCGCCAGTTCCTGTGCCCGCCCGCCGCGGCCACCACCGCGTACCTCCACCAGCGGCTCACCCCCCGCCAGCAGCAATTGCGGACGATCACCCTGCGCGGACAGCGACTCGATCGCCGCGAGGATGCGCGGCACTTCCGTCGTCACGCTGCCGTACAGGCAGCGACCGAATCGGGTCACCACGAAACCCGCCGCCGCGGCGGCCTGCGCCATCGCCTCGAGAGCGTCGTCGAGTCCGGCGATCACCACGTACGGGGGTTGCGAGGTGGCCGGCAGATCGTCGCGCCAGGTCGGCGCCGAGCCGATCACCGCAGGCTCGTCGTCAGGAACGTCCGATATGGCGAGCGTCACGAATTGCGCAGGTGCGAGCCGTGCCGCCAGCTTGCCGCCCTTGAGCGCCGAAAGCTGACGACGCACGCGATTGATCGCGGCGATCGGTGCGCCGGAGTGCATCAGCTCGCTCGTGATGCGCCGTTTCTCCTCCAGTGTCACGCCGGGCGCAGGCAGTGCGCACAGGGCCGAAGCCCCGCCCGACAACAGCACCACGAAGCGATCGGCCGCGGACGGCTGGCCAATGAATTCCAGCAAGGCGCGCGCGGCTTGCTCGCTGCGCGGACCCGGCAGCGGATGATCACCGGCCAGCACCCGCCACGGCTCGCCCTCGGGTCCGGTGGAGCCAGGGTCGCAGGGCAGGTCGCGGACGATCAACAAACCGTCGTCGACATCGAGCCGCGCCGCCTGCAGCGAGCGACGAAATCCGCGGGCCATGCCGAGAGCCGCCTTGCCGAGGCCGATCACCCGCAGACGACCGCCGCGCGCTCGATCCGGGAGCGGAAGATGCAAGGCGCGCCCGCCACGGCGAAACATCCAGTGACCGTCGACCACGGCGCCGTGCCCGGCGAGCACCCGCTCGCCCTGCACCGCGCGTACGCCGACGGCATGAAAATCGGCCAGCTGCGCACGCAGCACGTCCGTCACGGGCGCAGACACCGCGACCAGAGACGCTCCCAGGACTGCGCATCCCAGGGCTCGCCGGGGGCCAGGTGCAATTCGAGCCGGTTGTCGCGTCGCCAGGCGGTCGGCTGCATCGACACGCGCCCGTCGGCCATCTGCACCAGCAGCCACTCGTCTTCCTCCACCCGCAGCACGGCCTTGAAGCGCTCCGGCCGTCGCAGGGCCGGATCGACGAGGGACAGTTCGCTGCTGAGCAGGGACAGCAGACGTGTCTCCGAGAATGCGCGGGAGCGCGGCCAGAGCCAGCGCGCACCATGCCGACCGAGATGATGGAACTCCCGACGCTCGCCACCGCTGCTCTCGACGGTGCCGGCGGCGTGATGATGAGCCGCATGCTCGTGCACGTCCGTGTGCGCATGTCCCGGCGGGCGCACCGGCACGGGACGCCTCGCTACGCCCGGCATCCGGGGTGTCGTGGGGTCCGGAATCCCGCCGGCTTCGATCGCGGCGCGCAGGATCGGCGGCAACTGCCCGCCGGCGATCTCGCCCGTCCAGGATTTCGGCGGAAACAGCGTCGCGGCGAGCGCATGAAAACGCTCGCGCTGCGCGGCCGTTGCCAGATCGGCCTTGGACAGCACGAGCGCGTCGGCGATCTCGCGGACGGCGACCACGTTGTCGTCATCGCTGTCGATGCGTGCCGGATCGATCAGGCCGATGACCCCGCACAGGCGGATACCGCCCGCGGCCTCGTGCGCGAGCAATTCTTCGACGATGCCGCCGGGATGTCCGATGCCCGAGGGCTCGACGATGATTCCCGCCGGCCGCACGTGGTCTACGAGCTCCTGCAGGTTGCGCCGGAAGTCCGCCTCGCCCACGCAGCAGAGGCATCCGCCGGGCACGAGCCGCACGTCGTAGGCACCCCGGGCCGCGGCCGCCACGGTCAAGGCGTCGATGCCGGCGTCGCTGTATTCATTGAGCAGCACGACCCAATGTTCCGCAGGCTCCTTGGCGGCCAGCCAGCGGGCGATCAGCGTGGTCTTGCCGGAGCCCAGCGGTCCGGTGATGACCCACGCGGGAACCGGCTTGCTCATCGAGGCGCGCGGCTGCCCATGGCGGCGCGATCAGCCGCCAAGCGACCGTCCGTCGTAGGTCGCGAGCGTCCCGTACAGGTCCGGCCGACGATCGCGGAACACCCCCCAACTGGTGCGCTGTCTGCCGATCGCCTCGAGATCGAAGGTCGCGGTGATGACCGCATCGCCGTCCTCGCCCGCCTCGGCGACCTTGGCTCCCGTAGCGTCGGCGATGAACGAAGAGCCATAGAAGCGGATCCACAGATTCTGCGGATCCTGCGTCGAGCGCTCGATGCCATGACGGTTCGAGGCGATCAGCGGCATCAGGTTCGCCGCGGCGTGGCCCTGCTGTGTCCGCTGCCAGTGCAAGCGCGAATCGAGCAGCGGTGCCGGCGGCGGCTCGCTGCCGATGGCCGTCGGGTAGAGCAGCAGTTCCGCGCCCATCAAGGCCATCGTCCGCGCGCATTCCGGAAACCACTGGTCCCAGCAGATGCCGACGCCAAGCCGCGCGTAACGTGTGTTCCATACCTTGAAGCCGGTGTCGCCGGGGCTGAAGTACTGCTTCTCCTGATAGCCCGGCCCGTTGGGGATGTGCGACTTGCGGTAGACGCCGAGTACTTCGCCATCGGCATCGATGATGGCGACGCTGTTGAAGAACGCCTGGTTGGCGCGCTCGAAGAAACTGATCGGCAGGACGACGCCGAGTTCGCGCGCAACGCCGCGGAAATGGCGGATCGCCGCGTTGTCGGCGACGGTGCTGGCAAGCGCGAAGTGCCGCAAGTCCTGCTCGATGCAGAAATAGGGCGTCTCGAAGAGTTCCTGCAGGAGGATCACCTGCGCGCCCAGCGCCGCGGCCTGCCGCACGAGACCATCGGCTCGCGCGATATTCGCGGCGGCATCCCAGCCGCAGTCGAACTGGGTCGCCGCGACGGTCACGTTGCGCGAGCGGGCTGCCGACGACGGCGGCTGGTTGCTGCGTGCACTCACCGAACGGTCTCCCGGGTTGTCTGCGGGGCGAGCATCGCGGTGATGCGGATCGCCGTCTCGAGGGCGCGCAACCCGTCCTCGCCGCTCACCACCGGCGAGCGTCCCGCGTCGATGCAGTCGAGGAACGAGCGGATTTCGGCGCGCAGCGCATCGCCCTGCTCGAAACTCTGCTCCTCGATCGTCACCGGCAACTCGCCGGCGGCCGGCGGCGTGACGCGCTTGGTGATCGTGGTCAAGATGCGCTGCTGCAGGTCGATCGAGAGGTAGGCGTCGTCGCGGAACGCGCGCAACTTGCGCTCGGTCTTGAGGCTGACCCGGCTCGCGGTCACGTTCGCCACGCAACCACCGACGAACCGCAGGCGTGCGTTGGCGATGTCCACTGCCCCCGAAAAAACCGGGGTGCCGATCGCGTCGATGGATTCGATCGGTCTCCCGACGATGCTCTGCACGATGTCGATGTCGTGGATCATCAGGTCGAGCACGACGTTGACATCGGTCCCCCGCTCCTTGAACGGCGCAAGACGCTGGCACTCGATGAAGCGCACGCCGTCGAGCCGCGACCCGGCGGCCACGATCGCCGGATTGAAGCGCTCGAGATGACCTACCTGCAGCAAGCATCCGCGACGTGCGGCGAGTTCGATGAGTTCCCGCGCCTGCGCGACCGTTTCCGTGATCGGCTTCTCGACCAGCACGTGCACGCCGGCCTCGAGGAAGTCGCGGGCGATGGCGTGGTGCGCCGGCGTGGTGGTCACGATACTGACGGCGTCGACACGACCCAGCAGTTCGCGATGATCAGCGAAGGCCGCCGTGCCGAGTTCGCGCGCAAGCGCCTCGCGGGGCTCAGCCCGCGTGTCCACCACGCCGACCAGTTGCGAACCCGACTCGGTGGCGTACTTCTGCGCGTGGAACCGGCCGAGATAACCGGCCCCGACCACTGCTGTCCGGAAACTGCCCATGCCGTATTATGCCCGCATGGCGCGCCGAAACCCGAAGCTCGATCTGGTTACGCTCAACCGCGAGGCCCGATTGCTGCTCGGCTCGCTGATCTTCGGCGCTGTCGGGCTGCCGCTGATCGTGTGGGTCACCGGCCGCGCCCTGCTCGGCCCCTATGCGAACGGCGGCATGTTCGCCATCCTCGGCGACTTCTTCACGATGCTGTTTTCCGGCTCGCTGGCAGCGTGGATCCTGCTGTTCGCGCCTTGGCTGATGCTGTCGGCGCTGCGCTTCACGGCCTGGGCGATCCGCCGCATCTAGCACCCCGCGCGCCGACGCGCGCGAAGTGCTTGAGCAAAGCCGTCAGTCGGCCGCAGCGAGGCTGCGCTCGCGTGCAGCCCTGAACTCGCTCTTGGCGTACCAGGCCGGAAAGCGTTTTTCGCGCGCCAGAGTTGTGCCGACCTCGTACAGCAGCTCCAGGTCCTGAACGCCGCCGCGCAGATCGGTCCCCGGACGAAACTCGTCCGACGGCTTGTGGTAGTGCTTGAGCGTGAACTCGGCCGCCTGTGCCTTCGCCCACTCGGGCCCCTTCTCGCGATCGTCCATGCCAAGCTTGATGTACAGGGCCGGGACGCCCGCCTTGGCGAAGTTGAAGTGGTCGGAGCGATAGAAAAAGCCGTTCTCCGGCGTCGGCTCCTCGCGGACCACTCGATCTTGTCGTGCGGCCGCACGCGCCAGATATTCCTCGAGTTCGGAGGCACCCGAGCCGACCACCGTGACGTCGCGCGTCGGCCCGCCCCAGGAGATCGCATCCATGTTGAGCGCCGCCACCGTGCGGCGCAGCGGAAAGATGGGGTTCGCGACATAGTAGGCCGATCCCAGCAAGCCGCTTTCCTCGAGCGTCACGGCGAGAAACACGATCGAACGCTCGGGGCGCCGCCTGGTCTCGGCAAATGCCTTGGCGATCGTGAGCAGTCCGGAGGTGCCGGTGGCATTGTCGAGCGCACCGTTGAAGATGTTGTCGCCACTGCGCGCCAGCGTCTTGCCGAGATGATCCCAGTGCGCCATGTAGACGACGTACTCATCGGGACGTTTGCTGCCTTTGATCCGGGCGATGACGTTGGGCGACACCGACCGCCGGATGGCGTTGCGCAGCGAACCCGACGCCTGCTGCGCGAGCGGGATCGGCTTGAACCCGGGCTGACTCGCAGCCCGCAGCAGTTCGTCGTAGCTGCGGCCGTTCGCCCGCAGCAAGGCATCGCCGGCCGCGCGGGTCACCCAACCTTCGATGACGGCGCGCCCGGCGTTGCCGTCCGCGGTGACCGTATCGAGCTGCGGCCCCATCCAGCTGTTCTGCACCGTATCCCACGGATACGCCGCGGGTTTGTCGTCGTGGATGATGATCGCGGCGGCGGCACCCTGGCGCGCAGCCTCTTCGAACTTGTAGGTCCAGCGGCCGTAGTAGGTCATCGCCCGACCGCGGAACAGCTGCGGATCCTCGGTGGCGAAACCCGGATCGTTGATCAGGATGACCGCTGTCTTGCCGCGCATGTCGACGCCGGCATAGTCGTTCCAGCCGTACTCCGGCGCCACTACGCCATGACCGACGAATACCAGCGGACTGTCGGCCACCGACACCTCGGGCACCGGTCGCTTGGTCCAGATCACCATGTCCTTGCCGTACTGGAGCCGCGCATCACCCAGAGTCAACGCGGCGTCGCTCGCGGCAGTGATCTCGACGATGGGTACCTGCTGCACCCAGGAGTCACCGTTGCCGGGGGCGAGACCGAGTTTCTTGAACTCGGCGACGAGGTAATCGACGGTCTTGCGCTCGCCCGCGGTGCCCGGCTTGCGGCCCTCGAACTCGTCGCTCGCCAGGGTGGCGATGTGCCGTTCGTATTCGGCTGCCGAGATGGGCGGAGGCATGGCCTCGCGCGGCGCCGCCGAGCAAGCGACCAGCAGCACGCCCAGCATGGCCGATGCAAGGGTGCGCGGCCGGAGATACGCGTTTGGTGAAGTCATCGACGGCTCCTACAACAAAGGGCAACACTCCGCGGGGCGGGTCTTACTTGGTGGGCCACACCAGCCATCCGGTCACCAGCAACAGTGCCGCCAGCAGGCCCTGCGGCAGGCGGCGCCAGCGGCGCTCGCGCAGTTCCCCGTAGAAACCGATGGCAGACACAACGGCAAGCACCGCCGAGCCTCCGAGCGCCCGCAGCAAGGGCGGGAATTCCTCGCCGATACGGTCCGCGTACTCGGGCAGCATGAGGAAGACGATCAGCGTCAGCGACAGGGCGAACGAGATCGACACGGTCGAACCCATCACGATTCCGAGCAATATGGACAGTGGGCGCATGGGGCGTGCTACGGCTGAGGCGACGCCGCACTTGAAGGGGCGCGGCCGGCGTTCTAGTCTGCGCTGATATTACAGGACATCCACCCATAATGACTCCCTACGGACGCCATCCCGCCGCGATCATCGCCGTCACCGTGCTGTCGATCGGCCTGCTCACGGTCGGCAGTTCCTCACGGCTCACGGCCGACACCTCGGCGCTGCCGCCGGGGGCACTGGCACCCTCCGCGCGCGAGCGGATGATCGCGAGGCAAGTGGGCTCCCTGCTCGAGGACAACCACTACAGCCGCCTGAAGATCGACGACGCCATGTCGCCGCGGATCATGGACAAGTTCATCGACGGTCTCGACGGGCAGCGCAGCTATTTCCTCGCCAGCGACATCGCCGAATTCCAGCCCTGGCGCCTGCGCTTCGACGACATGATCCGCACCGGCGACATCGAACCCGCATACGCCATGTTCGCGCGCTACCAGCAGCGCAACCGCGAGCGCATCCAGCACGCCCTCGCCCTGCTCGACAAGGAGCCGGACTTCACGCTCGGTGAAGCCTTCGAATTCGACCGCGAAAAAGCGCCTTGGCCCGTTGCCGCCGCCGAACTCGACGACCTTTGGCGCAAGCGTGTAAAGAACGACGCACTGTCGCTGCTGCTGGCGGGCAAGACGTGGGCCGAGGCCCGCGAGGTGCTGCGCACCCGATACGACCGTGTGCTCAAGCGCGTCGATCAGGTCAAGCCCGAAGAAGTGTTCGAGTTGTTTCTCAACTCCTACGCGCGCACCTTCGATCCGCACTCCAACTATTTCTCGCCACGCAATTCCGAGGAATACAAAATCCAGATGAGTCTCAACTACGAGGGCATCGGTGCCTCGTTGCAGCTCGTCGACGACTACGTCACGATCATGAACCTCATCGAGGGCGGGCCGGCGGCCGCAGCGGGCACCCTCAGCGTCAACGACCGCATCACCTCGGTCGGCCAGGGCAAGGAAGGGCCGCTGACCGACGTCGTCGGCTGGCGCATCGACGACGTCGTGCAACTCATCCGCGGCAAGGGCGGTACCGTGGTGCGGCTGCAGGTGCTCCCCGGCGGCGCCGCGCCGGGCTCGCCCGAGAAAGTGATCGAGTTCACCCGTGGCAAGGTCACTCTCGAGGCGCAGGCCGCCCGCAAGTCGATCAAGATCATCAAGCGCGACGGCACCGAGCATCGCATCGGCGTCATCAACGTGCCCGGCTTCTATTCGGACTACGACGGCCAGCGTGCTGGCGACACCAACTATCGCAGCACCACGCGCGACGTGCGGCGTCTGATTGACGAACTGAAGACCGAGAAGGTCGAGGGGCTGGTCATGGACCTGCGCGGCAACGGCGGTGGCTTCCTGCCGGAGGCGCAGTCGCTGACCGGCCTCTTCGTCGACCGCGGCCCGGTGGTGCAGGTGCAGTTCTCCAACGGCCAGAAAGAAGTTCTCGACGACCCCGATTCCGGCGTCGCCTACGACGGCCCGCTGGTCGTGCTCATCGACCGCTTCAGCGCCTCGGCCTCCGAAATCTTTGCCGGCGCCATCCAGGACTATCGTCGCGGCGTGGTGGTCGGACAACGCAGTTTCGGCAAGGGCACGGTGCAGAATCTCGTGCCGCTGTCGCGCTGGAGCGCGCGGCCTGTCAACGGCCAGCTCACCGTCACCATCGGCAAGTTCTACCGCATCACCGGCGAGAGCACGCAGCATCGCGGCGTCGAGCCCGATGTCGGACTCGCCTCACCCATCAGCCTGAAGGACGTCGGCGAAAGCGCGCTCGACGATGCGCTGCCCTGGGATCGCATCCAGGGGGCGGATTTCCGTGCGCTCGACGCGCGGCTGCCGTCGATAGCCAAGCTGTCCATGGAAGAATCGGCGCGGCAGAAGCGCGACGCGGACTACCGCTGGCTCGTGAGCGACATCGCCGCCATCGAAGAAGTACGCGGACAGAAATCCCTCTCGCTGAACCTCCAGACCCGCAAGGCGGAGCGCGCGCGGCTGGAGGCCGAGCGCGTCGCCCGCGAGAACGCGCGGCGCACGGCGCACGCAGAACCGGCGGCCAAGACGGTTGCCGACCTCGACGGCTCGAAATTCCCGGACGTGATTCTCGACCAGTCGGCCGAAGTGATGGTCGACATGCTGAAAACCGGCGGGCAGGTCGCCCCCGCCAAGCCGAAGGCGGTTACGGCGCGACGCGAAGCCGCCTGAAACCGTGGCCTTGCTCGAGGCAGTACTCGAGCCATTTGTTCAGCATGATGTTGCGCGCCCAGCGCTGATCGAGATCGAGTCCCGCGTGCTGCCTCCAGTCGCGCAGCAGCGGGTGCTCGTGCGTGTTGGCCCAGGAGTGCGCCTCGGCAAGGCAGGCGTCGTGGTACACGCGGATCTCCATGTCCGGCGCCGTGGGCAACGCCGAGTCCTCGCCGAACACGTAGGTCAGCTGCAGCATCGTCGTGTACGGGGAGCGCTCGGTGACTCGCAACTCGAGTTCCACGTCGCCCTGCACACTGGAGCGGTGCAGCCCGTTGAGTGAACGCAGCTCGCCGGCAAGCATGCCCAGCCGGCGGTGGTTGCTCTCGTAGAGCGCCATCAGAGCCACGAAACTGCCCGGCTTCGCGCGCCAACTGGAGGGCAACAGAGACTCGGCCGGCAGTTTCTGCTCCAGCCACTGACGGAAATCCGCGTTGCCTTGGGCGGGCGATTTCATTGCGCCCACTATAGCCAAAAGCCGCCGGCTTGCGCGAAATCCCGCCGCCTCAAGGACGAATCCGCCGCTCGACGCCGGTAGCCTCGAGTATCCGCGCCGAGATCTCCTCGATGGAGCATTCGGTGGTGTCGAGCACGGGAATGCCGTTGCGCTGGAAGATGGCTTCCGCCGCGCGCGTTTCGAACTGCACTTGCTGCGGCGAGGCGTAGCGGCTGTTCGGGCGCCGCTCCTGGCGGATCTGCTGCAGCCGCGGCGGCGCGATGCGCAGACCGAACAGTTTCGACTTGTGCTGCTGCAGCGAAGGCGGCAGGCGCGCGGACTCGAGATCGTCGTCGGTGAGCGGATAGTTCGCTGCGAAGACCCCGTACTGCATGGCAAGGTAGAGGCATGTCGGGGTCTTCCCGGATCGCGATACACCGACGAGGATGAGATCTGCCCGCGAATACTCGCCGTTGGACCCGTCGTCGTTGGCCAGCGCGTAGTTGGTCGCGTCGATGCGGATGGCGTATCCGACCGAATCGGAGATGCCGTGCGCCTTGCCCGAGCTGTGGCTCGATCGCGTGCCGAGCTCGCGCTCCATAGGTCCGACGAAGGCCTCGAAAAAATCGAGGAACAGCGCGTCGGCCGATTGCAGCAGCTCGCGCAGGTCGTCCTGTACCAGAGTGCTGAAAACTATCGATCGCACACCGTCGTCCGCGCCGGCGGCATTGATGCGCCGTACCGCTTCCTCTGCCTTGTCAATGGTGGAGACAAATGGCAGAGTCACGGCCCGAAACCGCAGCCCGTCGAACTGCGTCAACAGGCTGTGCCCCATGGTCTCTGCCGTCACGCCGGTCTGGTCTGAAACGAAGAACACCGTTCTGGTCGTCACGGCTGCGCTGCCTCCGCATGTCTGCACCACCCGATCCGTGCGGAGTGTTCCACTGCGGCACGACGCATACAAGACACCGAGGATTCCCTCTTGAGCGAATTCGTCCTGCCCTTCGAGCGCCTGACGATGCACGACATCGAGACCGTCGGCGGCAAGAACGCCTCCATCGGCGAGATGATCGGCGCACTCGCACGCCTCGGCGTCAAGGTGCCCGGCGGCTTCGCCACGACCGCCTCGGCCTACCGTCAACTGCTCGCCCACAACGGCCTCGATGAGCGCATCCGCAACCTGCTGCGCGACCTCGACGTCGACGACGTGATCCGGCTCGCCGAGGTCGGCGCCACGATCCGCGGCTGGATCCTCGAAGCACCGCTGCCGGCCGACCTCGAGCGTGCCGTGCGCGAGGGCTATCGTCGCTTCGGGCCGGACGCGTCGGTCGCGGTCCGCTCATCGGCGACGGCCGAGGACCTGCCCGAAGCCTCCTTCGCCGGTCAGCAGGAAACGTTTCTCAACGTGCAGGGCGAGGATGCCGTCATCGAGGCGATGCGTCTCGTGTTCGCCTCGCTGTTCAACGATCGTGCGATCGCCTACCGAGTGCATCAGGGCTTCGACCACTCGCTGGTGGCGCTGTCGGCCGGAATCCAGCAGATGGTGCGCTCCGATCTCGGTGCGAGCGGTGTGATGTTCACGCTCGACACGGACTCCGGATTCCGTGACGTCGTCTTCATCACCGCCTCCTACGGACTCGGCGAAACCGTCGTCCAGGGCGCCGTGAATCCGGACGAGTTCTATCTCTACAAGCCTGCGGTCCGGGCAGGTCGCCACGCGGTGCTGCGGCGCAATCTCGGTGCCAAGGCCATCAAGATGGTCTACGCGGAACCCGACTCCGCCGAGCGCGTGCGGACCGTCGAGGTGGCGGCCGCGGATCGCAACCGGTTCTGCCTGGACGATCGCGATCTCGTCGAGCTCGCACGACAGGCGCTGGTGATCGAGGAGCACTACGGTCGTCCGATGGACATCGAGTGGGGCAAGGACGGCGCCACCGGCGAGCTCTACATCCTGCAGGCCCGCCCCGAAACCGTGCAGAGCCGCAGCGGCCGCACGCTGCAGCGCTATACCCTGGCAAAGCGCTCGCGGGTGATCGCCGAAGGTCGCAGCATCGGCCAGCGCATCGGCGCCGGTCCCGCGCGGGTGATCTCGGACGTGTCGCAAATGGCGCGCGTGCAGCAGGGCGACGTACTCGTCGCCGACATGACCGATCCCGACTGGGAACCGGTGATGAAGCGCGCGTCGGCGATCGTCACCAATCGCGGCGGACGCACCTGCCATGCGGCCATCATCGCGCGCGAACTCGGCATCCCGGCCGTGGTCGGCTGCGGCAACGCCACCAGCGTGATCCGCGAGGGGCAGCCGGTCACCGTGTCCTGCGCCGAGGGCGACACCGGCTACGTCTACGAAGGCGCCCTCGATTTCGAGCGGCGGCAGATCGAGCTCGATGCGCTGCCGCCGATCCCCGTGAAGATCATGATGAACGTCGGCAACCCGGATCGGGCCTTCGACTTCGCCGCCATCCCGCACCGCGGCGTGGGTCTGGCGAGGCTCGAGTTCATCATCAACCGCATGATCGGCGTGCACCCGCGCGCCCTGCTCGAGTTCGACCAGCTCGACCCTGTGCTGCGTGACGAAATCCGTACGCAGATGGCCGGCTACGCCGACCCGGTGACGTTCTACGTCGACAAGCTCGCCGAGGGCGTGGCGCAGATCGCCGCGGCATTCGCGCCCGAGCCGGTCATCGTACGCCTGTCGGACTTCAAGTCGAACGAATACGCCAATCTCATCGGCGGCAGGCTCTACGAGCCGACCGAAGAAAACCCGATGCTCGGCTTCCGTGGTGCGACACGCTACGTCGACCCCCTGTTCCGTGCCTGCTTCGAGCTCGAATGCCGCGCCCTGCGCAAGGTGCGCGGCGAGATGGGCCTGACCAACGTCCAGGTCATGGTCCCCTTCGTGCGTACCCTCGGCGAGGCCGAGAGCGTCACGACGCTGCTCGCCGCCAACGGCCTCGGCCGTGGTGTCGATGGCCTCAAGCTGATCATGATGTGCGAGCTGCCGTCGAACGCCGTGCTCGCCGACCGTTTCCTCGAATTCTTCGACGGCATGTCGATCGGTTCGAACGACATGACGCAGCTCACACTCGGTGTCGACCGCGACTCCGGCATCGTGGCGCGTCACTTCGACGAACGGGACCCTGCAGTAAAGGCCATGCTGTCGATGGCGATCACCGCCTGCCGCAAGGCCGGCAAGTACGTCGGCATCTGCGGGCAAGGTCCATCCGACCACCCGGACCTCGCGCGCTGGCTGGTCGAACAGGGCATAGACACCCTCTCGCTCAACCCGGACACCGTGATCGAAACCTGGTTGATGCTCGCCACCGATGCAACGAAGCCGCAGTCAGCCGGCGCGACCGCGCACTGATCAGTGGCGCTTGCCCGAGAGGAACGGGCACACCGAAAGATCGACGTTGCCGCCCGAGACCACCACACCGATGCGCGCTCCCCGCGGCGCGACGCGACCCGCGAGCAAGGCGGCGATGGGCACTGCGGAGGATGGCTCGACGAGCAGGCGCAGGTCTTCGAGCGCCACACGCATCGCCTCGACGATCGCCGGCTCGGTCACGGTGACGACATCGTCCACACTGCTGCGAAAGATGGCATAGGGCCGAACACCGATCGAGCCGCGCAGCCCGTCGGCGATGGTGGCCGGCGAACCCTGCAGCCCCACACGGCTGCCGCCGTGAAACGAACGTGCCGCATCGTCGGCCATCGCCGGCTCGGCGCCGACCACCCGGCAGCGCGGCGCCATGCGTCGCGTGACGAGCGCCGTGCCCGCGAGCAGACCGCCACCACCCACAGGCGCCGTGATCACATCGAGCGCCGGCTGCTCGGCCAGCAGTTCGAGCGCTGCGGTACCCTGCCCCGCAATGACACGCGCATCGTCGAAGGGGTGAACCACGGCAGCCGCGATTCGGTCGACGATACCGGCCAGGGCCGTTTCCCGCGCCGCAAGCCCAGGCTCGCAGCGCACGAGTTCCGCGCCCTCGGCCTCGATGGCCGCGATCTTCACGGCCGAGGCGTCACGTGGCACGACAACCAGACAACGCCAGCCCAGTTCGCGGGCGGCACGCGCCAGCGCTGCACCGTGATTCCCCGACGAATGCGTCGCAACCACCCGCACCGAACCCGGCCTGGCCGCAGCATCGAGCTGCAGCAGGGCATTGAGGGCGCCACGGAACTTGAATGCCCCGGCGTGCTGGAGGTTCTCGCACTTGAAGTGCACTTCGCAGCCGACGCGGGCGTCGAAGCGCGGCGAGTTCATCACCGGCGTGCGCAGCGTCCGCCCCTGCAGCCGCCCGAGGGCGGCCACCACGTCTTCGAAGACCGGCAGATCGACCTCGGCCATCAGCAGGCCCCGCGTGCACCGACGGCAAAGAAATGCTCGCGGTAGTACTGCAGTTCGCGCACCGACTCGCGGATGTCGTCCAGAGCGAGGTGGGTGCCTTCCTTGCTGAAGGCACCGGCGACGTCCGGGGCCCAGCGACGCGCGAGTTCCTTGACGGTGCTGACGTCGAGATTGCGGTAGTGGAAGAACGCCTCGAGGCCGGGCATCAGGCGCGCCATGAAGCGCCGGTCCTGGCAGATGCTGTTGCCGCACATCGGCGACGCCCCGGCCTCGACGTGCTGCGCGAGGAACTCCAGCGTCGACTGCTCGGCCTGCGCCAGCGTCACGGTGCTTGCACGTACCCGTGCCAGCAAACCCGAGCCGCCGTGCTGGCGCTGGTTCCAGTCGTCCATCCGTGCGAGCGTCGCCTCGTCCTGGTGGATGGCCAGCACCGGACCCTCGGCGACCAGACGCAGCGAAGAGTCCGTGACCAGCGTGGCAATCTCGATGATGGTGTCGGACTCGGGTTTGAGCCCGGTCATTTCCAGATCGATCCAGACCAGGGCATCACGACTCGGCATTCCCGGAGCACCATCGAAGCGCATTGTGATGCAGTCTAACAGAGGCTAGAGTCCCTGCCCGTCCCGCACCGTCACGGCGCCGCGCCCGCAAACCCTTGGAATTCGACGCACAAGTCATTGCCGCCTACGGCCGGCACCTGCGGGTTCGCGACGACGCGGGTCAAGTGCTGCAGGCACGTCCGTTCGGGCGACGGCTGCAGGTGGTCTGCGGCGACCGCGTGCGTTGCGCGACCGACCCGGCGCACGGCGAAACCCACGTCACCGAGATACTGCCCCGTCGCAGCCTGCTCGCGCGCGCCACGCTGCGCGGCGACGCCGAGCCCGTCGTCGCCAACCTGTCGTTGCTCGTGGCGGTGATGGCGCCGCTGCCACGACCCGATCTCTTCGTGATCGACCGCTATCTCTGCGCGGCCTCGTCCGCGGGCCTCAAGGCGCTCGTCGTCGTCAACAAGGTCGACCTGCTCGCCGCCTCGGCACCCGATACGGCCGCTGGTGCCACCAGTGACGAAACCGCCTCAGCAGGCCTGCGCGCGCTGATGCAGGGCTTCCAGATCGCGGGCTATCCGGTCGTAGTCTGCAGCGCCGCGAGCGGTGACGGCCTCGACGAACTGCGGCAGCGGCTTCGCGACGAGACCAGCGTGTTCGTCGGCCAGTCCGGCGTCGGCAAGTCTTCAATCATCACGCAACTGGTGCCGGCCCTGGAGATCGCCACCGGCGATCTCGACCGCGATGCCGAAGGACGCCACACCACCACGAGTTCGGCGCTCTACGATCTGCCTGGCGGTGGCGCCCTGATCGACTCACCCGGTGTACGCGACTTCGCTCCCGCGATCAGCAGCCTGGAGCCTCGCAGCCTGGGTTTTCCGGAGGTCGACCAGCTCGCGCAGAGCTGTCGGTTCATCGATTGCCAGCACCTGCAGGAGCCGGGCTGTGCGGTGCGCGCCGCTGTGGAATCCGCCGCCATGGATGCGCGACGCTACGAGAGCTACCGGCGGCTGCGACGCCTGCAGAAAGACCTCAAGACCGCGCAGGGCCCGGGCCGACGCCGCGATCAGGACAGAGCCTGACGACCCGCCAGCGCGTGCGCGAGGGTGCCGCCGTCGATGTACTCGAGTTCGCCGCCGATCGGCACGCCATGGGCGATGCGGGTGGCGCGCAGCCCGCGCCCCCGGGCGATTTCCGAGAGGAAGTGCGCGGTCGCCTCGCCCTCGACCGTGGGATTGGTGGCGAGAATCATCTCGGTGACGACGCCTGTGTCGAGCAGCGCCTCGAGTTCCCGGATGCCGAGCTGCTCCGGGCCGATCCCGTCGAGGGGCGACAGATGCCCCATCAGGACGAAGTAGCGACCGCGATAACCGCCCGACTGTTCGATCGCCACCACGTCCGCGGGCGACTCGACGACGCACAGCAGGCTCGCATCACGTTGCGTCGAACTGCAGATGAAGCACCGGTCTGTCTCGGTCAGCATGCGGCACTGCTGGCAACGGCCGACCCTGGCCAACGCCGCGCCCAGCGAATCGGCCAGCGTGCGGGCGCCGTCGCGCCCCTCCTGCAACAGATGGAACGCCATGCGCTGCGCCGTTTTCGGTCCGACGCCGGGCAGGGTGCGCAGTGCGTCGATAAGACGGGCGAGCGAGGGCGCGTGCTTCATCGGCGGTTCAGGACAAGATCGAGCGCTGCGGCTTCGTTCAAAACGGCATCTTGAAGCCGGGCGGCAGCCGCAGCCCGGACATCAACTCGGACATGCGCTGCTGCGATTGCGTCTCGACGCGGCGAACCGCGTCGTTGATCGCCGCGGCGACGAGATCTTCGAGCATCTCGCGATCCTCGCCGATCACGGCAGGCTCGATCTGCACGCGCTGCACGGCGTGCTTGCCGGTCATCGTCACTTTCACCATGCCGCCGCCGGACTCGCCGACGACTTCCATGAGCGCGATCTCTTCCTGCGCCTTCTGCATGTTGCGCTGCAGGGCTTCAGCCTGCTTCATCATGTTGCCGAAATTGGCCATCTTCCGATTCCTTGCCTGTGTTTCGCTGACTGACAACTGTTGCGGGCAACCGGGCGGTCCGCCGGTTGCCCTGACCAATGAATGCGCCCGCTCAATGCGGCTTGACCGTATCCGGCTTGAGCGTGGCGCCGAACTTTTCCTTGAAGCCGCGGATCGTCGGATCTTCCTCGAGCGACCTGCGCGCGGCGTCGAACTCCTGCTCGACCGCGCGCTGCTCGGCGCGGGCCGGCGTCTCGACCGGCGCTGCGGCAAGGTCGATTTCGACGCGCAGCGCCACTCCGGCATGCCGACTCAGCGACTGCGCGAGCTTGTCGATCAGGGCCGAGGTACGCAGCAGGGCCTGGGCGGGATCGAGAGTGAGCCGCAGGAGATTGCCCTCGCGGCCTGCGAAGGCGCAGTTCGCCGCAAGCTGTCGGGCGGCGCCGCCGAGCTCGAGGGCAGCAACCGTCTCCTGCCAGCGTGAAGGGTCGAAGCCGCCCTCTGCCGGGCGCGAGACCGCCGCCGGCACCGGCGCCACCGAGGTTCCCGCCGGGGCGACCTTGCCCGGCGCCGCCTCGGCGGATGAGGTCACGCGCGTGCCGCCGACATCGCCGCCTGCGAGACGGAAGGACGCCATGCGCAGCAACGTCATCTCGAAACCGGTGCGCGGATCAGGCGCCCAGGCGAGATCGCGACGACCGAGAATCGCGGTCTGGTAGCAGAACTGGACGTCTTCGGGGCTGATCGCGGCGGCGAGCTCCGCCAACTGCTCGGGCGGATGCAGTTCATCGCCTTCATAGGCCGGCAACGCCTGCTTCAGCGCAACGCGTACGAGCAGCGTCGCGAGCGCGTCGAGCACATCGCCGTAGTCCGGTGCCCATTCGTCGAGCGAGTGGGCGAAGCGCATGAGTTCCGCCGGGTCCGCCGTGCCGAGCAGGCGCGCAAGCTGCGCGACCTGCTTGCGATCGACCGTGGCGAGCATGGCACGCGCCTCGACCTCGGCCACCTTGCCGCCGCCGAACGCGAGCAACTGGTCGAGCAACGACAGTCCGTCGCGCATGCTGCCATCGGCCGCCTCGGCCACGAGCCGCACCGCCGCCGCCTCGAAGGCGATGCCCTCGGCCTGCAGGATGGTTTTCATGCGCTCGGCGATCATCGACGCCGGCAGGCGCTTGAGGTTGAACTGCAGGCAGCGGGACAGCACCGTCACCGGCAACTTCTGCGGGTCCGTCGTCGCCAGCAGGAACTTGACGTGCGGAGGCGGCTCCTCCAGCGTCTTCAGAAGCGCGTTGAAGGAATGGGTCGAAAGCATGTGCACCTCGTCGATGAGGTACACCTTGTAGCGACCGCGGGTCGGCGAGTACTGGACGTTCTCCAGCAGTTCACGCGTGTCGTCGACCTTGGTGCGCGACGCCGCGTCGACCTCGATGAGATCGACGAAGCGACCCTCGTCGATCTCCCGACAGGTCGAGCAGGTGCCGCACGGCGCCGGACCGAGACCGGTCTCGCAGTTGAGGCACTTGGCAAGGATGCGCGCGATGGTGGTCTTGCCCACGCCGCGCGTGCCCGTGAAGAGGAACGCGTGATGCACGCGATTGGTGGCGAGCGCATTGGACAGCGCCCGCAGCACGTGCTCCTGCCCGGTCAGTTCCTCGAAGCGGCGCGGACGCCACTTGCGGGCCAGTGCGGTGTAGCTCATCGAGGCGGTGGCCGGAGCGCGCGCTCAGACCCGAGCAGGGAGGCGGCCCGCACCAGCTTGACTCCGGCACCCGACATCGCCGCGACCGTTGCTCCCTTCCGGGCCTGGCGGGGTTGACGGCTGGTCGTCGCGGAGGAACCGATGCGGGACGCCA
>JBIKVA010000074.1:0-10548 GCA_044357085.1 Steroidobacteraceae bacterium | reverse complement strand
CGCTACGACACCTGCTGGCGGTGGCTGCTCGATCGGCAGGACAGCCCGTGGTACGGATCGGTGACGCTTTACCGGCAGGGGAGCGATCGCGACTGGCGGCCGGTGCTCGCGCAGGTGGCTGAGGACCTGAGGCGGCAGACTGCGGGCCGGGCGTGACGCTATCCTAGGATCCTATGCGCCATCCAATCTCCGACCTTTCCTGTGATACCCCCTTCGCCACCCTGGTGTCGGGCCCGCGTGTTTGCGCCGCTCTGCTTGCAGTGCTGCTGGCGCTAGGCACGACGGCGGTTCCCGCGCGCGATGCCTCACCGCCGGCACAGGGGCGGGTGATCCCGAACGCCGACGGATTCGACGTCATTCCGCGCCGGGAGCGCGTGGCGGTCGAAAATCGGCATCTCGTCGAGCGTCTGGAGCAACTGCTGCCGCGCCTGATGACGGAAACCGGGCTCGACATGTGGCTCGTGATCAACCGCGAGTACGCGGAGGATCCGGTCTATTTCAGTCTCGTGCCGCAGCCGACGATGGCGGCGCGACGGACCACCATCCTCGTGTTCAACCGGTTGCCGGACGGCAGCGTGGAGCGGCTCTCGGTCAATCGCTACCCGCTCGGCGGTCCCTACAAGGCGGCTTGGTCGGGTGGCGATCTCGCCGCCCAATGGAAAGCGCTGGGTGAACTGATCCGCAGCAAGAATCCGCAGCGCATCGGCATCAACGTCTCGCGCCACTGGCCGGTTGCCGACGGACTCACCAAGGGCTTGCACGAACAACTCCTCGAAGTATTGCCGCCCGGCTTCGAGCAGCGTCTGGTGCCCGCTCAGGATCTGGTGGTGCGTTGGCTCGAGACCCGGTTGCCGGCCGAGACCGAGGTCTATGCGCACATCGTCGGCATCGCGCGCGGTGTCATCGCCGAGGCCTTCAGTTCGCGGGTCATCACACCCGGGGTGACCACCACCGAGGACGTCTCCTGGTACATCCGCGAGCGTTTCGAGTCGCTCGGTCTACCGGCCTGGTTCACGCCCGACGTCAACGTGCAGCGTCCGGGTCTCGGCTGTGAACGGGACCAGGATTTCTGCGGCACCAATGGCGTGATCCGTCGCGGCGATGTGCTGCATACCGATGTCGGCTTCTGCTACCTCAAGCTCTGCACCGACACGCAGGAGATGGGGTACGTGCTGAAAGTCGGCGAGGACAACGTCCCTGCCAACCTCCAGACAGCCTTGCGCAACGGAAATCTTTGGCAAGACCTGCTCACGCAGGAGTTCCGCGTCGGTCGCACCGGCAACGCGGTGCTTGCTGCGACGCGCAGCGCCGCGGCTGCGGCCGGAATCGAGAATCGTGTCTACACCCACGCCCTCGGCCAGTTCGGGCACGCCCCCGGTCCGACCATCGGGATGTGGGACAACCAGGGACCGACGCCCGTGCAGGGCGACTGGCCGATCCATGCCGACACGGCCTATGCGATCGAAGGCAACATCAAGCACCTCATGCCCGAGTGGGGCGGGCAGTGGCTGCAGATGAAGCTCGAGCAGAGCGCCATCTTCGACGGCAAGCGCGTCATCTATCTTGCCGGCAGACAGACCGAGTGGCATGTGGTCCGGTGATTGGCACCGGCGTGTGCCGGCGCGCCTCGCTGCGGTCGTCCTGATCACGGTTGCGGCGGCTGGTTTCGGTTACCTGCTTTACGGATCCTGGCAGGAGCGCAATCAGGCTCAGGTCGACGTCGGGCAGTCGTCGGCGAGGGCTGCCTTCGTCGGCAGCACGAGCTGCGCGGATTGTCATGCCGGCGAATATCAGGCGTGGCGCGGATCCCAGCATGCGCGTGCCATGCAGCATGCCTCGGCGGCGACCGTGCTCGGCGACTTCAACGGCAAGGAATTCCGTTACGCCGGTGTGAAGTCCACGTTCTTCCAGCGTGACGGCAGATTCTTTGCCCGAACGGACGGACCGGACGGCAGGCTGGCGGACTTCGAGATCAAGTACACCTTCGGTGTCGATCCGTTGCAGCAGTACCTCGTCGAATTGCCGGGAGGTCGGCTACAGGCGCTTTCGATCGCCTGGGATACGCGTCCGCGCGGCGCGGGCGGGCAGCGCTGGTTTCACCTTTACCCGGACGAGCGGGTCGGGCACCGCGACGAACTGCACTGGACACGACCGGCACAGAACTGGAACTTCATGTGCGCCGACTGTCACTCGACCGACGTGCGCCGCAACTTCGACGCTGCCACCGATACCTTTGCCACGCGATGGTCCGACATCGCCGTGGGTTGCGAGGCCTGCCATGGGCCGGGGTCGCGTCATGTGAAGGCGCCGTCCGAACCCTATCGCATAGGTTCGGGCAAGGATCGCTCCGGAGCCGAGATGGAGACCTGCGCGGCCTGTCATTCACGGCGCTCGCAAATCGACGAGGGAGCCGTCGCCGGCGATCCCCTGCTCGATCACTACGTCCCCTCCGTCCTGTCGTCGGACCTCTACCACGCTGACGGGCAACAGCTCGGCGAAGTATTCGTCTGGGGTTCGTTCCTGCAGAGTCGCAAGTACGTGGCGGGGGTGACCTGCGGTGCGTGCCACGAGCCGCATACGCAGCAACTTCGCAAGCCCGGCAACGCGGTCTGCACGCAGTGCCACGTTGCCGAGAGGTTCGACACACGGGCGCATCATCACCACGGCGCGCCCGAAGCGACGATGCGGATGCAGACGGCGACACGCGGTACGCCGCGTTGCGTGGACTGTCACATGCGCGAGTCCACGTACATGGTCATCGATCCACGCCGCGATCATGGTTTCCACGTGCCCAGGCCCGACCTGACGACCAGGATCGGCACGCCGAATGCCTGCAACGACTGCCACACGAACCGCAGCGCACGCTGGGCCGAGGACGCTTTGATCGCATGGAATGGCGCTGATCGCAGCGAATCCGTGCATTTCGGCGAAGCCCTGCATGCCGGTCGACAGGGCGGACCCGGCGCCGTATCGAAGTTGCTCGAAGTATTGGCCGATTCGCGGCAGCCCGGCATCGTGCGGGCGAGTGCCATCGAGCTGCTGGCAGGCTACCCCGGCGAGGTCAGCAGCGCGGCGGTCCGCCGGTCGCTCGCCGATGTCGACCCGTTGGTCCGCCACCAGGCTCTCGTGGCGCAGCAGGGCGTGTCGGCGGAGCGGCTCCCGGCACTGCTTGCGCCGATGCTCGATGACCCGGTCCGGGCGATTCGTCACGAGGCCGCCAGACAGCTCGCCATCGCAAGGGCACCGCTCGCTGAAGCGCAACGGCAGCGACTCAACGTCGAGGTTGCCGACCATGAGCGCGCACTGCGGCTCGACCTGAGCCGTGGCGAGTCCTGGCTCAGTCTCGGCAACCTGCAGGCGGGCCGGGGTGATCCGGGTGCCGCCGAGGGCTCGTTCCGTCGGGCGATCGACGCGGATCCTTTTTTCGTGGCCGGGTACGTGAACCTCGCCGACCTGCTGCGCGGCAGCGGTAGCGAAATCGCGGCGGAGTCGGTTCTGCGCGAAGGCCTTCAGCGCAGTCCGCGGTCGGCGGCACTGCGCGAGTCGCTGGGCCTCGCGCTCGTCCGGCAGGGTCGGAAGGCCGAAGCCCTGAGCGAATTCGCCGCGGCATACCGCGCGGCTCCGCGTGAGCCGCGACCGGCGTACGTCTATGCGCTGGCACTTCACGATGCGGGACAGCACGCCCGGGCGTTGCGCTTGCTGGAGTCGACTCTCGAACGCCGCTTCGACCGCGACACCGCGATCGCTCTGGCTGCGTTCGCGCGGGATGCCGGCGACGCGGCCACCGCGGCACGCGCACTGGAGCAACTGCGGACCGTAAACCCGGACGACCCTGCACTCGGCAACGCCGCCCGCTGAATCAGGACCGATCATGCCGCCGCCCACCGATGCCGACTTCATGCGCCGAGCGCTCGTTCTCGCCCGGGCGGCGGCCGAGCGGGGGGAGGTGCCCGTGGGGGCTCTGGTGATCCACGGCGAGACCGTGCTCGGCGAGGGGGCCAACTCCCCGATCCATGGGCACGATCCGACCGCCCACGCGGAGATCGTCGCGCTGCGGGCCGCGGCTGCGCAGATCGGTGATTACCGGCTCAATGATTGCACGCTGTACGTGACGCTGGAGCCGTGCATCATGTGCGCTGCGGCGCTCGTGCATGCGCGCGTGCGGCGTGTCGTCTTTGGTGCCTGGGATCCAAAGGCTGGAGGCGCGGGCAGCATCGCCGACATCTTCGCGATCCCTGCACTGAACCATCGCGTGGACGTTTTCGGCGGAGTGCTGGCCGAGGAATGCGGTACCCTACTGTCCGACTTCTTTCGCGCGCGCCGCCCATGAAATCCGTTCCCTCCCTCACCTCGGGGTCCATCCCCCGGACGCTGTTCGTCTTTGCGTTGCCCATCCTGCTCGGCAACGTGCTGCAGTCGGTCAACGGTTCGATCAACGCCGTCTGGATCGGCAAGTTCCTGGGCGCGGCCGCACTCACCGGCGCGAACAACTCCAACATCGTCATCTTCCTGCTGCTCGGTGCCGTGTTCGGCGTCACCATGGCCTCGACCATCCTGATCGCCCAGCACGTCGGCTCGCGCCGGATGGAAGAGGCCAAGAAGGTCACGGGCAGCAGCGCGACTTTTTTCTTTGTACTGTCGCTGCTGTTTTCGATCGGCGGGTTCTTTGCCGCGCCGTCGATCCTGCACTGGATGGGTACTCCGGCCGATGCCATCGGCTACGGCGTCGACTACCTGCGGGTCATGTTTGTCGCCCTGCCGGCGTCCTATGCATTTTTCTTTGTCAACGGCGCGTTGCGCGGTGCGGGCGACTCGAAGACGCCGTTCCGCTTCCTGCTGATGTCGGTCGTCCTCGACATCGCACTCAATCCGCTCTTCATCTTCGGGCTGGGGCCGCTGCCCGCACTCGGCATCGCCGGCTCGGCGCTGGCGACGCTGGTGGCACAGTCGCTCAGCCTGGCGGCGATCCTCAGGCACGTCTATCGCGAGCGGCACCCGCTCGCGATCCACGTCGGTGAATGGCATATGTTCCGCGTCGACTGGGGGATCATCCGCAGCCTGGTGCTCAAGGGTGTCCCGATGGGGCTGCAGATGATCGTGCTCTCCTCGAGCATGGTGCTGTTCCTGCGCGTCGTGAACCGCTTCGGCTCCGACACGGCGGCAGCCTTTGCCGCCGACATGCAACTGTGGACCTATGTGCAGATGCCGGCGCTGGCGCTTGGCGCCGCGGTGTCCTCGATGGCGGCCCAGAACATCGGCGCCAAGGAGTGGCAGCGTGTCGCGGACACCGCCAAATACGGTGTGCTCTTCAACATGCTCCTGACCGGCGTGCCGGTGCTGCTCATCTATCTCAGCGAGGGTCTGGCGATCAGCGTCTTTCTGCCGCCCGGAAGCCCGGCGGTCGCCATTGCCACGCACATGAACCACATCATCTTGTGGTCGTACCCGCTGTTCGGCATCTCCATGGTGCTTTCGGGGGTGGTTCGTGCGGCCGGCGCGGTGATGGCACCGCTTTTCATCCTGCTGGTGTCGTTGCTCATCGTGCGCACGCCTCTGGCCGAGTACGGATACCAGCACTGGGGCGCCGACGGCGTGTGGTGGAGCTTCTCTGTGTCGGCGATCGTCGCCGCCGCGCTGTCCACGGCCTATTACCTTTCCGGCTCCTGGCGCTCGGCCACGATGCGCGTCGGCTCGGCTGCCTGACGGGCTGTCTCGGTCGGCGCCGAGGGTTCCGGAAAGCGCGCCTTCATCAATTCGTAGTACTGCTGCACGCGGTCGACCATCATCTTGGTCTCGAATCCGCGCGCGTAGCCGTTCTTCACCTGCAGGTACCAGAATTCTTCGGAGAGCAGCGCCAGTCGTTCGCGGACGTCGATCCAGGCGTCGCTGTTGCCGCCCTGCCGGGCGGTCAGGACCCGCGCATCCTCCAGGTGTCCGTACCCCATGTTGTACGAAGCGAGCGCCATCCACAGCCGGTCTGGCTCGCGGATCCGCGCCGGCACGGTCTCGCGTAGCTGCGCGAGGTACCGTGCCCCCGCGAGGATGCTCTGCCGCGCATCGAAAGGATCTTCGACGCCGAGCGAGCGGGCCGTCCGCGGCATCAGCATCATCAGGCCCTGCGCGCCGAACGGCGACACGGCTTGCGCATTCCACATCGACTCCTGGTAGCCGACGGCAGCAAGCAGTCGCCAGTCGAGACCGGTGAGGGCGGCGGCTTCCTCGAAGTGGGGTCGCAGGGCTGCCAGGGGTCCTTCGAGATCATCGAGCAGTTGTTCCGAGTTCGCGCGCGGCAGCGCCGCCGGCTTGGTGAGCGCCTCGATCTCCAGGGTCGGCGCCGCGGGTTGTCCGCGCTCGCCGGCCAGGAACCCGTTCACTTCCTCGAGCAGGTCCCGACCATCGCGGCGGACCATCCAGTGGAGCGTGCGTTGCTCAGGGAGCGCGAAGGCGACGTCGACGGCAGGATGCAGCGCACGCGCCGTCGCGAATTCGCGACCGTCCATCAGGGTGACGTCAGCGCGTCTCGAGGCAACGAGCTCCAGAGGTTCGCGGCCGACGTTGCGCGGCACGACCGTGTAGCGGATCTTGCCAAGCTCACCCGTGCGGTGTTCTTCGAGCCATGCGAGTTCCGCGCTGTCCTCCAGCACCACGGCTCGCAGCCCTGCGATATCGGCGTCGGTTCGCGGCCGCCGGTTGCTGCGCTCGTGCACCCAGAAAAGCGGCGACTCCGAGTAGGCCTGCGAGGGCAGGGCCACCTTGCGCCACGGCGCGCTGAGCCCGAGTTGGGCCGCAGCAAGGTCGGCGCGCCGCTCGGCAATTGCCCGTCGCAGTCCGGTCCGGTCCTGCTCGACCACCAGCGTCAGCTTGACGCCGAGTGACTTGGCGAACTTCTCGGCCAGCACGTATTCGGGCCCTTCCGGACCCTCCGGGCCGAGGAAATAGGTGGTCGGGCCGTTGAGTGTGGCGACACGCAGTTCGCCGCGGTCGCGCACTTCCCGCAGGGCACCGGTGTCCCGGCTGCAGCCCCCGAGCAACAGGGCGGCGATGACGCAGACGACGGTCCAGGCGTTGGGCCGGGCGGTCGTCCCCCTGCCGGGAACACCCCCGGATCGGCGCATGGCTGTCCTCGCGTGGCCCATGTCGGCTAGAATAGCCGGCTCCGGAGAGGTACCGAAGCGGTCATAACGGCGCCGACTCGAAATCGGATGGTCGGTTAATCCCGGCACGTGAGTTCGAATCTCACCCTCTCCGCCATTTTCTGCACCCACCATGCCTGCCAGCCACATCTACAAGGTCATGTTCGTCAATCAGGGCAAGATCTACGAGGTCTACGCCCGCAAGGTCAGCCATGGCGGCCTGTTCGGTTTCGTGGAAATCGAAGAACTCGTCTTCGGCGAGCGCTCGTCCGTGGTGCTCGATCCGGGCGAGGAGCGCATCAAGTCCGAGTTCGAAGGCGTGACCCGCAGTTTCCTGCCCATGCATTCGGTGCTGCGCATCGACGAGGTCAAGAAGCAGGGCGTCAGCAAGATCAGCACCTTCGAGGGCTCCAACGTGGCGCAGTTTCCCATGCCCGTCTACACGCCGCCCTCGGGCGACGGCGTGAAGAAATAGGCCACGCCGGCCCATGCGCGTACGCGGCGCTCCCGCGCTCTCCGGATTCCGTCTCCGCAAATTGCTGGACCGCCTGCGCGGCAGCGTCGGCTCCGTCGAGTGGGTCGAAGCCCATCACATCCACTTTCTCGATCTCGCGCGCGAGCTGCGTGACGACGAGCGCGGCACCCTGCTTGCGCTGCTGCGTTACGGTTCACGGTCTGCGGCACCGGGAGACGCGTCGTCGGTCGAGCCGACCGCGGGTCTGCCCCTCTGGGTGATCCCGCGGCCCGGCACCATTTCCCCCTGGGCCAGCAAGGCAACCGACATCGCGCATGTCTGCGGTCTCGATGCCGTCCGACGGATCGAGCGTGGCGTGGAGTACCGCATCGGCAGTCGCGTCTCCCTCGATGCGGCAGCCGTCAGCGTGCTGATGCCGCTGCTGCACGATCGCATGACCGAGACCGTTATCGAGGATGTGGGCCAGGCCGCACGTCTCTTCAGCGTCGAAGCGCCCCGGCCCTTGCGCCGCGTCTCGCTCGCAACGGGTCGTGCCGCACTCGAAACCGCCAATGCGGAACTCGGTCTCGCGCTCTCTGCCGACGAGATCGACTACCTGCTCGAGGCGTTCCGCAGCCTCGGTCGCGATCCGAGCGATGTCGAACTCATGATGTTCGCGCAGGCGAACTCCGAGCACTGCCGCCACAAGATCTTCAACGCCGACTGGGTGATCGACGGCACGGTCCGCACCAAATCTTTGTTCGCGATGATCCGCAACACGCACGCCCGCGCCCCCCAGGGCGTCCTCAGTGCCTACCGCGACAATGCCGCGGTCATCGAGGGCGTGCCCTTCGGGCGCCGCTGGTTCCCCGACCCTGCAAGTGGCGTCTATTCGGCGCGGGTCGAGCCCATCGATATCCTCCTGAAGGTCGAGACGCACAATCATCCGACGGCGATCTCGCCGTTTCCCGGCGCCTCCACGGGTTCGGGCGGCGAGATCCGCGATGAGGGCGCGACCGGCATCGGCGCGAAGCCCAAAGCCGGATTGGTGGGGTTTTCGGTGTCCCACCTGCGCATCCCCGGCTTCCCGCAGCCCTGGGAGCAGTTGCCCGGCAAACCCGCACTCGGCAAGCCGGAGCGCATTGCCTCGGCCCTCGAGATCATGCTGGAAGCGCCGATCGGTTCGGCCGCCTTCAACAACGAATTCGGACGACCCGGGATCAACGGCTATTTCCGTACCCTCGAGATCCACTCGCCCGGCGATCCGCCCACCCGGCATCGCGGCTATCACAAGCCGATCATGATCGCTGGCGGGCTCGGCAACGTGCGTCGTGATCACGTCGAGAAGCGCGACTGTCCGCCAGGGGCAAAAGTCGTGGTGCTGGGCGGCCCCTCGATGCTCATCGGCCTGGGTGGTGGAGCGGCTTCTTCCGTGGGGTCGGGGACGTCTTCGGCCGATCTCGACTTCGCCTCGGTGCAGCGCGGCAATCCCGAGATGCAGCGCCGTGCCCAGGAGGTCATTGACTGCTGCTGGGCGCGCGGTGAACTCAATCCCATCCTGCTCATCCACGACGTCGGCGCCGGCGGCTTGTCGAACGCAGTCCCCGAAGCGGTTGCCCACAGCGGACGCGGTGCGGTGATCGATCTGCGCTCGATCCCGAGTGACGAGCCCGGCATGTCGCCGATGGAACTGTGGTGCAACGAATCGCAGGAGCGCTACGTCCTCGTGATCGCGGCCACCGCATTGCAGGAGTTCGCAGACCTGTGTGCCCGCGAGCGTTGTCCGCACGCGGTGATCGGCACGCTGACCGACGACGGGCGTCTGCTGCTGCGCGACTCGCTGCTCGGCGACACCCCGGTGGATATGCCCATCGAGGTGCTGCTCGGCAAGCCGCCGCGGATGTTGCGCGAGGTGTCTTCGCAAACCCACCGCGGACTCGACTTCGGCGTCACGACCATCGATCCGCGCGAGGCGTTGCGGCGCGTTTTGCACTTTCCTGCCGTCGCCGACAAGACCTTCCTCATCACCATCGGCGATCGCAGCGTCGGTGGCATGATTTCCCGCGACCAGATGGTCGGCCCGTGGCAGGTGCCGGTCGCTGACTGCGGTATCACCACCGCCGATTATTTTGGCCACGCCGGCGAGGCCATGGCCATGGGCGAACGCACTCCGGTGGCGATCCTCGATGCGCGCGCTGCCGCGCGGCTGTCGGTGGCCGAGTCGATCACCAATATTCTTGCCGCCGACGTCCGGCGGCTCGCCGACGTCCGGCTGTCGGCAAACTGGATGGCCGCCTGCGGCGAACCCGGCGAGGACGCGGCGCTTTACGCCGCGGTGCAGGCGGTAGGCGAGGAACTCTGCCCCGAACTCGGCATCGCTATCCCGGTCGGCAAGGATTCGCTGTCCATGCGTACGGCGTGGCGGGACGAGGCTGGCGGGCAACGCAGCGTGGTTGCGCCGGTCTCGCTGATCGTCTCGGCCTTTGCTCCGGTCGGCGATGTGCGTCGCTGCTGGACGCCGCAGTTGCGCACCGATTGCGGCCACACCTCGCTCATCCATATCGATCTCGGCGAGGGTCGCAACCGACTCGGCGGTTCGGTCCTGACGCAGGTATACGGTGGGCTGGGCACGACGCCGGCCGACCTCGACGACCCGGCACTCCTCAAGTCCCTCGCCAGCGCGCTCTCCGAGTTGCGTTCGCTCGATGTGGTGCTGGCCTATCACGATCGCTCCGACGGTGGGCTCGCCGTCACGCTCGTCGAGATGGCGTTCGCCGGCCACTGTGGCATCGACGTCAATCTCGGCAAGCGCGGCCGGAGCGAACTCGGCAACAAGGCGGCGGCCCTTGCGGCGCTCTTCGCCGAGGAGCCTGGCGTCGTCCTGCAGGTGCCGCTCGAGCGGGGTACTGAAGTTCTCGGCGTGCTGTTCCGTCATGGTATCGGTCATTGCAGTGCGGTGAT
>JBIKVA010000319.1:0-2689 GCA_044357085.1 Steroidobacteraceae bacterium | reverse complement strand
CCGGCGACGTAAACGTCGCCCTCATCCGCGAGCACCCGCTGCGCCGCGATCGCGATGGCCTGCAGCCCCGACGAGCAGAAACGCGCCACGGTGAGACCCGGCACGGTCACCGGCAGCCCGGCGCGCAGCGCGGCCTGCCGCGCGATGTTGAGGCCGGTCGCGCCCTCGGGATTGCCGCAACCCATCACGACGTCGTCGATCGAGGCCGGATCGATGCCAGCCCGTTCGACGGCAGCCTTGATGACGTGCCCACCCATGGTCGCGCCGTGGGTCATGTTGAGTGCGCCCTTCCAGCTCTTGGCGAGCGGCGTGCGCGCGGTGGAAACGATGACGGCCTCGCGGCCCGAAGCGGCGCGGCTCATGCTGCACCTCCATTGAATGAACGACCCTCGTCGGCGAGGCGCTCGATGAGCGCAGCCGGCTTCCAGAACTCGGCGTTGCCACCGGGCAAGGCGGCGAAGGACCGCATGCGGCGTGCCACCTCATAGAGCGTCTGCGACTCCGCATGGTGCATCGGCCCGCCGCGCCACACCGGGAAGCCGTAGCCCATGAGGTAGACGACGTCGATGTCCGAAGCGCGCTGTGCGATGTTTTCTTCGAGGATGCGCGCGCCCTCGTTGACCAGCGCATAGACCAGCCGATCGACGATTTCGCGGTCGTCCAGCTTGCGCAGCGGACGACCGGCAGCCTGGCGCGCCTCGTCGACCAGCGTCGCCACCACGGGCGACGGATGCGCGGTACGGTCACCCTTGCGGTAGTCGTACCAGCCCGCGCCCGTCTTCTGGCCGAAACGACCGAGTTCGCAGAGCTTGTCGGCAATCACCTGCCGTGTCTTCAGCGAACCCTCGGCGTACTGGCGCTTGCGGATCAGCCAGCCGATGTCGTTGCCGGCGAGATCTCCCATCCGGAACGGCCCCATGGCAAACCCGAATTTCTCGATCGCCCGATCGACCTGCTCGGGACTCGCGCCCTCATCGACCATCTGCATGGCCTGGGCCGAGTACTCGTGGATCATGCGATTGCCGATGAAGCCGTCACAGACGCCGGATACCACCGCCGTCTTCTTGATCTTCTTGGCGAGCGCCATCGCCGTGGCGAGCACGTCCGGTGCCGTCTGCGCCCCGCGTACCACTTCGAGCAGGCGCATGACATTGGCCGGGCTGAAGAAGTGCAGACCGATCACGTCCTGCGGCCGCGCCGTGAATCCGGCGATGCGGTTGACGTCGAGGGTCGAGGTGTTGGTCGCGAGGATCGCCCCCTGCCGCACCGTCGCATCGAGGGTACGGAACACCTTTTCCTTGACGGCCATGTCCTCGAACACCGCCTCGATGACCAGGTCGACATCGGCGATGGCCGGATACTCGAGCACGGGCTCGAGCAGACCCATGCGCGACTGCAGCTTCGTCGCATCGAGTTTGCCCTTCTTGACCTGCGCTTCGTAGAGCTCGCGAATGCGTGCCACGCCGCGATCGAGCGCCTCCTTGCCCACCTCGAGCAGGCGCACCGGGATGCCGGCATTGAGGAAGTTGATGGCGATGCCGGTACCCATGGTGCCGGCGCCGATGACCGCCACGCGCCCGACCTGCCGCGGCTTCGTGTCGGCAGGCATGTCGTCGATGCGTGACGCCGCCCGCTCGGCAAAGAAAACATGGCGCAACGCCGCCGAGACCGGACTGTCCATGAGCTGCTTGAACAGCCTGCCTTCCTCGACCATCCCGGCGTCGAAGGACTTCTCGGCACCGAACTGCACGGCATCGATGATGGCTAGCGGCGCCGGATATTCATTGAATGCCGTCTTCGCCGTGTTGCGGGCAAACTGGCAGAGCGCTTGCAAGTCGGGCTCGCGGATCTTGAGGTCGCGGGCCCGCGGCAGCGGCTTGCCGGCTTTCAGGGAGTCCGCGGCGGCTTCCGCCACGGTCACCGCCGCGCCGACGACATCGGCGTCGACGACCTGATCGAACAGCGGCGTCTTCGCGAACAGGCCGGCCGGCAGCGGCTCGCCGGAGAGCATGACGTTGATGGCCCCTTCGATGCCGATGAGCCGCGGCAAACGCTGCGTGCCGCCGGCACCCGGCAGCAGACCGAGCTTGACCTCCGGCAGTCCCACTTTCGCGGCCGAGGCGGCGACGCGGTGATGGCAGGTCATCGCGAGTTCCAGACCGCCGCCGAGCGCGACGCCCTCGATGGCCGCGACCACCGGCTTCGTCATGTTGTCCAGAAAAGAGGTCAGCGTCGCCAATGAGGGTCCGCGCCGCATTTCCTTGCCACCGAACTCGCGGATGTCGGCACCCGCGCTGAACGTGCCGTTGGCACCCACCAGCACCGCACCGTCGACGGCAGAGTCCCCGACAGCACGCTCGAGTGCGGCCAGCAGATCGCGACGCAACGCAAACCCGAGGCTGTTGACCGGGGGAGCCTGGAAGGCGATCACCGCGATTCGACCGCGGATCGAATAATCAACTTGGGTCATGGAAAGGGCACCTCACTTGTTCTGCAGTCCGCCCGTCAGCACGATGCGCATCGCCGCCTCGACCGAGAGATCGGTGGGCGTGATGCGATCGCGCGGCAGGTAGAGCGTATAGCCGCCGATCTGGTAGCTCATGGGAAAATAAACGGCGACCAGCGATTCATCCGTTCCCAGCCCGGGCAGACTGGCGTTTTCCTGGGTGACGAAGCCGATCACCCGACC
>JBIKVA010000318.1:0-2696 GCA_044357085.1 Steroidobacteraceae bacterium | reverse complement strand
GTCAGCCGCGCCGTTGCGGCTTCGCCGTTAGCGGATTGCGTGCCTTCGCGGTCTGGTTCTCGGTGGCACGCGCGCGGCGTGCGGCCTTCGGATCCACAGCCAAGGGCCGGTAGAGTTCGACCCGGTCACCCTCCTGCAGCACGCGGTCGCGGCCGCAGGATTCGCCAAAGATGCCGAGCGGCGCTGCGGCCCAGAACGCCTCGTCGATGGCCTCTCGTGGCAGGCGTGACTTTGCAGCCGCGAGGGCGTCGCCCGCGGTCGCGCCCGGCGGCAGATCGAGGGCGATCTCCCCCTGCCAATGCGGCAGCACCGCCGCGAAAGCGCAGTGGGTCATGCGGTGCGCGCGCGCGCGACGAAGGCGTCGACGAGCGATTTCGCCGTCTCTTCGAACAGCGGGGCGAACATCGCACCGGCCAGGCGGTTGGCAAACTCGAAGCGCAAGCGGAGGGTGACCTCGCAGCCCGTCTCGCCGAGCGGGCGCACGGTCCAGACGCCCTCGAGCGACTTGAACGGGCCGCGGACGAGCCGCATGGTCACGGCACGCCCGGGATCGAGTTCGTTGCGGGTGGTGAATTCGGCATCGAACGCGCCGCGGCGCACGCCGAGCGTCGCGACCACCTCGCGCTCGCCGCGCTCTTCGATGCGCGCGACCGTGCAGCCCGGCACGAACTCCGGGTAGCGCTCGATATCGACGATGAGTTCGTACAGCCGCTCCGCCGGGAGGGACACGAGCGCCGACCGGGTCACTTCTCGCATGCCGCGCATTCTACGCGGGCGCCGGCGCGGGCAGTAGAATGAGCGGACTCGAGCGCCACAACATGAAAAAAGCCGAAGCCAAACCAGCCCAGAAAGCCAGCGAGGGTCCGCGCGTGATCGCGGAGAACCGCCGTGCGCGCTTCGACTACTTCATCGAGGAGCGCTACGAGGCGGGACTCGCGCTGCAGGGCTGGGAGGTGAAGTCGCTGCGCGCGGGCAAGGCGCAGATCACCGAGGCCTACGTGTTCCTGCGCAACGGCGAGGTTTTCCTCACCGGGGCGCACATCACGCCGCTCAAGACCACCTCGACGCATGTCATCGCCGAGCCGACCCGCACCCGCAAACTGCTGCTCAACCGCCGCGAGATCTCGCATCTCGTCGGCGCAGTCGAACGCAAGGGCTACACGATCGTGCCGCTCGAACTCTACTGGCAGCGCGGCAAGGCGAAGCTGTGCATCGGTCTCGCCAAAGGCAAGCAGCAGCACGACAAGCGCTCCACCGAGAAAGAACGCGACTGGGCGCGCGACAAGGCGCGGCTGCTGCGCAGAGGGTGAGGCGCGTTCAGCCGTCCTTGCCCTGAATCGCGAGGTACTCGTCGTAGGTACCGCGATGATCGATGATGCCCCCGCCCGGCTGCAGTTCGACGATGCGGTTGGCAAGACCGCTCACGAACTCGCGGTCGTGTGACACGAAGATCAGCGTGCCGGGGTACTTCTCGAGTCCGATCTGCAGCGACTCGATCGTCTCCATGTCCATGTGGTTGGTGGGCTCGTCCATGAGCATGACGTTCGGCCGCTGCAGCATGAGCTTGCCGTACATCATGCGGCCCTTCTCGCCGCCCGAAAGCACTTTCACGGACTTCTTCGTCTCGTCGCCCGAGAACAGCAACCGTCCGAGCGTGGCACGCACGATGAGTTCGTCGTCGGCCTTGCCGGTCCATTGCGACATCCAGCCGAGCAGGTCGATTTTCTCCTGGAAATCCGCCTGCGGATCCTGCGGCATGTAGCCGGGCTCGGCATTCTCCACCCAGGTGATGCTGCCCGAGTCCGGGCGCAACTCGCCGGCGAGGCATTTCATGAGCGTGGTCTTGCCGATGCCGTTCGGGCCGATGACGGCGATGCGGTCCCCGGCCTCGACGTTGAAACTGATGCGATCGAGCACCCGCTGGCCGGAACCCGGGTAGGCGAAGCACAGCTTGTCGACGTTCACCGCCGAGCGGTAGAGCTTCTTGGTCTGCTCGAAGCGGATGTAGGGGTTCTGGCGCGACGAGGGCCGGATTTCTTCGATCTTGATCTTCTCGATCGCCTTGCGCCGGGAAGTCGCCTGCCTGGCCTTCGAGGCATTGGCCGAGAAGCGCCGGACGAACTCCTGCAGGTCGGAGATGCGCTCCTTCGCCTTGGCATTGGATGCTTCCACACGGGCGCGCGCCTGCGTCGAAGCCAGCATGAAGTCGTCGTAGTTGCCGGGGTAGATCTTGAGTTGCTGGAAGTCGAGATCCGCCATGTGCGTGCACACCTGGTTCAGGAAGTGCCGATCGTGGCTGATGATGATCATGGTCGAGTTCGACTCGTTCAGCACCCGCTCGAGCCAGTGGATCGAGTGGATGTCGAGGTTGTTGGTCGGCTCGTCGAGCAGCAGCACGTCGGGATTCGAGAACAGCGCCTGCGCAAGCAGCACGCGCAGCTTCAGGCCCGGCGGCACCTCGCGCATCGGTCCGCGATGCAGCGGCTCGCCGATGCCGGCATCGACCAGGATACTCGCCGCCCTCGCCTCGGCGTCGTAGCCGCCGTACTCGGCGAAGCGCACCTCGAGCTCGGCCGCCCGCATGTAGTCGTCGTCGGTGGCGTCCGCGTTGGCGTAGATCGCATCGCGTGCGCTCATCGCCGCCCACATCTCGGTGTGCCCCTGCATGACGACGTCGATGACGCGCTGGTCCTCGT
>JBIKVA010000006.1:0-32287 GCA_044357085.1 Steroidobacteraceae bacterium | reverse complement strand
GGAATGTCGGGTCCCCACCGCTGCTCCCCGCTGCCCTTGGCCATGGTCTTCGCACGGGCAGCCTTCGCGTTGTAGTGCGGATTTCCCGGCGTCACCGAGTCTTTGACCTGCGACACCTGCCATTCGAGGCCCGGCGTCACCGCCGATCGCTGGATCAGCGTACTGCCCCGCCACTCGAAGCGCGGCTTGCCATCCGGATTGCGGATCAGCGCCAGGTTGGTGCCGGCGCTTGGCGCGGCGGGTCCCGAGGTGCGCAGATCGGCGGGCGCCGCCGTGGTGCCATGGCAATCCTTGCAGTCGATCTCCACTGCCGCCGCCACCGAGCCGTGCAGGTAGCCATTGCCGTGCGAGTCCTGCGCAAAATGACAGTCGACGCAATGCATGCCGACATCCACGTGCACCGACGCCATCTGCACCGTCTTCTGCCACTTGTCGGGATCGTCGCTGGCGATGACGTTGCCGACGGCGTCCAGAAGATTTCCCTCGCGATCGCGCTTGTGGATGGCGCGGAAATTCCAGCCGTGGCCGTGGTAGTCGGCAAACTGCGTGTCCTTGAGCTGCGGGTTCAACTCGCTGACACGTTTGAGGAACTCCGGATCCGCCCAGTTGCCCCGCGGCGCCGCCCCCTCCGGATTCCGGTCCAGCACCTGGCGCATGAACTCGGCCGATGGGAACTGCTGCTCCTTCGGCCACATGAACGGAGCATCGGACTCGTAGTCCCACATGGTGTAACCGAGGAACGAGTTGATGAACATGTTCGGCTGATGCATGTGGCAGATCATGCACTGGCTGGTCGGGATCGAACGGGTGAACGAATGGGTGAGCGGATGCCCGCTGCGATCGGCAGGGATGGTCGGATCCACGGTCCGGCTCAGGCCCTCATGACCAAACCTGGCATACGGCCCGGAGTGTCGCGGATCGCGGTCGTTCGCGTAGATCACATGACAGCTGCTGCACCCGGAGGAGCGGAAGTCCCCCGGATTGTCGTTCGTGCCCATGAACCACATCAGCGGGTCGTTCAGCCGGGTCTTGTGGATATTGAGCACCGGAACGGCGATCCGTGCGCCCGTGCCCGGACCACGATTGGACTGCTTGAAGTCCGGCCGCCCGGGTTCCTCGAGGCGCTGGATTTGCCCGGGGACGTTCGGCAACCCGGTTTCCGGGAAGAGATTGCTGATGTTGCGCCCGCCGCGCTCGAAGACGCGGAAGACGTCTGCGGGCGGCAGGTTCTCCCAGCGCGGCAACGGATACAACCGCTCGATGAGTTCGTGGCGGTCACGTTCCGCGGCGGTTGCTCTCGCGCCCTCCAGGATGGCTGGCTCGCCATCTTTGGTGTAACTCTCGCCGAGGATGTAGTTTTTGAAAGGCAGCAGCCCGTTGTTGTATGCCGCCCCGCCCCAGAACATCGCGGATGTAGCCATGAGACTGCGCTTCGCGTCTTCGACGGTACGCCCATGGCAGGCGCCGCAAGCAGCCTCGGCAGCGCGGTAGTCACCCGGATTCACGAAACGGATGAATTCGTTGGCCTCGCGATTGAGCAGTGCATAGGTGCGCTCCGGGTTGGCGCTCGAAGGATGGTTCCAGGCCGTCGGGTACCGCGGCAGCACGTGGGCCGCATCCCGGGCCCGGGCGTAGGCGGCATCATTGCGCTGCGTGTCCCGGTCGTTGGCGCCGATCCAACGCACACCCGCCGCGCCGCCGTGACAATCGGCGCAACCGAGCACCACCCCGGGATTGGCATGCATGGTCGGTTGATCGGTTTTCGTGTGGCAATCGAGACAACCCGCGCTTTTTGCCGCGGCGTCCTCGGTTGATTGCATTGCCGGTGCCGGCGGCGCCGTCACGTAGTGGCGTTCGACCGCCGTCGCGGCCTCCGAGGAGGTCGCGAAATCGACAGATCCCGGCAGCAGCAACAACCCGGAAAATGCGCAAAGCATCGCAACGGTCTTTCGCATGGGCTAGATGGTTCAGTAAGTGAGAACGAGATTTCCGAGGACCGAATAGGCGGTCCTGTCTTCGTAGAGGTTCCGATACCCGGCGCCGGGCAGCAACGTCGCCACCGACAGGCGCCCGACGATGTTCTGCGTCGCCATGGGACGCCAGATCACGCCGATCGAGGCGTCGACGCCGATATCACGGTCGATGGCGCCCTGCGCCCTCGCGACCTGCAGGGTCGCAGTATCGACGAACTGCAACCAGTTGACGTTGGTGCTGACGCGCAAGGTTGGCGTCAGATCGAAATCCGCCCCGACACCAAGCAACTGCAGGCCCGGATTGGAGAAGTTCGACTGGCCGAATTCCTTGGACGAGCGCAGCGAGTTGAGCAGGCCATTGCGACCGGACAGCGCAACCCGTCCGCCACCGATCAGGGGTACCGGCTGGCGGATCCAGAAGCTGGTGTCGGCGCCTGCGAAGAGCGGGTTCTCGAAGATCGCATCGAACCCCTCGCTGCGACCATCGAAGGGATCCGGATCGGCGGAGCCCCAGGCGTACGAGACGCGTGCGCGGATCCACGAAAAGTCCTTCGACAGTTCCGCCGCGAAGAAACCGGCACGAATGTCCTGCGGGCGCTCGACGAACGTGCCGCGGTCGGCGGTGCCGATGGCGAGATAGGCCGTGGCGCTGAGATTGAGCTGACCGAGATGCCCGTCACCGGACGCACCCACATAGGTCACGTCGTAATCCCCCGAGCGCTCGAGACCGAGCGACATCGGCCGCTGGATGATGCCGTTGTCGTCGTACTGGATCGAACCGCCTTCGCGATTGCGGTTGTGCAGCACCGTGCCCTGAGTGGTGAAGCCCGGACGCGGCCAGTCCTGCACATAGAGATTGGCGATGATCACGTCGTCGTCACGGAAGGATGCCAGCCCCCTCGAGAAGACGTCGTTGAGACCGCTGTTCGTATCCTTGTCGAGCCGGCGAAACCAGGCGAGGTTGTACTGATAGCGGTTGTCGGCGCGGGTACCGAAGAGGCGCGCACCGAACATGGCGTCGTTCAGCAGGAAACCGCGAAAGTCCGCAGTGAAGGGCTGGATACCGATACGGATGCTGTCGAAGTCGTAACGCGACGACACATTGCGCAGGTGACGATCGACGAAGGCGGCCTGCAGGCCGACCGCCGAGTCCTGGCGGACCGTCGAGGCATCTGCCGGAGCCCGCAACACGCCTTTCTCGTCGACCGACACCCGGGTCATGTTGAATACGGGCGTGAAGCGGAACTCCCAGTCGGGTGGCTTGAAGACGGTATTGCCCTGATACAGCACGGTCTCGAGTACGAAGGTTTGTGCCCACACATCCTGTCGCGGGCTGCCGAAGGTATCGAGCGATCCGGGCCTTGCCGTGACCGGCCCGCCGACCGGCAACGGAAACGAACGCGGCTCGAATACCGTATCCGAAACGCCGATCAGGGCGAGATACCAGTCCTCGCCGAATAGCGGACGGTCGCCTTTGAGGCGGTTATGGCCGTTGTAGGGGTCAAGCAGGTTTTCCTTGATGCCGAGCGCCTCGACGACGCGCCATCTGTCCGGCATTCCCTGCAAGGACCCCATCTGTTCCAGTGGAGCCGGTGACATCCGCTCCGGGCTGCACGGGTCCGGCACGCCCGGCCGCACCGGCACGGTCGGGCTGCGCCTGCCCGACTCCACGGGCGGCGACTGCGGGCAAGGCTCGTCGGCGAATGCCGCATTGCCGAACAATGAAATACCCGAGCACAGCAGCGCGCACCAACGCAGGCGATCAGAGGCCACTGCAAGGCTCCTGCTCGCCGGAGTCGAGAAACGGTGCCTGCGGACAATTGACGTAGCGCAACCGGGCACCATTGGGAGCCAGCTGGTCGGTGCGCCGGTTTACCGCTGCGTTCTGCAGCGCCGAGCCCGCGAGGCTCGCGCGAGCGAGCCCAAGAAAGGCGATCATGTCGTCCTGATCGACTCCGTCCCCCGACACGCCGATGGCGCCGACCAGTTGCTCGCCGCGATAGATCGGTACCGCCCCGGGAAAAATCTGGATGCCATTCGCGATTCCCGGGACCGCACCGTTGACGCCAAACCCGCGATCGAAACCGCTGACGCCGCTGCAGTTGCGCGGCGTGTCCGGTGCCAGACCGCGCACGAACGCGACGTGCTGGATGAGGGCGTTGTAGACGAGATCGAGCTGCAGCCCCGTGTTGAGAGGGCTCCACTGCCCCGGCGGCCGGGACAAAGGTCCGAACGGGTTGCCATCGACGCCGTCGGGGTAGTTTGGTCTTGCCAGATTGCCGATCGCACGCGCCGAGAACGCCGTCGAGCCGTCGGCAAGTGCACCAGGAAGCCCAAGGAACGTACGCAGCGTCGTGACGTATTGCGAGAGCGACTCCTGGCGCAGACGGACCAGCGTCCGATCCAGGTAGACCGCAGGGGGCAGCGCTTCGAGCCGGGTCGCTGCCGAACGCGACGACAGCAGCGCCGCGCCGCGTGCCTTCTGTACCGACACGTCGATGCCGAATACCGGCGCGTCCCGCGTGCGGACGAGACCGAGGATCTCCCCCTGCGAGTCGACCACCGTGATCGACACCCGTGCCGGCGAGTTGAGCGGCCGTCTTATCTGCGCCCGGCTGCGTTGCGCGATGCGCAACGCGCTGGAGAGAATCGTCCTCACCTCTTCGGCACCCAGTGCTCCGCTCGCTTCTGTACCCGCTCGCGGCCGATAGCGCTCGTTGCCGAGTGCATCGACCAGCACGAATGCATCAAGGCCCGCATAGTCCTGCCTGTCGGCGCGGATGCCGGAGCGACCCTGCCCGAAGGCAGTGCCGGCGCGAACGAGCGCATCGTTGTAGCCAGGCACGGCGACCAGCTGGCCGGTGGCCGGAACCAGAGACGCGAAGAGCGGCGGTGAATCGATGCGCGAGCGCAGCTCGTCGCTGCGGATGTCGCTGAAGCGCAGTGTCTTGCCGTCGGCGGTGATGCGATCGGCACGCCGGTCGTCAGGTGCAGCCAGCGGACCCACGGCAGCCAGGGCGACGGCCTCGTCAGTGTCGGCATCGAGGTCCAGCACGTTGCGGTCGATGCCATAGATGGGATCGACGACGACGCCGACACCGCCGACCGGCACACCGGCGCGATAGAGCGGAAAACCGCCGGGGTCTCCGGCCAGACCGAGCGGCGATCGCTTCGGGCCGGTCTCGGCCTCGGCGGCGCTGAAGCGGCTCGACACGTCGGAGCAAGGCAATTGACTGAACTGGACGCCGAAGAGCGGCCCGCCGGGGGTCAGCAGTTCACCCGGATTGAAATGCGACTGGATGATCTGGCTGGCGGTGCGCGTGCTGAACGCATTGCCTTCGCTGGATAGATAGGCCCCGGTGATCGCCTTGGCGACGGCGGCCAGGGGCGCCGGGATGATTTCAATGTTTTCCAGTCCGCCACTGACGGCGGCCGCCGACGCCTCGCTGGTGCGCAGCGTGACGTTGTCGAGCGCACCGGTCATCCGGAACACGGCGAGGACGTTGCCGACCCGATCGACGACCGCGATGGTCGCCTTGACCCCGCGGGCCTGCGCCTCGGCCACGCCCCGCGCAACAACACCCTCGACATCAGCGCTGGAGAGATTGGTCGGAACATCGGCGCAACTGCCATCGCAGGACAGCACAACCGCTGAGTTGGCATTGGCGCCGGAGCCCGCGCTATGTGGACCAGCCCCCTGCGAGCCCGCGCCGCCACCCCCGCACGAAGCCGCAACCACCGCGCAGGCGGCTGTCAGAACGAGACGCTTCATTGGCCCGAGTCTGCCTTGGCGATGACTTTGCGCATGACCTTGGCGGGAACCCACAGCGGTTCCGTGCCATCGTGGTACTCGTGACAGGACGCGCAGGGGCTGGCTATGCGGACCAGCCCATCCTCGCTGCCGGTTTCGCCGCCGTGGCAATCCCGACAGGTCTTGATCGACGGCATCAGCACATCGGCAGCCTGCGTCGACTCCTTTGCCGCATGACAGGTTGCGCAAGCTGATTGCGCCGTCGAATGCGCCGCGTGATCGAAACGGGCCTTGGGCATGAAGGAGCGGGTCAGCTTGACCGGCGCTACCGCCCACTGCGGTCGCGAGTCCGTCCCTGACCTTGTCACCAAGTGACAGTCCGCACAGATCCTGCGCTCGAAAAGATCGGCGGCGACCAGATTGGCGCGCTGCGTGGCGCTGCCGAGTGCCCGCGCGCGTGCCGCTGCGCTGAGCGACGCGCCGGGCGGACGCGAGTCCCCTGCGCGCGCAAGATCATCCGCGTAACCGCCCAGGAACCGTCGGCTGTAATGGTCGATCAGGGTCTGCATGACGAGAGCTGGCTCGCCATGCGGCAGCTTGCGCTCCGGCTCCGCCGGATCGAAACCGAGAGTGTGGCAGGTGCCGCAATGCTCCTCCATGCGAATCGGCCTGAACCCGGCGCCGCTGTCGTCGGCCGCATGGCAATCCGCGCAACCCATCACCACTTCGCCCTGCGGCGCCTTGATGCCACGCGGGTCGAGATGAGCCTTGTGGGTGAACTCGAGATTCGACTTTTCGACGAGTGGCTCTGCGCCGAGTCTTGCACGCGAGACTTTCCAGTCGGGCGCGACCAGCAGACTGACGCGGAAGTCGGGGTGTTGCGCTGCAAAGTCGGACACCGGCATGACCTGTGCGCGCGCACCATGATCCTGCGGTTGCGAATGGCATGTCGCACACACCCGGGTATCGGGCTGTATCAGGTCCGACGGTTCATCGTGCTCCACGTGACAGTCGGTGCAACGCGCCGCAGCCAACGTACGTGCCGCCGGATGATCCGCGGGCAGATGCAGGTGCAGGTTGCTGCCGTGGCAGTCCAGGCATTGCACGTTCTGCACGCGCTGAAACGGCTTGGCATGACAGGCCTCGCATTCCATCGCCAGATTCCCGTGGGCGGAATGCAAGGCGCCCGCGCTCCATTGCAGGTCGCTGGGCAACACGCTGTCCCGCAACCAGCCTATCGAGGCCTCGCCGCGACTCAAGAAAAACCAGGGCAGCATCAGCCCGAAGAGCAAGGTCGCGGTGATTCCGGCCCACGCCCACGGACGCTTGCGCCAACCCACCGCCGCGAGCGAATCCGCGAAGTTCGGAATCGGCGCATCGTCGGGCAAGGTCGACTCGCGAGAATCACGCTCCACGGACAGGGCGGCGTAGACATCGCCCGGGGTCTCGAGAACCTTGATGAGAATCGGCCCGAAACTGATTTGATCGCCCACGCGCAGCAGGGCGTCGCGGCACATCCGGCCGTTGACCTCGGCCTGCATCGTCGCCGAACACGACAAAAGCAAACCCTGTTCGGCGCGCGTGAAGCGCGCGTGGTGCAGCGCGATCCGCTGATCGTTGCACTGGATCTGCTGGTCGGTGGCGCGCCCGAAGTTGATGACATCGACGTCGACCACGCGGTCCTTGGCAACGGCAACGCCCGTAGCGCCAGTCTCCAGGGTGCGGATCAGGACACGCATCGGGTCACCAGTAGAGGAAAACGCTGACGACGTGAGCCACCAGCGTACCGAGCAGGGCAAAGGTGACGGGAACGTGGACGTAGAGCCAGATCTCGAGCCAGCCGCGGATCTGGGCGTCACGGCGCAGGCGACGCAAGTGGTTGCGGCGCGTCGCCACGATGCTCAGCAGGTCGCCGATGCGGCGCCCCAGATCGCCGTCGGTGCTGCGCGCAAGCTCGTCGCCCAGCCACCCCAGCAGGGCCGCGTGTTCCGGGTTCGCGGTCGGCTGCATCTGGCCGTCGGCTGCAGGCAGCGACACACGACACAGGTCGTGACCACCGAGGATGGCGCGCGTGCTGCCGCCGACACGCGTACCGGCGCGATTCGACCGCAGCACGTCGCCGAAGCGGCGCGGCATCTGCGCGGCGATGCGCAAGGCACGCTGGTCGAGATCGTCTATCTCGTCGACGAGGACTTCAGGCTTGCTGCCGGCACGGTTTGCCGACATCAGCTGCGGATATCGGAGATAGCACACCACGCCGAAGATGCCGCTCGCGATCACGACCAGCATCAGACCGTAGCAGAGCGTGTGCAGGTTCCAGCCGAACTGAAAACCGGTATGCAGCGTGGCGACCACGATCAGCGCCACACCGAGATAGACATGCGCGCTGGTCCAGCCGCGCAGCGACCCGAGAGACGAGGAGTAGCTGCGCTTGCGGATGCCGAGCGCTGTCAACCAGAGGATCAGCACGGCACCGGTTCCACCGAGCGTGTAGCCGAGCCAGGTACCGCCGTTGGGCGGAGACATGGGCTCATGCCAGGCGTACAGGCCCATCGACAGTACCGACAACGCGGCTGCGATCTTCAGATATCTGCGTCGTGAATACTCGAGCAGCGACTCGTGCATGATCAGAACCTCGAGGCTTCCTGCTGCACGAAGGCCACGAACTCCTCGGGGCTCACGCGCAGGGCCGCACCGGTCGGGCAGGCCCGGACACAGGCCGGGCCGCCATCGATGCCTTTGCACATGTCGCACTTGACCGCTTTCTTGGCCTCTTTCCTGACCTCTTTTCCGGTGCCGCCACCCTCGGCGTGACCGTGATCCGGCGCACGGCCGAGGCCTCGAAGTCGGTCGTGGCCCATGTCCTTGCCGCCGCCGAACATCAGCCAGGAGAGCAGACCGGGTGACTCGGGCGGTGGCCCGGCGAGGTGGATGACGCCGTAAGGGCAATTGCGTTCGCAGTTGCCGCAGCCGATGCAGTTGTCCTCGATGAACACCTCGCCGTTCGGCGAGCGACGGATGGCATCGGGCGGGCAATCCTTCATGCAATGCGGGTCTTCGCAATGCCGGCATGACGTCGGAACGTGGACCTCTGCAAAAGTCGGACCGGCGGCACGGTCGAGTCGGGAGGTACCGCCATGCGTGGCGGCGCACGCGCGCTCGCAGTTGTCGCAACCCACGCACAAGGCTTCGTCGATCAGCAGCACATCGGTCGCCTCGCCGAGGCCCTGTTTCAACAAGAAGGAGATCAGGCCGCCCGCGTTGTCGTTTCCTTCGAGGCGCGTGTTGCTGGCGACGCGCTGGCGGACGGTCTCTTCGAGTTCCGCGCGCAGCGCCGGGTTTTGCTGCAGCAGTTCTGCGAACGTCGCCGCATCGAGGCTGATCGTCTCGGTGGCCACGGTCGCCCGGACCGTCGCGCTGCGACGAGTGTTGCCCATCAGGCCCATTTCGCCGACGTAGTTGCCGGCGGCAACGTAGGACGTGACCACCTCGTGTCCGCCAGCGGACCTGATCACGGCCAGCGAGCCGCTGCGGACCAGATGCAAGGCATCGGCTTCCTCGCCCTCGGAAAAGACGGTTTCCCCGGCCTTGAAGCGATTGAGCCGCGACTTCGCGGCGATGGGCAGGAGGTCCGCTGTCTTCGCCCGCCGCGCGAAGCCGCTCTGGATGGCGCGAACGATGAACGTCTGATCGACGACGGCCCGCGCTTGCTCGACCGAGCTGAGGAGCTTCAATACGTCGCGGCGAGGCGTCTCGATGAGGATGCAGTCGCGCCCCGCGCGCACCGTCGCCGTGCGCCGGCGTCCCGAGAGCAACCCCATCTCGCCGAAGAACTGGCCGGTCTCCAGCGGAATGATCTTGTCCGGCTGGCTATCGTCGATCCGGATTTCGACACCGCCGTTGAAGACCGTGTAGAAGGAGTTGGTGTAGTCGTTGCGCTTGAAGACGATGTCGCCGTGCCCCAGCACGTGGACGGCGCTGCCGAGCATCAGTTCGCGGAACATCAGCGGGTTGACGCCGCTGAAGAGCGGGATGCGTTGCTGCATGGCCTGCAGCGTCTCGGTAACGGTGCTGTGCCCGGGAATACCCCGGAATTTGGTGGCGAGCAGCGGCTCATCGGCAGGCACCACCGGATTGCCGCGAATGTACTCGACGACCTCGTAGCCCTGGTTCATCGCCTGCTTGATGAGCGGGTAACCACCGAGGGCACCGATCACGTACAGCCCGGGCACGCTGGATTCGTAGGAGGTAGACAGCACTGGCAGGGAGGACGGATCGTCGGATGGGAAGCGGATTCCGCAGGATTCGACGAACTTTCGCGGCGGCGTCGCCCCGAGGCGCGCGATGATGCGATCGCAGGGCAAATGCATCTCGCCCGTGGCCGCATTCAGCGACAGTGAATAGGGTTTCTCGCCGCCGGGTGTCTCGAGCAGCGCGGCGCACTGCGTCGAGTAAAGGCAGATGACCTTGCCGGACTCGATGGCCTTCAGGATCAGCGCCAGGTTGCCGTCCTTGCACCGCGAGAATTCGCCCGATCGGTTGACGAGATAGACGACGTTCTGCTTGGACAGCGACACCGCATTCTCGATGGCGGCGTCGCCCGCACCGACGACGACGATGGTCTCGCCACGGTACTCGTCCGGGTCATCGAGGGTGTACTGCACGCAAGGCAGCCCGTCGCCCGGGACCCCCAGCCGCCGCGGATTACCCTGCAGCCCGATACCGAGGATGACGTGCTCCGCACCGACCTCGGTGCCGTCCTGCAGCGTCAGGAGAAAGTCGCCCTTGGCGCCTTTGATGCGGACCACCTCGGCACCAAAGCGCGCGTTGACGCGGTGTTCGGCGAGCCCGTCTACCCAGTCACCCAGGATCCGTTCACGCGTACCGGCCTCGAAGCGCATCGGGCTGCGCAGCGGCAGGATGTTGGGCTCAGCCATGACGTGCTTGCCCTTCTGATAACGCTGGATGGTGTTGGCGGGTGCCGATGCCTGTTCGAGCAGGATGTGCGACACCCCCGCTTCCGCGGCGCGGGCAGCTGCGCTCAAGCCTCCCGGACCCGAGCCAACCACAGCGATCGAAACCCTTGTGTTCATCTCAAAAGCCCGCGTCTTCAGCACGTTGCGGCGCATCACCACGGTGGCGCGGCACGGCTTTTGTTCTTCACCCAGCTCGACACTCTCGGTCTTTTCGGCCGCGTCGTCAATCACGCGGGTTCCCGTGCGCAGCAGCCGCGATACGCACGCATTCGGTGCGTGGACGCCACTTCGCCATCGGCGGGCAGGCCTGAATGCTAAACCCGTAAACTACAACCTATTCAATGCAGGGGCTGCACATGAACGTCACCGAGGCCATACGTCATCGCAGGTCGATCCGCGACTTCCTTCCAGACCCCGTACCGGCCAGCGTGCTGCGCGAGATCTTCGACGCGGCGCGCTGGGCGCCCTCGGGCGGCAATATCCAGGCGTGGCGCATCATCGCCGTTGCCGGCGCCGAGCGCGAAGCGCTTATCAGGATGACCCGCGAAACCCGGCCCGATCCGCAGCGCGAAGCCGACAACCCGTATCCCATCTACCCGGCGAACCTCTGGGAGCCGCTGCGTACGCGTCGCTACACGCTCGCCGAGGACATGTACCGCGCGCTCGGCATCCCGCGCGAGGACAAGCCCGCCCGCTTGCGGCACGTGGCCCGCAACATGGAATTCTTTGGCGCTCCGGTGGGGCTGTTCTTCGTCATCGACCGGCGCGTCGGCCACGGCCAGTGGGCGCATCTGGGCATGCTGATCCAGACGGTGGCGCTGCTGCTCGAGGAACGCGGGCTGGGCTCCTGCATGCAGGAAGCCTGGGCCTCGTTCCGGCCGGAACTCGCCACCCTCTTGAAGCTCGGCGCCGACGAGATGGTCTACTGCGGCATGGCCGTGGGACAACCGAATCCGGCCAACCCGGTCAACGGTTTCGAGCGTCACCGCATGGGCGTCGAGGAACTCGCGGACCTGCGCGGCTTCTGACCGCCGCGGCGTGCCGCGCCGCGAGCCGACTCAGTCGGCGGTGGCGCCGCCGTCGATCACGAGCGGATGTCCGGTCACGAAACTCGCCGCATCGGAACACAACCAAAGCACTCCGGCAGCCACCTCTTCGGGTTTTCCGAAGCGGCCGAGTGGCGTCATGGTCTCCATGATCTTGCGGATCTCCGGCCGCGCCGCAACGCTCTCCACCATCGGCGTATCGATGACTCCCGGGCACACGCAATTGACCCGAATGCCCTTGCGTGCCCACTTCAGGGCGCCGTGCCGCGTCAGCCCGACGACGGCGTGCTTGGTCGCCGTGTAGGCGGGCTGCGAAGCGTTGCCGACGAGACCGCTGATCGAGGCGGTGTTGACGATCGCGCCCTTGCCCTGCTGCAGCATCACCGCCGCCTCGGCCCGCATGCAGAGCATGACGCCGGTCAGATTGACGTCGAGACTGCGCTGCCAAATCGGCGTCTCCCACTCATCGACGGCGAGACTGTTGATGCCGGCATTGTTGTGCGCGAAATCGAGACGCCCGAACTCCTTGACCGCGCGGGCGACCAGGGCGTCGATGTCGGCGGCACTGGCCACGTCGCAACGCTGGAACGCTGCTCGCCCACCGGCCGCGATCGCAAGCGACACGGTCTCCTCGCCGCGCGTGGCATCGAGATCCGCGACGACGACGGCCGCACCGGAACCGGCAAAGGCCACGGCGGTCGCCCGGCCGATACCGGAAGCCGCGCCCGTGACCAACGCCACCCTGCCCTCGAAGTCGTACTTCATGATTGCTGTCTCCTTGGCGAACGGATGCCATTGCGGTGTTCAAAAGGCGGTGGACGCTCAGGCGAGACGAAACCCCGTCCCGCCTGGCGAACTCGCGATCAAGCTGCGTCGACTACCGCCCGGCAGCTGCAGATCGCACTTTCCTTCGAGCAGGCGCGGGGGGAGCTCCGCCATCAACGGCTCTCCGGCATCACATCCAGGTACCGCGCGGGTCAGGCCAGGCGTCGACCGCAGCCGCCGCCTGATCGACGCTGAAGCGTCCGAAGCGGCTGCCGTGGAAGGCGAGCGGTGCAGCCTGGCGCGAGGCGAGCCTGTCGATGGCACCGACGATGATCGTGTGATCGCCGCCCGGGTGCAGCGCCGTGACCCGGCACTCGATGCGGGCGAGCACACCGTCGATCTCGGGCGGCTGCGGGTGACTGCGCCACCACGGATCGACCTCGAACTTGGCACCGCCCGAGCGCGCGAAATGCAGTGCGATGTCGGCCTGGTGGGCCGCGAGGACGTGGATCGCGAACGGCTTGCCCTGCGCAAACGCACCCATGCTGCTGCTCTTGTTGGCGAGGCACCAAAGAATGAGCGCCGGGTCGAGCGAGACCGAAGTCACCGAGTTCGCGGTGACGCCGACGGGTTCCGGACCGGGATTGACGGCCGTCACCACAGTCACGCCGGTGGTGAAGAGGCCGAAGACCTTGCGCAGCTCGCGTGGATCCATCGAGGTTCAGTACACCCGCGCCGGATGCTGCTTGCGCGGCTCGCCGAGCATCTCGCGGTAGGTGGGCGGCTGCTTGCCGTTACGGTCCTTGAGACCGTAGTGAAGCGCAATCTCCGCGCCGACCAGCGTCTGACCGGAGAGCTTGGCGTTGTCGGCGTCGCAGGCGATGGCGTAGAGGATGTCGCCGGAGAACTGCGGTGTCTCGACCACTTCGAGGAAAGGCGCGTACTGGTCGGGACGCTCGCGGAAGGCCTTCTGCGAGCGCTCTGTGAGCAGCGGCCCCATCCACAGCGAGACGCAGCAGACGCCGGTGTTCTCGAAGTCCACGGCCATGTCGGCGGCGAACTTGTCTACCCCCACTTTCTGCGCGCCATAGGCGGGGCCGTGCATGTAGCAGGCCGAACCGAAAGACGACGAAAAGGAGATCAGCCCCCTGCCCTGCCGCACCATGATCGGCGCTGCGTAATAGCAGGCGTAGTAGGCGGACTTGAGGCCGACATCGAGGATCTTCACGAGATCGACCGAGCGCTTCCAGAACGGCTCGGGAAGGATCAGGTCGTCGTGGATGAAGGTGACGTTGTTGTGCAGGAGGTCGATGCGACCCTGCTCGTGCTCGACGCGCTTGATCAGCGCCTCGATCTCGGCCGGCTGCTCGTGGTCGCAGACCACCGCGATGCCCTTGCCTCCGGCGGCGGTGATCTCGTCCGCAGTCCGTTGTACCGTGCCGCCGAGGAAATGATCCTCCTCGCGGGTGCTGCGACCCGTGACGTATACGGTCATGCCCTTCTCGCCGAGCGCGAGGGCGATGCCCTTGCCCGCTCCACGGCTCGCACCGGTGACGATCGCTACCTTCGGCTTGTACTCGGACATCGATGCACTCCTTCAGGATGAAGTCGCGGTGAAAGATTTCGCGCTGCACGCCGGCTCACCGGCTCTCATTGCGGACGCGCCAGATCGAGGAACAGGGGCTTTTCGCCACCACCGTGCACGGCGAGCTGCGCGCCGCTCACGTAGGCAGCGAGCGGCGAGCAAAGATACAGACAGGCATCGGCGACGTCCCGTGGCTCGCCCATGCGCTGCAGGGGCAGCATGCGGCCGATCCGCTCGACGCCCGCCGCGCCGCCGTAGTGGGCGAGCGAATTGGGGGTGGCCACCAAGCCGACAATGAGCGCGTTCACGCGGATGTTCTGCGGACCCCACTCCATGGCGAGCGACTCGGTGAGATTGACGAGCCCTGCCTTCGCCGCACCATAGGCTGCGCTCCACGGCGAAGCCCGTACCGCCGAGACGCTCGAGATGTTGACGATGGAGCCGCCTTCCGGCTGGACACGCATCACCCGATGGACAGCCTGACCCATGAAGAAGGCCGCGGTGAGATTGAGCTGGATGATTTTTTCGATGAGCGCGGGGTCGGCCTCGGCGGAGGCCACCTCGACTCCGCCACCCGCATTGTTGATGAGCGCATCGAGACGACCGTGCCGCACGCGGATGCGCTCGACGGTGGCGTGACACTCGGCCGATTTGCGCACGTCGCAAGGCTCGTACTCGGCGAGCCGCTCGCCGTGGCGGGGCAGTTGTGCCGGTGGCCGCCGCGAACACACCACCACGCTGGCACCGGCCTCGAGAAAACGCGTGGCGATGCCGGCCCCGATGCCGCTCGTGCCGCCGGTGACCAGCACCACCTTGCCGGTGAAATCGAGAGCCCCGTCCAGTTGCCTGCCTTGCATGGCGAATGCGTAAAAAAGTGCTATGTTATTTACGTTTAAGATAATTCTAGTACCAATTCATCGGTCGGTCGCGAATTTTTCGACGGGGGTCAGCGACGAAACATGCAACCGGAGGGACCGCAAACCCTGCCGGGCGTACTCGCCCTCGCCGCGGCCCGCTTCGGCACCGCCGTGGCGATCGAGGACGGCCCGCTGCAACTCGGCTATGCCGGACTCAAGGCGCTTGTCGATACCGCCGCTGCCGCGTTCGTGGCCGCGGGAATCGAGCGCGGCGATCGTGTCGCCATCTGGGCCCCGAACGGCGCCGACTGGATCATCGCGACGCTGGGGGCGCAATCCGCGGGAGCCGCCATCGTGCCGCTCAACACCCGCCTCAAGGGCCGCGAGGCGGGCGACATCCTGCGCCGCAGCGGAGCACGCATCCTCTGCCACTCCGGACGTTTTCTCGGACTCGACTTCGCGCAGATGCTGCAAGGCGAAAGTCTGCCTGAGCTCGCGCAGACCGTCGAACTCGGCAGCGCGAGCTGGAATGCCTTTCTTTCGCGCGCCGACTCGAGTCAGCGGGCCGAGCTCGAGCGGCGACTTGCGGAACTCGGTCCGCAGGATCTGGCCGACGTCATGTACACCTCGGGCACGACCGGCCAGCCGAAGGGCGTCATGTCGAGCCATGGCCAGAACGTACGGGTGTTCCGCGCCTGGAGCGCCATCGTCGGTCTCGGACCCGAGGATCGCTATCTGATCGTGAATCCCTTCTTCCATGCCTTCGGCTACAAGGCGGGCTGGCTCGCCTGCCTCATCACCGGCGCAACCATCCTGCCGATGGCGGTGTTCGATGCGGCGGAGGTCATCCGCCGCATCGCCGCGGATCGCATCACCGTGCTGCCGGGGCCGCCGACACTGTTCCAGTCCATGCTCGCGCATCCGGCGCTCGATCGGGCGCAGACCGCGTCGCTGCGCCTCGCGGTGACCGGCGCCGCCAACGTGCCGGTGTCCCTGATCGAGCGCATGCGCGACGAACTCGGCTTTCGCACTGTCGTCACCGGCTATGGACTCACCGAGTCGACCGGCACCGTCAGCATGTGCCGCCCGGGCGACGATCCGCAGACGATCGCCCGTAGTTGCGGAGCGCCGCTCCCTGGCGTCGAGGTGCGGGTCGTCGACGAGGCCGGCGCGGAACTGCCACGGGGCCAGGAGGGCGAACTCTGGGTGCGTGGCTACAACGTGATGCAGGGCTATCTCGACGACCCGCAGGCCACCGACGCCGCCATCGATGCGGCGGGCTGGCTGCACACCGGCGACATCGGCACCATGGATGAACGCGGCTATCTGCGCATCACCGATCGCAAGAAGGACATGTTCATCGTCGGCGGCTTCAACTGTTATCCGGCGGAGATCGAGTCCCTGATCAGCGCCCATCCGGCCGTTGCGCAGGTCGCCGTCATCGGCATTGCCGACGAACGACTCGGCGAAGTCGCCGCCGCGCACGTCGTGCTGCGGCCGGGCGCACAGCTCGAGCCGATGGACTTCATCGCCTGGTGCCGCGACAACATGGCGAACTACAAGGTGCCGCGGCGCGTCCATTTCGTCGAAGCGCTCCCCACCACGGCTTCGGGCAAGGTGCAGCGGTTCGCACTGCGCGAGTTGCCGACCAACACCGCAGGTGTCGCATGACGACGAAGACGCCCTGGTTCTCGCAGGTTGAACCCGCACAGGTGATCGACGACCCGGAGGCGTTTTCTTGGGACCTCGACACGGACTTCCTCGTCGTGGGTTCGGGCGCTGCCGGCTCGAGCGCCGCGGCCGAAGCGCTCGAACACGGACTGCGCGTCACCGTGATCGACCGCCATGCCGGCGGCGGTGCGAGCGCGGCGAGCGGTGGCGTGCTCTACGCGGGCGGCGGCACCTCGATCCAGAAAGCGGCGGGCGTCGAGGACTCACCGCAAAACATGTTCGATTACCTGTCGATGGAAATCCGCGGCTGCGTGTCCGACGACACGCTGCGACGCTTCTGCGTGCAAAGTCCGTACACCGTCGACTGGCTGATGGCCAAGGGCGTGGAGTTCAAGCCGACGCTCTACCGGGACAAGACCTCCTATCCGCAGATCGACTACTTCCTCTATCACTCGGACAACTCCTTGCTGCCCGAGTACGCGGCCCGTGCCACGCCTGCCGCACGCGGGCACCGTGGCGCAGGACGTCTGAGCCGCAAGCAGATGCTCACGGCCGTGGGACTCGGGGGCTCGATCGTCTGGCCGCTGCACGACTGGGTGCGCGCACAGGGCGCGGACTTCATGCCCTACACGGAGGCTCGGCAGCTGCTGGTCGATCGCAGCGGTCGGGTGATCGGTGCCAAGGTGCTCGAATTGCCCGCCGGTGCCGCGCGCGACGAGTTCGTCGCGCACCAGGCGGCGGCGCAACGGCTCTACACGCTCATCCCGCCGATCCTGCCCGGGGCCCGCTACCTGCTGCGATTCGCGGTACGCCGTTTCAAGAAGGCCGCCGCCATCGAAGCCTCGCAGCGCAAGGTGCGCTACGTCCGCGCGCATGCCGGCGTGTGTCTGGCGGCGGGCGGCTTCGTCTTCAACCGTCGCATGCTCGCCCACCACGCCCCGCGCTACGTCGGCGGCTATCCGCTCGGTACGCCGGGGGATGATGGCAGCGGCATCCATCTCGGGCTCTCCGCGGGCGGCGTCAGCGGACGCATGGACAACGTCTCCGCATGGCGATTCATCAACCCTCCGAAGGCGTGGGCAGAGGGCATCGTCGTCAACCGGCGTGGCGAACGCGTCGTCAATGAAATGTCCTACGGCGCCAAGCTCGGCCACGAACTTGCCGAGCATCACGGCGGCGAGGGCTGGCTGATCCTCGACGGGCGGCTGATCGAGAAGTCGCGCGCCGAGATCGCCCCGGGCAAGACCCTGCCCTTCCAGCGCGATCTGGCGAGACTCAACATGATGTTCGGCCGTCGCAAGGCACGCAGCCTCGCCGCGCTCGCCCGCAAGGTGGGCATCGACCCGGCAGGACTGGAGCGCACCGTCGAGCGCTACCGCAAAGCTGCCGCCGACCAGGCGGTGGACGAGTTCGGCAAGCCCTCCAAGGATTGCGCGCCGCTCGCCGAGGCGCCTTTCATGGCCATCGACGTCGGACTCGCGGCGAAGCTGTTTCCCTGCCCCACGCTCACGCTCGGTGGACTCGTGGTCGATGAATGCACCGGCCAGGTGCGTAACGCCGACGGGTGTGGCATCGCCGGCCTGTACGCGGCCGGTCGCACGGCGGTGGGCGTGAGTTCCGGGCTCTATGTCTCGGGGCTGTCGATCGCCGATGGAGTATTTTCTGGCCGTCGCGCCGGGCTGCATGCGGCGCGCGGCATTACCTGGAGACAAGAACAGCCATGACGGACAGCGAACGAATCGTACGCGGGGGTTTCATTTTCCTGCTCGCAGCGAGCGTGGCTTCCTCGATCGGTGGACTGCCCTTCAACACGCTGCCGATCCTGCTCGGCGCTTTCGCCGACCGTTTGACACTCGGTCCTGCTGAACTCGGCACCCTGGGCAGCGCCTGTACCGGCGGCTACCTGATCAGCACGCTGCTGGGGCCGCTGTGGGTCGATCGCGTCCCGTGGCGGCTCGCCACCGCCGCGGCCGTGGCCGGCACGGCGGGCGCGCTGATGTGGAGCGCGGGCAGCGAAGGCGCGCCCTACCTGCCACTGGCGGCGTTCGGCTTCGCCGCCGGTCTCATGCATTCGCTGGGCATGCGCATGGTCGGTGAGGTGCTCAACAAGGAGCGCGCGTTCGGCGTGCGCCTGCTCACCGAACTCGTGATCGTCGCGGCGCTGCTGTTCTTCCTGCCGCTGCTGATCGCGAATCGCGCCATCGAGGGCGGCATGATGCTGCTGGCCACCGCCGTGGTGGCGATGGGACTTGCGGCGTTCTTCATTCCGCGTGGCCCGGCGATGCCGGCGGCGGATGTGCAGGGGTCGGCGGCCGTTGCATCGGCCGGTGTTGCATCGACGGGTGTCGCCCCCGCGGCCTGGCTCGCACTCGGCATCTTCGTGGTGTTCGCCTGCGGTCAGGTCGCGCTCTGGGTGTTCATCGAGCGTATCGGACGCAGCATCGGCGTCTCGGCAGGCGAGATGGGACTCGTGTTTTCGGTGTTGAAGGTCGTCGGCGGTCTCAGCGCCGCGCTCGTCGCCCTGCTCGGCGACCGGCTCGGCAACCGGTGGCCGCACGTGCTCGGACTGCTGGTCATAGGCCTCGGCGTGGCCCTGCTCGCCTCGCCCTCCTCCTTCATGGCGTATGCACTTGGCGCCTGGATCTGGGAGGGCGCCTTCACCATGTGCTGCGTGTACCAGACGGCAGCGATCGCCAAGCTCGACCGCAGCAACAAGCTCGTGGTGCTGGTACCCGCCGCATTTGCCGTCAGCGCTTTCGTCGGACCCGAACTCGCCGGCCGGCTCGCCGAGACCGGCGGTTTCACGCCGCTCTTCATCCTCGCCACAGGCTGCGCCGCGATTCCCGCGCTTGCCTACTGGCTCTTCGCCTCGCGCATGGCTGACTCGGCACGTTCATGAACCCGATCAGCAACCCGGACGCGGATCCGCGCAGCTTCGCGGACCGCAATCCGGGCTTCGGCAGCGGCGCCTTGCGACGTCGCATCCGGCTCATCGCCGGCGAGGGCTTCGTGCGCGCGGGCGTCGAGGACGCCTACCATTCGTTCCGATTGCTGCTGCGTCACGATGGTCGGCGCATCACGGCGCTGGAGCCGGTGTTCCTGCGGATTCCGCTCAGCACCTGCCCATCGGCAGACGGGCCGCTGCGAGGCTTCGTAGGCATGCCGCTCGACGCCTCGTGGCGAACAATCGTGAGCGAGCAGAACCCGCGACAGCACTGCACCCACCTGCATGATCTGTGCACTCTGGCGATGGCCCACGCGCGCCGCGGCGGCGAGCGCCGCTACGACGTCGCCGTGCCGGACGAATACCCGGACCCGGTCTGGAGCACACTGCACCGGAACGGCGAGCCGGTGCTGCGCTGGCGCACCTTCAAAGGAAAGATCCTCGAGCCGGCGGATCTCGCGGGGCGGCCACTGCTGCGCGGGTTTTCATCATGGGCGAATGCGACGTTCACCGGCGACGACCTCGAGGCCGCGCTGGTGCTGCACAAGGGCTACTTCGTCAGCCGGGCACGCAGCTGGAACGTCGAGGCCTCGGCCGGCCGGCCGGTGACCCACCACGAAGTCATGCGTGGCGCCTGTCACAGCTATTCCGAACCGCAGATGTCGATTGCGATCCGCAACGGCGGCACCACGATCGACACCAGCGCACCGTCCACACCTCTGCTGAGCGACATGCCATGACGCGTCTATTCGACCTCACGGGGCGCATCGCGCTCGTTACCGGCGCCGGTCAGGGCATGGGCCTCGGCATCGTGCGCGCACTAGCCGCCCAGGGCGCCTGCGTGCTGCTCAACGATTACCATGCCGACCGCGCGACCGATGCCGCCGCCGCACTGCGTGCCGAGGGGCTCGACGTCACGCCGGCACCCGGTGACATCACCGCGCCGGGCGTGCCCGAGTCGCTCGCGGCCCTTGCCCGCGATCACCGCGGCGAGATCGACACGCTGGTGAACAACGCCGGCGTGCCGCTCGGCATGTCGACGTCGCTGCGCACCTTCGAACATCTCGGCAAAGACGACTTCGAGCGGCAGCTCGATCTGAACTTCCGCGCCGTGGTGGATCTGTGCCGCGTAATGCTGCCCGCGATGCGGCAACGCCGGTTCGGACGCATCGTCACCATCTCCTCGGAATCATGGCGTCTCGGCCAGAGCATGGGGCTCACCGACTACGCTGCCGCCAAGGCCGCGACCATCGGCTTCATGCGAAATCTTTGCAAGGAAGTGGGGCCCGACGGCGTCACCGTCAACGTGCTCTCGCTGGGCGCCATGAACAACTACGGCTACGACGAGATCGCGCGCAAGGTGACGGCCGTCGGTCGCGCCGGGACGCCGCAGGATGTGGGCGCGGCGGTGGCCTATCTGGTGTCGAAGGAGGCGAGCTGGATGACAGGCCAGATGATTCCGCTCAACGGCGGTTCCAGCACCTGCTGAGGCCCGTCTACTCGATGGGTGGCGGCGCGTAGCGCCCGTCGAGCACCTCGGGCGCAGGCTCGTAGAGACGCATGATCAGGTAATAAGGTCCGTCGCCGACCGGAAGCCAGTTCTCCGCGGGATCCTTCGGCGGACTCGTCGAGACGCGAACCACGAACGAGCCGTCTGCCGCCTTCCGGAAGTCCGGAACGTGGTCGCCGACGCTGTAGCGTCCCGCCGCATTCTCCATGAACGAAAAATCCGCATTCCGGTAGGCACTGAGCGACCAGAACGCCCCGACCGGCGGACGGGCGCCGGCCGGAAAGCGCAGCAGGTAATCGCGCTCGCCGGTGAGCGGACGGCCCTGCGCATCGCCGGTCAGCGCCGCATACACCGTCTCCTGCGGCAGATTCGCGTAGCCACCGAATGCCACGGTCGCTCGCATCAGGTAGTCGTAGCCGTAGCGGCCGAGCGCGAGCGGGAATATCCACCCGTTGCGTACGTCGGTCAGCGGACGGCGCGAGGCTGCACGCAGCATCGCCCGTGCATCGTCGATGGCGCGCTGCAACCCGCGCCGCGCGGCCTCGCTAGCCTTGCCGGCATCGAACACCGCACCCGGCCCGAATCCGAGCGCATCGAATTGAGCGAGCAGCGCTTCCTCGGTAGCGGTACGCGGGTTGTCACGCAGCCACCAGTTGAGCACGGCAAAGAATTCGAGCGTCTCGGTGGGCTTCCAGGGCTCGCCCACAGGCAGCTCCGTGGCCGAGGGCGTCCGCCGCACGCCCTGCCGCCACTGCGACAAGGGAACGGTCTCGAAGCCGGCCAGCACCGCCGACGCCGCGTCCAGATCCTGCGCGCCGCGTACCAGCACCCGACCGAGGATCCAGGCCTGCTGCGTCGGTACGCGTACGACGGTCAGCTCGGCCGGCAGTTCTCCCTTGAAGGCGGGGCCGACGAGCACGAAGTCGCGCTGGCGGGTGCCGGTGGTACGCCGCCCCACGTGCTGCACCTCGGAATGAAAATCGGTGATGGCCAGTGTGTAGTAGCGACCCGCCGTATCCGGCGCGCGGACCACGATGGGCTCGTCCTTCAGGTCGAACCAGCCGCGCAGGTAGAGCGTATCGCTGTTCGGTGCGCGCAGCCCGGCAGAAGTCGCCGGCGTGACGAGTTGTGCCGAGCGATAGAAGTGGTTGATGGGCACCTGCACGGTCTGCGAGCCGTCGATACGACGCGTCTCGAGATACATGTTCTGGACGAGATCGACCATCGGGAAGCCGTAGAGATAGGCGAGCGTGCCGACGTGATAAGCCTGCGCCTCTTCCAGCTGCGCGGCAGCGAGCTTTCGCGGATCTGCCGGCGGGTCGGCAGCCCGGACGGGCCATGCGCCGCAAAACACCCCCAGCACCAGCAGCATCGTCCAGTTTTTCATTGCCATTTCATCCGCAGCGGCAGGCTCTTCAGCCCACCCGTGAAGTTGCTTTCGATGCCGCGCACCTGGCCGACCACCTCGACCGCCGCGAGTTGCGGCAGCAGCGCGGCGAAGAACGCACGGATCTCGGTGAGCGCCAGCAGCCTGCCGAGACAATGGTGAACGCCATGCCCGAAGCCGAGATGCGGATTCGGCTTGCGATCGATGCGAAAGGCGAAAGGATCGTCGAACACGGTCTCGTCACGGTTCGCCGAGTTGAAGAACAGCGTCACCGATTCGCCGCGGGCGATGCGCACGCCGCGCACTTCGGTATCGCGCGTCGCGGTGCGACAAAAATGCCTCACGGGCGTACTCCAGCGCACGACTTCGTCGGCCAGGGAACGCGTCATCTCCGCCGACGGCACGAACCGCGCGCGTTCGAGCGGATTTTCCGCAAGCGCCTGCATGCCGACAGCCAGCGCCGCACTCGTCGTCTCGTGCCCCGCCGTGACGACGATCAGCAGGTACGACAGCGTCTCGACCGGACCGAGCGGCCGGCCGTCGATGCGCGCACCGGCGATCACGCTGACGAGATCCTCGCCCGGATGACGGCGACGATGCCGGACGATGTCGCGGAAATAGCCGAACAGGTCGCCGACCACGTCGACGCCGTAAGCCTCGGACTTGCGCAGCTCCGGATCGCTGGCGCTCAGCAATTGTTGCGTGCAGCGCAGGATGAAGGGCGCATCGGACTCCGGCAGGTCAAGGATCGACATGATCACCGACAGCGGGAACCACACGGCAACGTCGCTTGCGAAGTCGAGCTCGCTGCCGGATTCGCGCATGCGCGACATCGAGCGCTGCACCATGGACTCGACCTGCGCCTCGAGCCGACGCACACCAGCGCCCATGAACCAGGACTGCGTGATCTCGCGGAACTTGCGATGCTCGGGCTCATCCATGTCGATCAGTGTGCGGACCCGCTCGCGCCTGCCGCGCCGGCGGTTCTCCTCGCGGGCCCGCAACCAGTCGACGAGATCGCCCAGCGGCCGCTGCGACAGGCGCGCCAGGGTCAGCATCACCCTCGCAGTCTCGCGCAGACCGCCCGCCGCAGGCGAGGCGGAACTCTCCTCTACCTCGCGGGGAACGAGGCAGAGGCGCGGCTCGTTGATGAAGAGTTCGTGCTGACGCTCGATGGCGAGGATGTCTTCGTGTCGCAGGACCGCCCAGAACGGCCGATAGGGCTCGCGGTCCACCCAGCCGACTGGAGTGCTTGCGCGCAAGCGCGCGAGCTCGGCATCGATTGCGCGGATGTCACCGTACAAGCGCGGCGAAGTGATGTCCGCCTCGAGCAGAGGGCGGCTGCCGACATCCTGGCGGGAGGCGCGCATCGTCGGGGCTAGTCCGGGCTTCGACCCGTCGCGTGCAGCGCGGCCAGATAGCCGAAGGTCATGCCCGGTCCGAGCGTTGCACCGGCGGCGGGGTAACTCTTGCCCATGGGCGAGGCAGAACAGTTGCCGGTGGCATAGAGCCCCGGGACGGGAGCGCCGGACTCGTGCAGGGCGCGCGCATGCTCGTCGGTGAGGATGCCACCATTGGTGCCGATGTCGCAGGGTTGGATCGGGATGGCATAGAACGGCGCCTTGGCGAGCGGCGCGAGACAACTGTTCGGTGTCACCGCAGGATCGCCGTAGTAGCGGTCGTAGAGACTCTCGCCACGCCCGAACTGCGGATCCTTGCCGCCCGCAGCGTTTTCATTGAAGCGCTCCACCGTCGCCACGAGATTGGCGGCTGGTACGCCGATCTTCTCGGCCAGCTCACCGACGGACGCGGCCGAGCGCAGGATCGCGCGCATGCTGGGGCGGATGCTGCGATCGAAACTGGGCGGTCCCGGAAAGATGGGACCGAGCGCGTACTTGCCGCGGTAGCGTGCATCGAAGACAAACCAGCTCGGCACCGTGCCGCCGTCCTCGGCACGGTACCCGCGGGCCATGAGACCACCGGTGACGTGGTAGGAAGCCGCCTCGTTGCAGAACCTGTGGCCGGCGCCATCGACCATGATCGAGCCCGGCAGGGAACGCTCGACGAACATCGGCCGGGCGCGGTCCTCATCGGCGAGTTTGTATCCCGGCGCCCACCACGCCGAATCCAGGTTCGACATCTTCACGCCGAGCCGCAGCGCGGCAACGGTCGCCGAACCCGTGTTGAACGGGTTGCCGGCCGACCACGCCGTCGAGGTGGGCCCGGGCAGATGCCGGGCGCGCAACTCCGCGTTGCGCTCGAAGCCGCCGGAGGCAAGGATCACGCCGCGACTCGCATGGATGCGTTGCGGAATGCCGTTGTTCAGCACCTCCGCGCCGACCACCCTGCCGTTCTCGACGAGCAGGTCGACGAGTTCGGTGGACAACTGCAGCGGCACCTTGCGCTTGCGCAAAGACCAGCGCAGGCGCGCCACCAGAGCCCCGCCGCCGGTGAGACGCCGGTCACGCGGGGTCTTCCAGCGCTGCCTGACGTCGAGGTAATACTTTGCCGCGATCTTGAGGAAGATCTGCTTGGCTCCCTTCGATTGGGTGATCAGCGGGTGCGCCTCGCGCGCAGTCCAGTTGATGCGACCGAAAGCCGTGGTACCGACATGCGGCGGTTGCAGCGTCTCGAACTCGCCGCCGAGCACGTCGCAGGCAATCGGCAGGGCCTGGCAACTGCGGTATCCGGGCCGTCCGCCGGGCAGTTCGGGATGGTAGTCGCAGTATCTGGTGAGGCTCTCGAACTTCACGTCGGTCTGCTGATCGAGATAGCGGAACATCCGCGGCGCATGGGCAACGAAGGCACGGATGCGCTCGGGCGAAGAAAAGCCTGCCGCGAGTTCGCTGATGTACCGCTCCGCATCCTCGGCGCTGTCGCTGCCACCGGCGGGACCGATGAGGTGATTGTTGGGAATCCAGATAGTGCCGCCCGAAGTCGCAGAGGTGCCGCCGAACAGGTGCCCCTTCTCGATGATGAGCACCCTAGCGCCCTGGTCGGCGGCGGTGAGCGCCGCGGTCAAGCCACTCGCGCCGCTGCCGACGACGAGGATTTCGGTTTGCACGCCGGGCAGGGATGTCGGTTGCACGCAAGGGACTCCTAAGAAAAGCGCACCGATGCGCCACCGAGATGATCGAGTTCGAGTTCGAACACATCTCCGGGGCGGGCCGTCTCGAGCGGTACCAGCGACCCCGACAGGATCACGTCGCCCGCATCGAGCGAGACGCCGTACGCCCCGAGGGTGTTTGCGAGCCAGGCGACCGCCGCAAGCGGCGAGCCCTGCACCGCGGAGCCGAAGCCGCGCGAGAGCGGCGCCCCGTTCTTGCGGACCCGGACCTCCATGGCGGCGAGATCGAGCCCGCGTGGCGAAATCCGCTGCGTGCCGAGGACATACAGACCGCAGGAGGCGTTGTCGGCGACGGTGTCGACGATGCGGATGTCCCAGCGGTCGATGCGCGAATCGACGATCTCGAAGCAGGCAGCCACGCTCGCGGTGGCTGCAAGCACATCGGCCTCGCTCACGCCCGGCCCCTTGAGTGGTGCACCGAGGATGAGGGCGATCTCGGCCTCGGCGCGCGGCTGGATCATGCGTTCGCCGATCACGATCGTGCCGCCGTCAGGCACCTGCATGGCGTCGGTCAGGAAGCCGAAATCCGGTTGGTGCACGCCGAGCATGTCCTGCACGGCCTTGCTGGTGACCCCGATCTTCTTGCCGACGATGCGCTCGCCGGCCGCGGTGCGCCGGGCGATGAAGCCGAGCGAAATCGCGTAGGCATCGTCGATGGTCAGCCAGGGATGACTCGTGCGCAGCGGCGGCAGCGTGCGCCGCTCGCGCCACGCCGCGTGCAACTCTTCGGCAATCGCAGCGACAGCGGCTGCGCGCGCCGCCGGCTCGGCCGGTGCCGTCGACTCAGATGCCGAGGAAGCGGATGACATGGCGGTTGAACTCTGCGGCGCGTTCGATCATCACCCAATGCCCGACCTGCGAGTAGAGGATGACCTCGCTCTGCGGGCAGGCGGCGACGAGCTTCAGTGCGCTCGACACCGGACAGAACTGGTCTTCACTGCCCCAGAAGCCGAGGATCGGCATGGTGAGCTCGGGCAGACGCGGCGTCAGGTCCGGGACGCGCATGCGACCGAGCACGTCCTTGGGCATGAGCTGGAGGATGGCGAACCGTTCGGCAACCAGCTCGTCGGTGACGTGGCGGGGGTCGTGGGAGAGCATTTGCAGGATGCCGCGCAGCCACGTGGGGTTGATCTCGCCCCCGACGAAACCCGACACCATTTTCTGGATGCCCGGCATCTTGAAGTAGGTTTCGGTGCTTTCGATGCCGCCGCAACCCATCACGACGAGCTTGCGGACGAGACCGGGGCGCGCGAGGCAGACGCCGATCGACACCGCGCCACCCAAAGAATTGCCGACCAGCGTGCATTCGCGGACGCCGAGGGCATCGAGCAGCTCGAGCGTCGTGGAGACGAACAGATCGAGCGTGTAGTCGATGCCGGTGGGCTTGGAGGAATAGCCGAAGCCGATCAGGTCGGGGACGATCACTCGGTGTCCCGCAGCGTGCAGCGGGCCGATGTTGTGCCGGAAGTTGCTCCAGCCGTTGGCGCCGGGGCCGCTGCCTTGCAGCAACACCACCGTCGAGGCACCGTGCGCACCGTCGGTGTCGTGCCCGGTGTCGTGCCCGAAATCGTGGTAGTGCAGTTCGTACCCGCTCGGCAGCGGTTGCATCTTTGCGAGCGGCGGACCGCCCGCCCCCGCTGCGGCAGTCGCGCTGTGGTTCGTCGTCATCGGCCTCCCCCGGTCGCTGCGGACCAGACGGGAAGATAGAGCCTTTCCCACCCGGTCGGCAAACCCGGTTCGTAGAACCCGCCTCCGAAAACGACGCGGAATGCGCTTTCCAACCGGCAGACTGTTCAAATTCGTAAAATGAGGCGCGGTTTTTTGCGCACCTTCCTTGCGCGCCCCAACCCCCCGCGATAGCATCGGCGTAGGGTCGATCGCATCAGGGTCCACTTAACCAGAGGGGAAATCCATGGCTACCGCCGCCGCCCACGTGTTCGAAGACCAGATCCCTTCCCGGGAAGAACTCGTCCGTCGCGCCCGCGCGATGCTGCCTGCCCTCAGGGCCCGTCAGGCCGAAGCGTATGCATCGCGCAAGATGCCTGCCGAAACCATGCGCGAAATGGTCGCAGCCGGTTTCTTCCGTATCCTGCAGCCGCGCCGTTACGGCGGCTTCGAAATGGACCCGCAGGTGTTCTTCGACGTGCAGATGACGCTTGCCGAGGCCTGCATGTCGACGGCCTGGGTGCTCGGCGTGGTCGGTTGCCACCCCTACCAGATCGCCCTCTTCGATGACCGCGCACAGTCCGAAGTGTGGGGCAGCAACCCGGACACGCTGGTGAGTTCGTCCTACCAGCCCGTCGGCAAGGTCGAAGTGGTCGAAGGCGGCTTCCGCCTCTCGGGACGCTGGGGCTTCTCGAGCGGCTGCGAGTACTGCGACTGGGTGCTGCTCGGTTCGCTGATCTTCAACAAGGACGGTCCGCCGGAGATGCGTACCTTCCTGGTGCCGCGCAAGGACTACAAGATCCTCGACAACTGGCACACCTTCGGCCTGCAGGCGACCGGCAGCCAGGACATCGTGGTCGAAAACGTCTTCGTGCCGGACTACCGCACGCACAAGGCCATCGACGGCTTCATGTGCACGAACCCCGGCCAGGCCGTCAACACGGGTCCGCTCTACAAGCTGCCGTGGGCCCAGGTGTTCGTGCGTTCGGTGTCGACCGCCGCCATCGGCGCCACTCAGGGCGCGCTGAACGCGTTCACGGACATCGGCAAGAAGCGGGTATCGACCAACACCGGCAAGGCGACCAAGCAGGACATGAGCGCCATCCTCGCAGCGGCGCGCACGCAGTCCGCCATCGACGAGATGAAGACACTGCTCTACCGCAATTTCGACGAGATGATGGCGGCGATGCGCGCGGGCGGCGAGTTGAGCCTCGAGCAGCGCGTGCGCTACCGCTACCAGTCCTCGCAGATCGGCCGTCGCTGCGCCGATCTGATCGACGAGCTGATGCCGCTGCTCGGCGGTCGGGCGATCTACACCGACAGTCCGATCATCCGTTTCTGGCTCGACGCCAACGCCGCGCGCGCGCACGTCGCCAACGATCCGAACCTGATCGGCTCGACGCTCGGCGGCATGTACATGGGCGAGCAACCGCAAGACTTCTTCGTCTGACGCCATGGCGACCACGGCCGAGTACAACATCGGGCCGCACACCTTCCCGCGCGGCTGGTTCATGGTGGGCCTCTCGAGCGAGGTGACCGACCAGCCGCAGGGCGTGCGCTATTTCGGGCGCGATTTCGCCCTGTACCGCGGCAAGCAGAGCGGCAAGGTCTTCCTGCTGGACGCCTACTGTCCGCACATGGGGACGCACCTTGCGAAGAACCGGACCTCGTACACGGCGCGCGACGGCCACGTCGAGGGCGACAACATCCGCTGTCCCTATCACGCATGGCGCTTCGGGCCTGACGGCCGGTGCAACCACATTCCCTATTACGACGGCCCGATCCCCAAGGCCGCGCAGGTGCGCAGCTGGCCGGTGCGCGAGCATGCGGGTGTGGTGTTCGTCTGGCACGACCCCGAAGGTGGTGAACCCGACTTCGACCTGCCGCCGTTGGCCGAGTACGGCCAGCCGCACTGGGTGCCGTGGAACATCGACAAGCTCGGGGTGATGGCGAGCCATCCGCAGGAAGTGATCGACAACATCGCCGACCTGCCCCACCTCGGCCCCATCCACGGCTCGACCGTCGAATTCTTTGAAAACGAGTTCCGCGGCCACAAGGCCATCCAGCGGCAGGCAGGCGGCCACCGCACCCTGGTGGCCGGGCCGAACGACAAGCTCTACACCGACACCGTCTACCACGGCCCGGGAATACTGGTGTCGCACCTGACCGGACTTTTCGAGACGGTGCTGATGATCACCCACACGCCGGTGGACGATGGCGTCATCGAGGTGTGGCACGGACTGCTCGTCAAGGCACCGAACGCCGTGCCCACCGCCGCCGACCTGGAAGCCGCCCGCGGCTTCAATGAATCGAGTCGGCTCGCGTTCCTGCAGGACTTCGAAGTCTGGGGCAACAAGCGGCCCGCGCTCACCATCATGCAGTTGCCGGCGGACGGCCCCTTCCACAAGGCGCGCATCTGGTACAAGCAGTTCTATCACCCGCGCAGCGAGACGCGGCGGATCCTCGCCCCGGTCGAGGGGGTGCACGTGGTGCCGGGTACGCCGGGCTGGCCTCTCGCCCGCGTCTCCTGAAACGGACCGGCTGAGACAGACTCCTCAGAGCCCTGCGGCGAGGGCCGTTTCCCGCGCCCACGCGTAGTCCGGCTTGCCGGTGTTGGTGCGGCGGATCTCCTCGGCAAAGGCCACCGCGCGCGGCAACTTGTAGCCGGCTATGGATGCACGGCAGTGCTCGCGCAGGGCTTCCGCCGTCGTCGCGTGCCCGGCGCGCAGCGAAGCCACCGCCACGACGCGCTCGCCCCAGCGCGGATCGGGCAAGCCCACGACCAGCGCATCGAGCACGGCGGGGTGCGACTTCAGCGCCTGCTCGACTTCTTCGGGGAACACTTTCTCGCCGCCCGTGTTGATGCAGGTGGAGCCGCGACCGAGCACCGTGACCGACCCGTCCGCCTCGCGGCGCGCGAAATCGCCGGTCAGGGACATGCGCACGCCGTCGATGGTCACGAAGGTGCGCGCGGTACGCTCCGGATCGCCGAAGTAACCCACGGGCAACGGACCGCTGCGCGCCAGCACTCCCGTCTCGCCGCTTGCGGCAAGACGCTGGCCGTCGCAAACCACGTGGATGTCGGCGCGCGGCGGGAAGCGCATGAGGCCCTCGCCGTCGGCAGCGCCGGCGCCTAGCGTGCCCGACTCCGTGGAGCCCAACGAACTTGCGGTGACAAGCCGCGGCAGCGAGTCGCGCAAAGATTGCTGCACCGCCTGCGAGAACACTGCACCGCCCGACCCCAAGTGGACGAGGGCTTCGAGGGACCAGCGTCCCGGATAGGCCGCAAGCGCATCGGCGAGCGGACGGCCCATGCCATCGCCCACGATGACGAGAATGTTGACGCGCTCCGCGGCGCAAACATCGAGAACCCTGGCGGCGTCGAAGCCGCGACCCGCCTGGAGCACGAGCGTATGTCCCGCAAACAGCGAGGACAGCGCTGCCCACAGAGCCGCGCCATGCATCAGGGGCGCCACCGGGAAGGTGACGAGCGGAGGCGACTCGCGCACGCGATCGACGATTTCTTCGGCCGTGCGGATCGGCCCCTTGCGGGAGAAGAAACCGCCACCACCGAGCGATGCCATGAGCATGTCCCGATGGGTCCAGACGACGCCCTTCGGCATGCCCGTGGTCCCGCCGGTATAGATGATCAACTGATCGTCATCGCGCGGCGCGCGGGCGTCGGTACCGAATTCCTTGCCCGCGGCGATGGCCGCGTGGAAATCGTCGTCCGCCGCATCGCCGACCTCGATCAGGATGCGCGGCCTCGAGGCGAGCGCTTCGACACGCGGCCGGAACTCCGCTTCGACCAGCGCGGCGGCCGCCTGCGCATTGCCGTAGAGATATTCGAGCTCGGCCTCGAGATAGCGGTAGTTGACGTTGAACGGCAGCGCGCCGAGGCGACACGCGGCGAAGAATCCGACGAGATACTCGGGCCGGTTGCCCAGATGCAGCGCCACGGTGTCCCCGGCACGCAACCCTCGCCGCTCGAGACTGGCCGCGAGCCGCTCCACCTGCACGGCGAGCTCTGCATACGAGAGCCGTTGCCCGCCGCACACCACCGCCGTGCGCGAGGGAACCTCGGCCGCCACCAAGGCCAGCAAATCGGCAAAGTTGAAACTGTGTGACCTCGAGGTGTTCATCAACCCTCCCGATGACGAATGCCCATCGCAGCGGCTTCCGCATGCAAGTTACGGGCGGCGCGGTGGATGATGATTGCGCCGATGAAACTCACGGAAATGGCGGCGAGCAGGCCGTAGCGCAGGGACTCGCTGCCGAAACGGGCGGCCAGCAGGTCGGAGAGGATGCCCGCGAACCAGGGCCCGCCGGCGATGCCGACCAGGTTGACGACGAACCAGAAGACGGCGGTGCCGGTGGCGCGTAAGTCCGGGGGCAAGGCGTTCTGCGTGGTCGACTGCATCGGCAATATCCAGCCACCGCCGACGAGCCCCATCGGAATGGTGAGCAGCACCACGGTGGTGAACGACGGTACCCAGCAGGCGAGACACAGACAGGCCGTGGCGAAAGCGAGTGCATAGCTCGAGGCGCGCACCGGAGCGTTGAGATCGCGACGTACCAGGCGGTCGGCGAGCACGCCTGCGATCAGGGTGCCCGCCAGGGCCGACAGCAGGTACGGCGGCGCGAAGACGGTGCCGATCGCGGTCAGGTCCACCCCGTGCGAACGCATGAGGAACGGTGCCGACCAGCCCGCGAACGCCTGCCCGCCGAACACGCCGAGCGCCGAGCCGAAACAAAGATTGCGGAAACTGCGGTAACCCCACAGCGTGCGCAGCGCCGCACCGAGCGGAACACCCTCCTCGCGCCTGGCGACGGGCGAGTTCTCCATCGCGCCCCGTACCGGCTCGCGGACGGTCGCGAGCGCCAGCACCGCGACGACGATGCCGGGCAGGCCCGCGTAGATGAAGACGTCGCGCCAGCCGAGCGAAGCACCGAGCATCGCGCCGGTCACCATGCCGGTCACCTGGCCGAAATAGACCGCGAGCCCGAGCAGCGACAGGGCGCGTGCCCGA